>NZ_CP014205.2:618571-927857 GCF_001594225.2 Pseudomonas glycinae
GGTCGATGTTGACCGGCACGCTGGTCAGCAGTTCGTCGGCTTCTTCGACCAGCACGTCCAGCGGAATCTCGATGTGCACCGGACGCGGACGCCCGGCCTGGAACAGCGCAAACGCACGGGCCAGCACACCCGGCAATTCGGACGCCGACATCAGGGTGTGGGAGAACGCCGCCACGCCACCGACCAGTGCGCTCTGGTTCGGCAGTTCATGCAGCTTGCCGCGACCGCCGCCCAATTGGCTGCGCGACTGCACGCTGGAGATCACCAGCATCGGGATCGAATCGGCGTACGCCTGGCCCATGGCGGTGGTGATGTTGGTCATGCCCGGGCCGGTGATGATGAAGCACACACCCGGTTTGCCGCTGGTACGGGCGTAGCCGTCGGCCATGAAGCCGGCACCCTGCTCGTGGCGCGGCGTGACGTGGTTGATGCTCGAACGGGCCAGCCCGCGATACAGCTCCACGGTATGCACCCCGGGAATGCCGAACACCTGCTCGACCCCATAATCTTCGAGTAACTTGACCAGTACTTCGCCACACGTCGCCATGTCTTTGCCCTTCTTGTTCATTGAGGCACCGGGCTTTAAAGGAACCGGTGATTGGCCTCATTGAAACGGGCGACCCGTAGCCGCAACAATCGATAAAAGCTCATACTAGCCATGTCCTCACGTCATACCTTGGATCCACATGAAACGACTGCCTCCCCTGCCCGCCCTGCACACGTTTCTGATCACCGCGCAGTGCTGCAACTTCACCCGGGCCGCCGAGCAGTTGCACATCACCCAGGGTGCGGTGAGCCGGCAGATCGCGGGGCTTGAGGAACATCTGGGTTATGAGCTGTTCATTCGCCTGGCCCGGGGCCTGGAGCTGACGGCCGAAGGTCGCGAATGGCTGCCACGGGTACAGCAGGTGTTCAGCCTGATCGGCGACTCGGTGGAGCAGATCGGCGCCAAACGCGAAACCCTGCAACTCAAGGCGCCGAGCTGCGTGATGCGCTGGTTGTTGCCACGCCTGCTGCAATGGCAGCGCGAGCGCCCGGACGTGCCGGTGAAACTCACGGCGTCGTTGCAACACGGGGTGGATTTTCATCGCGAGCAGTTCGACGCGGCTGTGATCTACGGCAGCGCGCCCCACGATTCGCCTGCGACCCTGCATCTGTTCGATGAACAACTGACGCCGGTCTGCTCGCCGACGCTGCTCAACGGCGGGCCGGCCCTGCATACACCGGAAGATCTGCAACAGCATCTGCTGCTGCACCCGACTCACACGGATGACGACTGGACGCTCTGGCTCAAAGCCGCCGAACTGCACTTGAGCAATATCGCCAGCGGTCAGCATTTCGAGACCCTGGATCAGGCGATGTCGATGGCGTCCCACGGGACGGGGGTGGCGATCGGCGACTGGTCACTGATCGGCGACGACTTGAACGCCGGGCGACTGGTGATGCCGTTCGATCTGAAGGTGAAGACGGGATTGGGCTACTACATCGTGGCGCCGGCATCGGAGCCTTCGGCGAAGTTGCAGGAATTGATGGGGTGGTTGGTGGAGCAGGCTCATACGCGGTGAGCCCGGCCTCACTTGATGATCGTTCCCACGCACCCCTTCTTTGATCGTTCCCACGCTCCGCGTGGGAATGCAGCCCGGGACGCTCCGCGTCCCATGCCGAAGCGGACGCGGAGCGTCCAGTGAGGCATTCCCACGCAGAGCGTGGGAACGATCAATACGGTCAGTAACCGACGGTAAACCGCTGACGCGAATGCTTCGGCGTTTCCACTTCGTCGATCAGCGCAATCGCATAGTCGGCAAACGTAATCGAGCTCTGGCCTTCAGCACTCACCAGCAAGTCATCCTTGCCGACGCGGAACTTGCCGGTGCGCTCGCCTTCGAAGAACAGCGCCGACGGCGACAGGAACGTCCAGTCCAGCTCCTTCTCCTGACGCAAGGCCTCGAGAAACGCCGCGCCAGCGCTGGCCTCTGCCTTGTACTCGGCCGGGAAGCCAGCGCTGTCGATCACGCGGGTGCCGTCCGGGAGCAACAGCGAGCCGGCACCGCCGACCACCAGCAGACGTTTCACCCCGGCCTGTTTCACCGGACCGATCAGCGCGCTGGCAGGCACCGTGGCGAAATGCGCAGCGCTGATGACCACATCGTGACCGGCGACGGCGTCTTGCAGCGCGGCTGCATTCAGCACGTCGACATTCTTGTTGACCACACCGGCGCGGGCGCCGATCTTCGAGGTATCCCGGGCGATGGCGGTGACGCTGTGGCCGCGACGCAGGGCTTCTTCCAGCAATTGGCTGCCGGCACGGCCGGTGGCACCAATGATTGCGATCTTGCTCATGACATTCTCCAGTTGGCTTGAGAGTGCTGCGTTTTTCAGAATCGGGTTACCACTTCATCTCGCCCTTGGCGACTTTGGCGCTCAGCTCCAGCGAGCTTTCTTCGCCCAGTGTCGGGTAGCGTTTTTTCATCGCGGTGATCAGCGCGGCAGAGTCCTTGGCCTTGGCCGTTTCGGCATCGAATGCCTTGATGTAGTCGGCAGTGAATTTCACCGCTGCCAGCGAACGGGCGCTGTCACCCAGGTAGTGACCCGGCACCACGGTTTTCGGTTTCAGGGTTTCGATCGAGTGCAGGGTTTGCAGCCAGTCGGCGTGGGATTGCGCGGTCTGGGTGTCGGCCATCCACACGTGAATGTTCTCGGCGACAACCACACCACCCACCACAGCCTTCAACGACGGGATCCACACGAAGCTACGATCCGGTTGTTTGCCGTCCAGACCGACCACCTGCAATTTCTGCCCTTCGAGCATCAGGCTGTCGCCCTTGAGTACGCCCGGCACGATGGTTTTGGCCGGCACGTCGGCGCCCATTTTCGGACCCCAGAAAGCGAGTTTGCCGTCGACGGTTTGCTTGATGTGATCAACGGTCGGTTGCGAGGCCAGTACCTTGGCATTCGGGAAGGCCTTGGTCAGGGTGTCGAGACCGAAGTAGTAATCCGGATCACCGTGGCTGATGTAGATGGTGGTCAGTTGCTTGCCGCTGGCGCGGATCTTTTCCACCACTTGCTCGGCCTGGGACTTGCCGAACTGGGCGTCGACCAGAATCGCGTCCTTCTCACCGCTGACCAGCACCGAGGTCACCGGGAAGATAGCGTTGGTGCCTGGGTTGTAGACGTCGAGGCTCAGATTCGCAGCCGCTGCGTGGGCAGCAAAGCCGAGGGTGGCGGTGGCCAGTAAAACGCGCTTGAGGGTGGTGAAGCCGATCATGGGTTGCTCCGCTGTTCGAATGCCGTGCTTGGCGATGGGGACAGAGCTTAGTTGCCAGACTCGTTACAAAAAATGCGATGCTTGAACATAGTTTGTTTCTGAAAGCGGGCAAATCATGGATCGTCTCCAAGCAATGCGGGTATTCGTCACGGTAGTGGATCTGGGCAGCCAGTCGGCGGCGGCCGATCACCTGGACCTGTCACGGCCGGTGGTGTCGCGCTATCTGGCGGAACTGGAAGACTGGGTCGGCGCGCGCCTGATGCACCGCACCACGCGCAAGTTGAGCCTGACCGCCGCCGGCAACGAAATCCTGCCGCGCTGCCGGCAGATGCTGGAGCTGTCCGGCGACATGCAGGCCGCCGTCAGCGAACCCGCCGATGCCCCGCGAGGTTTGCTGCGGATCAGCGTCAGCACCTCGTTCGGCCAAGCGCAACTGGCCGATGCCATGGCGGCGTTCGTCAAAGCGTATCCGGGGGTGAACATCGATCTGCAAATGCTTGATCGCACCGTGAACCTGGTGGACGAGCGCATCGACCTGGCGATCCGCACCAGCAACGACCTCGACCCCAACCTGATCGCCCGGCGTCTGACGGTCTGCCGCTCGGTGGTCTGCGCCGCACCCGCCTATCTGCAGGCACATCCACAGCCGCAGCGCGTAGAAGATCTGAGCCGGCACAACTGCCTGACCCATTCCTATTTCGGCAAGAGCCTGTGGCATTTCGAGGAGGATGGCGAACCGGTCTCGGTGCCGGTGCAGGGCAATATCAGCGCCAACGAAGCCAGCACCCTGCTGCGCGCGACCCTGGCCGGCGCCGGGGTGGCGATGCTGCCGACCTATCTGGCCGGGGCACATATTCACAGCGGCGAACTGGTTCGTCTGCTGCCCCACGCCGAACCCCGGCAGATGAACATCTACGCCGTGTACGCCTCGCGCAAGCACATGCCGGCGGCGTTGCGCTGCATGCTGGACTTTCTGGTGCAGCGTTTTCCCGAAAACCCGCAATGGGATCAGCTTTAAGCTGCAAGCGGAGAGCCTGCGTCAATCTTGAAGCTTCAATCTTGAAGCTCGAAGCTTGCAGCTGCTCCCCTCTGGCCTATGCTGAAAGTAGTACCCAAGGGTATTCGTTCAGAGGTCAACGCCATGAACACCAGAACAAGAAGATACCTCGCGATTTTCATCACCTGCGCGGCCACGCTGGCGCTGTACGGCACCGCGGCGTGGCGCGTGGAGCAGTTGCGGCAACTGCCCCGTGAGTACGCGAGCTGCAACTTCGAGCGCTGCATCCCTCACAACGCCACCCTCAACGCCCTGCGGTAACACAGGACGTCAGGCGTCGTCGTTCTGCTCGGCCTTCAAGCGGTCGCGGAACGCCTTTGGCGAGATCCCCACCCGACGCCGGAACAGGCGCGTGAAGTTGGTCGGATCGGAAAATCCCAACACCTCGGACATCTCGTAAATGGTCATGCTGGTGTACGTCAGCAGACGCTTGGCTTCCAGCAATTGACGCTCGTGCATGATCTGCAACGCCGGCTGCCCCGCCAGTTCACGGCAAGTGCCGTTGAGGTGCGAGACGGAAATCCCCAGGCGATGGGCCAGGTCTTCGACCTTGACGTGCTGGCGGTAGGTCTCTTCCACCAGTTGAATGAATCCGTTGAGGTATTCGCGCTGGCGTTGCGGCCGTTGCGTGGCGTTGTGACGGCGGATCGCCTGACGGCTGACCCAGACCATGATCACGCTGACCAGCGAATGCATGAGCATTTCCCGCGCCGGTTGATGGCCGTTGTACTCGGCCTGCAACGCGGCAAACAGACTGTTGAGGTACTCCGCGTCCTTGCCCGCCGGATAACTCTCGGCCTGGGCCAGGGCCTGCACCGCGCTGCCCAGTTGCGCCTGCAAATGGTTGATCAACGGTGTGGCGAGGGTGACGACAAATCCTTCGACGTCCTCGGAAAAACGGAATCCATGCACCGATAACGGCGGCAGGATCTGGATCGCGGCTTCGTTCAGTTGCGTGCGTTGGCCTTCGATTTCAAGCTCTGCCTGACCTTTGAATACGAAGAGCAACTGGCACAAATCGGCGTGGCGGTGGGGTTTGATTTCCCATTGGTGTTCGCGGCTGCGTTTGGAAATGGTTTCACAGTGCAGCAAGTCAGGGGTCGGCCAGTCCAGGCTTTCACCGTAGAGCTTGAACACCGGAATCGAAGGCAGGTCAGGCTTGTTCATCACTTCAATCCAGGCCTCGAGGTTTGCGGGCGATAATCGCACCGATTGGCAGAATGTACAGGTATCGGCTCAGTTTTCACCTTCAATTGACAGACCCGCAAGGGAAAAATGCAAGCACTCGAATCCTGAAAATCATTCACCGGCGTTTGTCGCGTGAAGCTTGCGAGTCATAAAAACAATGAAAACGCTGAAAACCCAAGTCGCCATCATCGGCGCCGGTCCGTCCGGATTATTGCTCGGTCAACTGCTGCACAACGCCGGCATCGACACCCTGATTCTGGAACGCCAGACACCTGACTATGTGCTCGGCCGAATCCGCGCCGGCGTGCTTGAACAGGGCATGGTAGAGCTGTTGCGCGAAGCTGGCGTGGGTCAGCGGATGGACGCCGAAGGTTTGGTGCACGGTGGATTCGAACTGGCCCTCGACGGGCGCCGGATCCACATCGATCTGCAAGCCCTGACCGGTGGAAAAACCGTGATGGTCTACGGCCAGACCGAAGTCACCCGCGACCTGATGGCCGCTCGTCGGGAGACCGGTGCGCAGACAATTTACGAAGCCAGCCATGTCGTTCCCTGTGACGTGAAAAGCGACGAAGCTTATGTGACCTTCGAAAAGGACGGCGAAACCTGGCGCGTCGATTGCGACTACATCGCCGGTTGCGACGGTTTCCACGGCGTGGCCCGGCAGTCGATTCCCGAGGATTGCCTGAAAGTCTTCGAACGGGTTTATCCGTTTGGCTGGCTGGGGATTCTCGCCGACACGCCACCGATCCACGATGAACTGGTCTACGCCCGCCACGAGCGCGGCTTCGCCCTGTGCAGCATGCGCTCGGCGACTCGCACCCGTTATTACCTGCAAGTGCCCGCCGAGGAAAACGTCGACGACTGGTCGGATCAGCGCTTCTGGGATGAGCTGCGCAATCGTCTGCCGGAGGATCTGGCGCAGAAACTGGTGACCGGTCCGTCGATTGAAAAAAGCATCGCGCCGCTGCGCAGCTTTGTGGTCGAGCCGATGCAGTACGGGCGGATGTTTCTGGTGGGGGACGCGGCGCACATCGTTCCGCCGACCGGTGCCAAGGGGCTGAATCTGGCGGCCAGCGACGTCAGCACGCTGTTCAGGATTCTGCTGAAGGTTTATCGCGAAGGCCGCACCGAGTTGCTGGAGAAATACTCGCAGATCTGCCTGCGCCGGGTGTGGAAAGCCGAGCGGTTTTCCTGGTGGATGACTTCGATGTTGCACCGCTTCGACGAGCATGACGATTTCAGCCAGCGGATCTGTGCTTCGGAACTGGACTACTTTGTCAGCTCGGAGGCCGGTCAAAAAACCATTGCAGAAAATTACGTCGGGCTTCCTTATGAGGCTATCGAATAGCCTGCTACCGACTTACACTGGCGAGCATCCCCGCTCGCCTGGCGATCTGCGGGACCCTCACTGCCCGCAGGTTTTGCCCGTGACCAATCTCAACCATCCCGAAACGCCCAAACCGGCCATTCGCAGCGTGCTGGTCGCACTGATGATGGCGATCTTTCTCGGCGCGCTGGATCAAACCATCGTCGCCGTTTCCATGCCGGCCATCTCCGCCCAGTTCAAGGACGTCAGCCTGTTGGCCTGGGTGATTTCCGGCTACATGGTGGCGATGACCGTGGCGGTGCCGATCTACGGCAAGCTCGGCGATCTGTACGGGCGGCGCAAACTGATGCTGTTCGGCATGGGCCTGTTCACCCTCGCCTCGCTGTTCTGCGGCATGGCCCAGAGCATGGAGCAACTGGTGCTGGCGCGGATTTTCCAGGGCATCGGTGCCGGCGGGATGATTTCGGTAAGTCAGGCGATCATCGGCGACATCGTGCCGCCTCGCGAACGCGGGCGTTATCAGGGCTATTTTTCCAGCATGTATGCGGTGGCCAGCGTTGCCGGCCCGGTGCTCGGCGGTTACATGACCGAATACCTGTCGTGGCGCTGGGTGTTCCTGATCAACCTGCCGCTGGGTCTTGGCGCCTTCTGGGTTGCGCGACGTAACCTGATCGGCCTGCCGATTCCGCAACGCAAACCAATCATCGATTATCTCGGCACGCTGCTGATGATCATCGGCCTGACGGCGCTGTTGCTGGCGATCACTCAGGTCGGCCAGGGCCATGCGTGGCGCAGCAGCGAAGTGCTCGGCCTGTTCGCTTGCGCGGTGGCGGTACTGGCAGTGTTCGTCTGGCACGAGCGACGCGCCCGGGAGCCGTTGCTGCCGATGCACCTGTTCACCAACCGCAGTGCGCTGCTGTGCTGGTGCACGATTTTCTTTTGCAGCTTCCAGGCGATTTCCCTGATCGTGCTGATGCCGCTGCGCTTTCAGAGCGTGACCGGCGCGGGGGCCGACAGCGCTGCGTTGCACCTGCTGCCGCTGGCGATGGGTTTGCCGATCGGCGCGTATTTCGCCGGACGTCGTACTTCGATCACCGGGCGCTACAAACCGCAGATTCTGACCGGCGCGCTGCTGATGCCGATCTCGATCCTCGGCATGGCCTTCAGCCCGCCCGATGCGACGCTGCTCAGCAGCCTGTTCATGTTGCTCAGCGGGATCGCCGGCGGCATGCAGTTCCCGACCTCGCTGGTCGGTACGCAGAACTCGGTGGAGCAAAAGGATATTGGCGTCGCCACCAGCACCACCAACCTGTTCCGCTCTTTGGGCGGTGCGGTGGGTGTGGCATTGATGTCGGCGCTGTTGCTGGCGTTGTTGCAGGACTCCAGTTTCGCCCACCTGGCCGGCAGCTCGCTGATGAGCGAAGGGCACTCCGGCAACGTGCTGCTCGACGGCCTGAACGCGGCGCCCGGCAATGCGCAGAATGCCTTGCGTGCCGAACTGCTGGTGACGTTCCGGCATTTGCTGATGGTCAGCGCGGCGGTGTCGCTGCTCGGGCTGGCGGCGGCGATCGCGATGCCCAACCGGTTGTTGCGGGGCCGTGAACACGGCGCCCGCTGACTGTAGAACACCGTATGACCTGTGGGAGCGACGGTGCGACGACTCGACTTGCTCGCGATTGCGATTGATCAGTCGACATTTGCGTCACTGCTACATTGCTATCGCGAGCAAGCTCGCTCCCACAGGGGAAGTGCAATCAAGCACTGTAATAACCGACCGCCACCAGCATGTTCCCGACCTTCTTCAGGTAGGCATGTTTGTTCTCGACCTTGCCGGTCACCGGGTTTTTCCAGCGGTACTCGTACTCGCCCTCATCCTGTTTGCCGATCAGCGCCAGAATCGGTTCGCCCACCGGTTTGCCTTCCGGGTCATCGACCTTGGCGAAATCGGTGTTGATCAACCGCAAATTGGTGCCGTGGGCGACATAGCGGTGGTTGTCGAGATTGACCACGAACACATACAGGTCGTCCTGCAAGTATCCGCCCTTGAGCGAGTTGATCGCGGACAGCGTGCCCTTCTCGTCTTTGGCCAGGTCGGTGGCCGCTTTGTCGAGCAACGCTTTCGCCTGCTCCGCCGACGCACGCGGCAAGTAATAACCCACCGCCAGAATCCGCTGACCGACGCGTTGATAGTAAACGTGCTTGCGCTCGACCTTGCCGTCGGACCAGTTCTGCCAGCGGTATTCGGCCTGCTGAATGCCGTTGCCTTCCGGCACTTTCAAGGCGTCCTTGAAGGACTTCTGCAAGTCCGGCCCGAGCACTTCGCTGACGTCGCGACCGATCAACGCCGATGACGGCCCACCACTGGCGAGCATCACGCCCTTGGTGTCGACCACGAACACGTAACGGTCCTTGTCGACGAATTCGCCCTGGCGGCTGAACGCCGCGAACGCCTTGTCGCCGTTGTCGTGGTAATAGGCCAGAGCCTTTTCCAGCAAGGCGATGGCGGCCTTGCTGTCGTCTTTTTCCGTGGTAGCCGCGTTGGCCTGACCGAAACTCAACAGCAGCACCGCGCCGAGCCAGGCCAGCTTGTGCACAAACCCCATGACGCATCCCTCGTTCTTGTTGGTGTTTCAAGAGCGTAGACGGCCTGAAGGCATGTATGGATATTCAGAAAGCTTCTGAATGTTGCTGTGGCGAGGCATTCGCTCCCTCGCCACACGAGAGGATCACGGACGGGCGTTGAGTTGCTGTTGCAGGTTCTGGATCTGCGCTTGCAGGGTGTTGATGTTGCGGGTCATCTGCGCTCGGAACGCATCGAACTCGGCGGTGTTGGTGCCGCCCTGAGCAGCGGCCGGACGGTTGTCCTGCTCGCTCTTGAGGATGACGATTTCCTGCTCCAGACGATCGATCGCAGGGTTCGACCCTCCTTGTTTCTTCAGGGCCGTGATGTCGGCACCGAGGCTCTTGAACTGGGCATCGAAGCCTTTGACCTGTGCATCCAAGCCCTTGAGCTGGGCGTCGAGCTTGCTGGTGTCGGCCGGCGTGCTCTTCAGGGTCGCCAGTTCAGCGCTCAGGGTTTTGACCTGGGCCTGCAACTGGGTATTGGCAGTCTGGAGTTCAGTGGTCTGGGCGGTCATCTGCGCCAGGCGCTTGTCCAGATCCGTCGCCTGCCCGGCCACGCCCTGCTGCTGTTTGCTCTGATCCTGAAGCGCGCTTTGCAGCTGTTTGATCTGCAACTTCAACGCTTCGCTGTCGGTGGTGACGTTGGTCTGGCTGGCCACGACCTTGCCGGAAATGTCCTGCAAACGCCCCGCCGCTTCCTCACTGATGCGCGCGAAACTTTCCTGGGTCGCCACCAGTTGCTGCTCCATCAGTGAAATCTGCTGGAAGCTCCACCAGGCCAGACCGATGAAGGCGAAGAACAATGCGCCAACCAGTGCCCACAACGGGCCGGTGCTGGCGGCCTTGACCTTGACCACCGGCGGCGTGCGTGAATGCACGGAGGTGCGGGCGGTGACCGGAAAATCGTCGTCATCGAGGGTATCGGCGCGCAGGCTCGGTACATCGTCGAAATCGTCGTGGGCATCGTTACGCATGGACATCGAGGCAACCTTTGTGAAACGCGGTGATGGCAGATTGGCGCGAAGTATAAACCCCGCGGCCGCTGGGGTTGACCCTCAACCCGTGGCGCGGTTCAGTGCCGGCCGGCAGATTCGTATCAACGAATGTCCTGAGCCTTCCACCAGCCACAGAACTCATCGAGGGCCGTCCACAGACTGACTTTCGGATCGTAGTCCAGATAATGCCGTGCGCGACTGATGTCGAGGGTGAAATTTTTGTTCATCACCTGCATGCCCAGGCGCGACAGGGTCGGCTCGGGACGCCCGGGCCAGAGCTTGCACACCCCTTCGTTGAGCGCCGCCACGCTGTAAGCCAGACCGTAGGAACGGTACTTGGTGACCTGTGGGACTTCCATCTTGCGCATCACGTAATTGACCACATCCCACAGCGGCACCGGGGCGCCGTTGCTGATGTTGTAGGCCTTGCCCAGCGCCGAAGCGTCGGCCAGCAGACTGCTGAGCAACGCTTCGTTGAGGTTGTGCACGCTGGTGAAATCGACCTTGTTCAGACCGTTGCCGATGATCGCCAGACGGCCCTTGCGCTGCATCTTCAGCAGGCGCGGAAAGATGCTCATGTCGCCGGCGCCGGTGACGAAGCGCGGGCGCAGGGCCAGGGTTTCGAGGCCGAATTCCTGGGCGCCGAAGACCTTTTGCTCAGCCAGGTATTTGGTCGCGGCGTAGTGATGTTTGAAGCGCTTGGGCACTTGCTCTTCGGTCAGGCCGAGGTGGTCGCGACCGTCAAAGTAGATCGAGGGCGACGACAGATGCACCAGTCGCCGAACCCGTTGTTTCAGGCAGGCCTCGACCACGTTTTCGGTGACTTGCACATTGCCCTGATGGAAGTCCTGATAACGGCCCCACAAGCCGACCGCGCCGGCGCAATGCACCACGGCTTCGACATCGCTGCACAGCGCACGCACCAGATCCGGGTCGCTCAAATCGCCCTGAACGAACTCGGCACCACGACGCACCAGATGCTCGACACCCTCGGCCCGGCGACCGTTGACCCGCACGTCCAGGCCCTGCTCCAGGGCGAAACGCGCAAAGCGTCCGCCAATGAAGCCGCTTGCGCCGGTGACCAGAATTTTCATGTAGAGCTCCAACAAAACCAGCTGCAAGCTTCAAGCTTCGAGCTGCAAGGTAAAAACAGTACGCAAGCGCTTTACTTGCCGCTTGCAGCTTGACGCTCACAGCTGCGTTCAGGCCACCAGCCATTGCGCCGACGAGCGCACCAATTGTTCGGTCAACAGCCCGAGCAACTGACCGCCATTGCGCCAATGATGCCAGTACAAGGGCACGTCGATCGGTTTATCTGGCAACAGTTCGCGCAACACGCCGCGCTCCAGTTGCTCGCGCACCTGTAATTCCGGCACCAGTCCCCAGCCGAGCCCGGCTTCGGTCAGGCGAATAAAACCTTCGGACGACGGGCAAAGGTGATGTTCGAAACCGCCATCGACGCCGAGGGACGCGAGGTATCGATGCTGGAGAAAATCGTCCGGGCCGAAGACCAATGCGGGGGTGCGCGGCAATTGTTCGGCCCGCACGCCGTCGGGGAAATGCCGCTCGATGAACGCCGGGCTGGCCAGCGCCCGATAGCGCATCGCCCCGAGCAACACGCTACGTGCCCCCGCCACCGGCCGCTCACTGGCGCACAGGCAACCGGCCACTTCACCGGCGCGCATGCGTTTGAGGCCGACGGTCTGGTCTTCGACGATCAGATCGAGCAATAGATGTTGTTCGGCGCAGAAGTCGCCCACCGCCTCGGCCCACCAGGTGGCAAGGCTGTCGGCATTCAGCGCGATGCGCAGACGCTCCGGCAGACCTTCTTCGTCCAGCGCCGGCACCAGCGTCTGCAAATCTCGCTCAAGCAGACGCACCTGCTGCACATGGTTGAGCAGGCGCCGGCCGATCTCGGTCGGCGACGGCGGTGTGCCGCGCACCAAAACCGGCTGGCCGACCCGCGCTTCCAGCAGTTTGATCCGCTGGGAAATCGCCGATTGCGAAAGGCCCAGCACCTGCGCCGCCCGTTCGAATCCGGCCTGCTCGACCACGGCGGCCAGAGCGGAAAGCAATTTGTAGTCGAACATCAGTTTTCCTAATGAGCGATCAGCACTATTGGTTTTTCTTATACAGCGTCAACCGGGAGAATAGCCAGCAAGCACTCTTTATCAAGGACCATCCCCATGGCTGGCGAAACCTCGTTGACCACCCTGCTGCGCAGCATGAGCCCGCAGCTCAATGCAGGCGAATACGTGTTCTGCACCTTGTCCGACGGCGAGTTGCCGAGCGGCCTGGAAGTTGTAGGCAGTTTCCGTGAACAGGAAGGCCTGACGGTGATCCTGGAACGTTCTCACGCCGAGCGCGCCGGCTTCAGCTTCGACTATGTCGCAGCCTGGATCACGTTGAACGTGCATTCAGCGCTGCAAGCCGTCGGCCTGACCGCCGCTTTCGCCAGTGCACTTGGCAAGGCCGGCATCAGCTGCAACGTGATCGCCGGTTATTACCACGACCATTTGTTCGTCGGTCAGGCGGACGCCGAACGCGCCATGCAAGTGCTGCGCGACCTCGCAGCCAACGCGGAGTAACCGTCATGTGGCAAAGCTATACCAACGGTTTGCTGGTGGCGTTCGGGCTGATCATGGCGATCGGTACGCAGAACGCTTTTGTCCTGGCCCAGAGCCTGCGGCGTGAACATCACCTGCCGGTCGCTGCACTGTGCGTCGCCTGCGATGCGTTGCTGGTAGCGGCAGGTGTTTTCGGTCTGGCCACGGTGCTGGCGCAGAACCCGACCTTGCTGGCGGTTGCCCGCTGGGGCGGCGCGGTGTTCCTGATCTGGTACGGCAGCCAGGCGCTGCGCCGGGCCTGTTCGAAACAGAGCCTGCAACAGGGTGAAAACCAGACCGTGCGCTCACTGCGGGCGGTGATGCTCAGTGCACTGGCGGTGACGCTGCTCAACCCGCACGTCTATCTCGACACCGTTTTGCTGATCGGCTCCCTCGGTGCGCAGCAGTCGGTGCCCGGCGCTTATGTCGTGGGCGCGGCGAGCGCTTCGCTGCTGTGGTTCTTCACCCTGGCGTTCGGCGCGGCATGGCTCGCCCCTTGGCTGGCACGGCCGAGTACCTGGCGGATTCTGGATCTGTTGGTGGCGGTGATGATGTTCACGGTAGCGGGTCAGCTCATTCTGGCTTCGTGATTATTCCAAACAGCTCTGGAACCTCTATCCCACACAGTTGTTGCGTGGTTAAGCCGCACCCCCGGTGCTATGATCCGAACCCTGCGCCGCAAAGAGTAAAAACTCGCCGGTGCATTTCTGGCCGCCCGTGATCGGCCTTGCGCTCACCGCAACAGACCTGATTAGGAGAATCATCATGGCTTTCGAATTGCCGCCGCTGCCTTACGCACACGATGCCCTGCAGCCGCACATTTCCAAGGAAACCCTGGAATTCCACCACGACAAGCACCACAACACCTATGTCGTGAACCTGAACAACCTGGTGCCAGGCACCGAGTTCGAAGGCAAGACCCTGGAAGAAATCGTCAAGACTTCCTCGGGCGGCATCTTCAACAACGCCGCTCAGGTCTGGAACCACACCTTCTACTGGAACTGCCTGGCGCCAAACGCCGGCGGTCAACCAACCGGCGCACTGGCTGAAGCCATCAACGCGGCTTTCGGTTCGTTCGACAAGTTCAAGGAAGAGTTCAGCAAAACCTCGATCGGCACCTTCGGTTCCGGCTGGGGCTGGCTGGTGAAAAAGGCTGACGGTTCCCTGGCGCTGGCCAGCACCATCGGCGCCGGCAACCCGCTGACCAGCGGCGACACCCCGCTGCTGACCTGCGACGTCTGGGAACACGCTTACTACATCGACTACCGTAACCTGCGTCCAAAATACGTCGAGGCGTTCTGGAACCTGGTCAACTGGAAGTTCGTGGCCGAGCAGTTCGAAGGCAAGACCTTCACCGCTTAAGCTGCACGCCAGACAAAAACCCGGCTATTGCCGGGTTTTTTTCTGCCCGCAGAAATCATCACGGGTGCGTCCCATCACAGACAGGGCCTTTTCCCACACGCAAAGCAGCCCTTCTCGCCTTGCTCCCAAGCCACGGCGAACTACCATCAAAAGAGGAAAAATTGTCCGACACCCCTCAAGTTGGAGGCCAAAACTACCGACACAGTACAACCAGGGCAAAGACTCCAGACAGCAGCATTTCGGCCAAGGCCACGGACAATTATTCTGCGGCTCGATTGTCCCTTTGACTGCCAACACGGGATTGCCAATACTCATGGCAACTTGACGCTACCCGCACGGAACAAGGAATAACCCTTTGAAGCTGGAACTCAAGAACAGCTTGTCGGTGAAGTTGCTCCGGGTCGTGCTCCTGTCGGCATTGATCGTCGGCGTGGTCTTGAGCTGCGCGCAGATCGTGTTCGATGCCTATAAAACACGCCAGGCCGTCGCCGGTGATGCCGAACGCATCCTCGACATGTTCCGCGATCCCTCCACCCAGGCCGTCTACAGCCTGGACCGGGAGATGGGCATGCAGGTGATCGAAGGCCTGTTCCAGGATGACGCCGTGCGCCAGGCCTCCATCGGTCATCCCAACGAAGCCATGCTCGCGCAAAAATCCCGTGAGCTGCAGCAATCCAACAGCCGCTGGCTGACCGACCTGATCCTCGGCCAGGAGCGCACGTTCACCACCCAACTGGTGGGACGCGGGCCCTACAGCGAGTATTACGGCGATCTGAGCATCACCCTCGACACGGCCACCTACGGTCAGGGCTTCATCGTCAGTTCGGTGATCATCTTCATTTCCGGCGTGTTGCGCGCCCTGGCCATGGGCCTGGTGCTGTACCTGGTCTATCACTGGCTGCTGACCAAACCGCTGTCGCGGATCATCGAACACCTCACCGAGATCAACCCCGACCGCCCCAGCGAACACAAGATTCCGCAACTCAAGGGCCACGAGAAAAACGAACTGGGGATCTGGATCAACACCGCCAACCAGTTGCTCGAATCCATCGAACGCAATACCCACCTGCGCCACGAAGCGGAAAACAGCCTGCTGCGCATGGCCCAGTACGATTTCCTCACCGGCCTGCCGAACCGTCAGCAATTGCAGCAGCAACTGGACAAGATTCTGGTGGATGCCGGCAAGCTGCAACGCAGGGTCGCCGTGCTTTGCGTAGGTCTGGACGACTTCAAAGGCATCAACGAACAATTCAGCTACCAGACCGGCGACCAATTGCTGCTGGCACTCGCCGACCGCCTGCGCGCCCACAGCGGTCGCCTCGGCGCCCTCGCCCGTCTCGGCGGCGACCAGTTCGCCCTGGTGCAGGCCGATATCGAGCAACCCTACGAAGCGGCGGAACTGGCGCAAAGTATCCTTGATGACCTGGAAGCGCCGTTCGCCCTTGATCATCAAGAGATTCGCCTGCGCGCGACCATCGGCATCACCCTGTTCCCGGAGGACGGCGACAGCACCGAGAAGCTGTTGCAGAAAGCCGAGCAGACCATGACCCTGGCCAAGACCCGGTCGCGCAACCGCTATCAGTTCTACATCGCCAGCGTCGACAGCGAGATGCGCCGCCGTCGCGAACTGGAAAAAGACCTGCGCGATGCGCTGTTGCGCGATCAGTTCTACCTCGTCTATCAGCCGCAGATCAGCTACCGCGATCATCGCGTGGTCGGGGTCGAAGCCCTGATCCGCTGGCAGCATCCAGAACACGGTCTGGTGCCGCCAGACCTGTTCATACCCCTGGCCGAGCAGAACGGCACCATCATCGCCATCGGCGAATGGGTGCTGGATCAGGCCTGCAAGCAACTGCGCGACTGGCACGATCAGGGTTTTGTCGACCTGCGCATGGCGGTCAACCTGTCCACCGTGCAACTGCACCACGCCGAGCTGCCCCGCGTGGTCAACAACCTGTTGCAGATGTACCGCCTGCCACCGCGCAGCCTGGAGCTGGAAGTCACCGAAACCGGCCTGATGGAAGACATCAGCACCGCCGCCCAGCACCTGCTGAGCCTGCGCCGCTCCGGCGCCTTGATCGCTATCGACGACTTCGGCACCGGCTATTCGTCGCTGAGTTATCTCAAGAGCCTGCCGCTGGACAAGATCAAGATCGACAAGAGCTTCGTCCAGGATCTGCTGGATGACGACGATGACGCGACCATCGTTCGCGCCATCATTCAACTGGGCAAAAGCCTGGGCATGCAGGTGATCGCCGAAGGGGTGGAAACCGCCGAACAGGAAACCTACATCATTTCCGAAGGCTGCCACGAAGGTCAGGGCTACCACTACAGCAAACCGCTGCCGGCACGCGAGTTGAGCATTTACCTCAAGCAGGCCCAGCGCAGCAACGCTGCCATCCTCTGAACCGGCCTGCCATGCCCGATACCACCCGCGGTCTGCCGGGCATGAACCTCGCGGTTGATTCAGCGCAACCCCCGCGCAAATAAGAAATATTTCCAGCTACAACCCTTTACACATAATGCGAAAGATTTGCATTATGTCGCAGCTTTTGCGCACCCCCGCGCCTGTCCACTCAATTACCGAAGCAGGATGTTCGCCATGATTCGTATGCCTCTGGCTACCGCCAGTCTGCTGGCCATCGCTATTTCCCTCGCCGGTTGCGGCGAAGGTAAAGACAAAGACAAGGCCGCCGCTCCTGCGCCGACCCCGGCTGCCAGCACCGCTGCACCGGCTGCGCCTGCTGCCGCCGGTAAAGTCGACGAGGCCGCCGGCAAAGCCGTTGTCTCGCACTATGCCGACATGGTCTTCGCCGTTTACAGCGATGCCGAATCCACCGCGAAAACCCTGCAAACCGCCATCGACGCATTCCTCGCCAAGCCGAACGCCGACACCCTGAAAGCCGCCAAGGCTGCCTGGGTCGCCGCCCGCGTTCCTTACCTGCAGAGCGAAGTGTTCCGCTTCGGCAACACCATCATCGACGACTGGGAAGGTCAGGTGAACGCCTGGCCTCTGGACGAAGGCCTGATCGACTACGTCGACAAGTCCTACGAACACGCACTGGGCAATCCAGGCGCCACCGCCAACATCATCGCCAACACCGAAGTACAGGTCGGCGAAGACAAGGTCGACGTCAAGGACATCACCCCGGAAAAACTCGCCAGCCTGAACGAGCTGGGCGGTTCCGAAGCCAACGTTGCCACCGGCTACCATGCCATCGAATTCCTGCTCTGGGGCCAGGATCTGAACGGCACCGGCCCGGGCGCCGGCAACCGTCCGGCTTCGGACTATCTGGAAGGCAAAGGCGCCACTGGCGGTCACAACGATCGTCGTCGTGCCTACCTGAAAGCCGTGACCCAGCTGCTGGTCAGCGATCTGGAAGAAATGGTCGCCAACTGGAAGCCGAACGTGGCTGACAACTACCGCGCCACCCTGGAAGCCGAACCGGCTGAAAGCGGCCTGCGCAAAATGCTGTTCGGCATGGGCAGCCTGTCCCTGGGCGAACTGGCCGGCGAGCGCATGAAGGTGTCCCTGGAAGCGAACTCCCCGGAAGACGAACAGGATTGCTTCAGCGACAACACCCACAACTCGCACTTCTACGATGCCAAGGGCATTCGTAACGTGTACCTGGGCGAGTACACCCGCGTCGACGGCACCAAAATGACCGGCGCCAGCCTGTCGTCGCTGGTGGCCAAGGTCGACCCGGCTGCCGACACCGCGCTGAAAGCCGATCTGGCCGCCACCGAAGCCAAGATCCAGGTCATGGTCGATCACGCCAACAAGGGTGAGCACTACGACCAGTTGATCGCAGCCGGCAACACGGCTGGTAACCAGATCGTGCGCGATGCAATCGCTTCGCTGGTCAAGCAGACCGGTTCGATCGAAGCCGCAGCCGGCAAGCTCGGCATCAGCGACCTGAACCCGGACAACGCCGATCACGAGTTCTGATCACAGCGTCCGCGTTAAAAAAGGCGACCTTCGGGTCGCCTTTTTTCGCTGATCGTTCCCACGCTCTGCGTGGGAACGCAGCCCGGGACGCTCTGCGTCCCAAATCAAAAGCCGAACGCAGAGCGTCCGTTGAGGCATTCCCACGCAGAGCGTGGGAACGATCAAAGTTTGTGAAACCCCTGCCCTGCATCAAGCAAACGATAATTCCTCTTATTCAATCTCCCTCGCCCTGTTAGACTTTGCGCCTTTAAATTCGCCCCTCTTGCAGGAAGTCTGATGCCCTCGCTGCCTCTTCGCTTGTCCGCACTGTTTCTGGCCCTGGGCCTGAGTGCCTGCGATGACGCCCCGCGTTTCACCAAGGCCGAGCCGGGTGAGGCCCGTTCCGGCGGCGCGGCGACCGTGCGCAAGAGCGATCAGAACGCGTTTTCCCTGCCGTCGGCCAATCTGCCGCCTTCGCGGCGGGTGGACTTCAGTGTCGGCAACAGTTTCTTTCGCAGCCCGTGGGTGATCGCGCCTTCGACCACCACGGCACGCGATGGCCTCGGCCCGCTGTTCAACACCAACGCCTGCCAGAACTGCCACATCAAGGACGGCCGCGGTCATCCACCGACGCCGGATGCAGCCAACGCGGTGTCGATGCTGGTGCGTCTGTCGATTCCCGATGCGCCGCAGTACGCCAAATTGATCGAGCAGGTCGGTGTGGTTCCCGAGCCGGTGTACGGCGGCCAGTTCCAGGACATGGCCGTTCCCGGCGTCGCGCCGGAAGGCAAGGTGCGGGTCGATTACACGCCGGTGCCGGTCCGCTTCAAGGACGGCACCGAGGTCGAACTACGCAAACCGGCCCTGCAGATCACTCAGCTCGGCTACGGCCCGATGCACCCGGACACACGTTTCTCGGCCCGTGTTGCCCCGCCGATGATCGGCCTGGGCCTGCTCGAAGCGATTCCCGAAGAAGCGATCCTCGCCAACGCCGCCGCACAGGCCAAAGAGAACAACGGCATCAACGGCCGGCCAAACCGGGTCTGGGATGACGCACAGCAAAAGACCGTGATGGGGCGATTTGGCTGGAAAGCCGGTCAACCGAACCTCAATCAACAAAATGTTCACGCGTTCTCGGGTGATATGGGCCTGACCACCAGCCTGAGACCGTTTGATGACTGCACCGACGCGCAAACCACCTGTAAACAGGCGCCGAACGGCAACAGCCCGGACGGCGAACCTGAAGTCAGCGACAACATCCTGCGCCTGGTGCTGTTCTACAGCCGCAACCTCGCCGTTCCCGCCCGCCGTGGGGTCAACGATGCGCAAGTGCTGGCCGGCAAGAATCTGTTTTTCCAGGCGGGCTGCCAGTCCTGTCACACGCCGAAATACACCACCGCCGCCAACGCCGCCGAACCTGAACTGGCCAATCAAGTGATTCGCCCGTACAGCGATCTGCTGCTCCATGACATGGGCGAAGGCCTGGCGGACAACCGTACTGAATTCCAGGCCTCCGGCCGCGACTGGCGCACCCCGCCGCTGTGGGGCATCGGCCTGACGCAGGCGGTCAGCGGCCACACCCAGCTTCTGCATGACGGCCGCGCCCGCAACCTGCTCGAAGCCGTGCTCTGGCACGGCGGCGAAGCGAAAGCGGCGCAGCAACAGGTTTTGTCTTTCAACGCCGAGCAGCGTGCCGCGCTGCTGGCGTTCTTGAACTCACTTTAAACACTTGAACGAATCGGGAGCCCGACATGTTCCGTCCCAAGCTGTTGTTCACCAGCCTTGCCGCACTGGCCCTCGGCGCGTGCTCGCCGCAGGATCCGCAAGCCGTCACCTCGGCGGCCATCGCCAAATCGGTGATCCTGCCGACCTACACCCGCTGGGTCGAAGCCGACAGGCAACTGGCCGTCAGTGCCCTCGCCTACTGCCAGGGCAAAGAGACCCTGGACACCGCCCGTGCCGACTTCCTGCATGCGCAGAAAGCCTGGGCCGAGCTGCAACCGTTGCTGATTGGCCCGCTGGCCGAGGGCAACCGTTCGTGGCAGGTGCAGTTCTGGCCGGACAAGAAAAACCTGGTCGGCCGTCAGGTCGAGCAACTGGTCACCGCGCAGCCGCAGATCGACGCCGCCGCCCTGGCCAAATCCAGCGTCGTGGTTCAGGGCCTGTCCGCCTACGAGTACATCCTGTTCGACGCCAAGCCTGACGTCGCCAACGACGCGCAGAAAGCCAAATACTGCCCACTGCTGGTGGCCATCGGCGAGCGTCAGAAACAACTGGCCGAAGAGATTCTCAGCAGCTGGAACAACACCGACGGCATGCTCGCGCAAATGAGCAAGTTCCCGAACCAGCGCTACGCCGACTCCCACGAAGCCATCGCCGATCTGCTGCGGGTACAGGTCACCGCCCTCGACACCCTGAAGAAAAAACTCGGCACGCCGATGGGCCGTCAGAGCAAAGGCGTGCCTCAGCCATTCCAGGCCGATGCATGGCGTAGCCAGTCGTCCATGGAGGCGCTGGAAGCCAGCCTCGCGGCGGCGAAAACTGTCTGGGAAGGGGTCGACAACAAAGGCCTGCGTGGCCTGCTGCCGGCTGAACAGAAGCCGCTGGCGGACAAGATCGATGCCGCCTACGCAGCGTCGCTCAAACTGTTCGACAGCACCCAGCGCTCGCTGACCGAAATGCTCAACGATGACGCTGGTCGCCAGCAACTCAACGACATTTACGACAGCCTCAACGTCGTCCATCGCCTGCATGAAGGCGAACTGGCCAAGGCGCTGGGCATCCAACTGGGCTTCAACGCCAACGACGGTGACTGATGAGGGCACGTGCCATGCTGCGACGCCAGGCTCTGACTTTAGGTAGTTTGCTGCTGGGAGCAGTGACACTGGGCGGCTGGACGCTGTCCAAACGCAAGGACCAAAGCCCGCTGCTGCTGTCGGCGCGGGACGACACCGACGGCAAGCACTACGCCGTCGGTTATCGGCTGGACGGCACCCGGGTGTTCGCCACTGAAGTCGGCCAGCGCTGCCACGACATCATTAATCACCCGACGCTGCCGATCGCGCTGTTCGTCGCCCGCCGGCCGGGCACCGAGAGCTACCTGATCGACCTGCGCAGCGGTGCATTGCTGCAAACCGTGACCTCGCAGCCGAACCGGCATTTCTACGGCCACGCGGTGATCCACCACAGCGGCGACTACCTGTATGCCACCGAAAACGACACCACCGATCCGGGCCGTGGTCTGCTCGGGGTGTACAAGTTCGAAGGCGAACGGCTGGTCCACAGCGGCGAGATTTCCACCCACGGTCTCGGCCCGCATCAGGTGTCGTGGATGCCCGACGGTGAAACCCTGGTGGTGGCCAATGGCGGGATCCGCACCGAGGCCGAAAGCCGGGTCGACATGAACCTCGACGCCATGGAACCAAGCCTGGTGCTGATGCAGCGCGATGGCACCCTGCTGAGCAAGGAAACCCTCGCCCAGCAGATGAACAGCGTGCGCCACCTGGGGATCGCCAGCGACGGCACCATCGTCGCCGGCCAGCAATTCATGGGGCCTTCCCACGAGCGCTCGGAGCTGCTGGCGATCAAACGTCCCGGCCAGCCGTTCGTGGCGTTCCCGGTGCCGGAGCATCAGTTGCAGTCGATGGGTCATTACACCGCCAGCGTCGCCGTGCACAGCGACCTGCGTCTGGTGGCACTGACCGCACCGCGCGGCAACCGCTTCTTCATCTGGGACCTGGACAGCGGCGAAGTCCGACTCGACGCCCCGTTGCCTGACTGCGCCGGCGTCGGTGCAGTGCAGGACGGTTTTGTCGTGACCTCCGGTCAGGGACGCTGCCGTTACTACGATTGCCGCCAGGATGAACTGCTGGCCAAACCGCTGGATTTGCCCGCAGGGCTCTGGGACAACCATCTTCATCTGATGGCCTGAAATTCGCCGTCGACCGCTCGGTCGGCGGCCCCGCTTTTTTGTATCGCCTCCTTTCATACCCTGTAAAAACTGGCAGTTGGAATCCCTGCCGGACTCGCGGTAATGTGCCCGCCTGTCTCGCCTGATTTTCTCCAAGGAACTGGAAATATGCTGCGTCGCCGCATGCTGATCATGTTGGGTGTTGTACTGCTGATCGTTCTGCTTCTCGCCGGTTACAAGGCCTTCTCGATCTATACGATGATCCAGGGCTTTTCCAAACCGAAGCCGCCGATCAGCGTCGCCGTGGCCACCGCCGTCGAGCGCCCGTGGCAGATGCGCCTGCCCACCGTCGGCACGCTGAAAGCGCTGCAAGGCGTCGACCTGAGTCTGGAGAACGCCGGCACCGTCACCGAGCTGAAATTCGAATCGGGGCAGAAGGTCAAGGCCGGCCAACCCTTGCTGCAACTGGACAGCGCCGTCGAAGCCGCCTTCCTCGAAACCGCCAAGGCCGATCTCGGCCTCGCGCAGCTGGATTACGGTCGCGGCAGCCAACTGGTCGGCAGCAGCGCCATCTCCAAAGGCGAATTCGACCGGCTCTCGGCGCAGCTGCAAAAGAACAAGGCCACGGTCAATCAACTCAATGCGGCGCTGGCCAAAAAACGCATCGTCGCGCCCTTCAGCGGCACCATCGGCATCCGCCTCGTCGACATCGGCGACTACCTCGCCAGCGGCACCAAGATCGCCACCCTGCAAGATCTGAGCAGCCTATACGCCGACTTCTACGTACCCGAACAGTCGGTGCCGAAACTGGCCATCGGGCAACCGGTACAGATTACGGTCGCGGCGTATCCCGGCCAGAACTTCACCGGTGCCATCAGCGCGATCAACCCGATCGTCGAGAGCACCACCCGCAACATTCTGGTTCGCGCCACCCTGGCCAACCCCGACGGCAAGTTGCTGCCGGGGATGTTCACCAGCGTCGAAGTGCTGCTGCCGGATCCGCAAAAACACATCGTGGTCCCGGAAAGCGCGATCACCTACACCCTCTACGGCAACTCGACGTACGTGGTCACCCAGAAGAAAGCCGAAGACGGCACCGTCGAGAAAGACGACAAGGGCCAACCGGTGCTGATCGCCGAGCGTCGGTTCGTCGAGACCGGCGAACGCCGCGATGGCCAGGTGATGATCAACAAGGGCGTGCAGAGCGGCGAACAGGTGGTGACGGCCGGCCAGATCAAACTGGACAACGGCGCCCACATTGCCATCAGCGACGACAAGACCCTCGGCGAGCAGAACAGTCCGCCCCGCGCCGACTGATCAAGGAAACCCCATGGCTTTTACCGATCCGTTCATCCGCCGCCCGGTGCTCGCCACCGTGGTCAGCCTGCTGATTGTGCTGTTGGGCTTCCAGGCCTGGAGCAAGCTGCCGCTGCGCCAATACCCGCAAATGGAAAACGCCCTGATCACGGTGACCACCGCGTACCCCGGGGCCAACGCCGAAACCATTCAGGGCTACATCACCCAGCCGATGCAGCAAAGCCTGGCCAGCGCCGAGGGCATCGACTACATGACCTCGGTCAGTCGCCAGAACTTCTCGGTGATTTCGATCTACGCGCGCATCGGCTCCAACAGCGACCGCCTGTTCACCGAACTGCTGGCCAAGGCCAACGAGGTGAAGAACAAACTGCCTCAGGATGCCGAAGACCCGGTACTGAGCAAAGAAGCCGCCGATGCCTCGGCGCTGATGTACATCAGCTTCTTCAGCAAGGAGCTGAACAACCCGCAGATCACCGACTACCTGTCGCGAGTGATACAGCCGAAGCTGGCAACCCTGCCGGGTATGGCCGAGGCAGAGATTCTCGGCAACCAGGTGTTCGCCATGCGCCTGTGGATCGATCCGGTGAAACTCGCCGGGTTCGGCCTCAGCGCCAGTGACGTGACCAACGCGGTGCGCCAGTACAACTTCCTCTCCGCCGCCGGTGAGGTGAAAGGTGAGTACGTGGTCACCAGCATCAACGCCAACACCGAACTGAAGTCCGCCGAAGCCTTCGGCAAGATCCCGCTCAAGGTGAGCGGTGACAGCCGGGTGCTGCTCAGCGATGTGGCGCGGGTCGAGATGGGCGCGGAAAACTACAACTCGATCAGTTCGTTCGGCGGTACGCCCTCGGTGTACATCGGGATCAAGGCCACACCCGGTGCCAACCCGCTGGACGTTATCAAGGAAGTACGCAAGATCATGCCGGAGCTGGAAGCCCAGCTGCCGCCCAACCTCAAGAGCGAAATCGCCTACGACGCCACGCTGTTCATCCAGGCCTCCATCGACGAAGTGGTGAAAACCCTGTTCGAGGCGGTGCTGATCGTGATCGTGGTGGTGTTCCTGTTCCTCGGTGCCCTGCGTTCGGTAGTGATTCCGGTGGTGACCATTCCGCTGTCGATGATCGGCGTGATGTTCTTCATGCAGATGATGGGCTACTCGATCAACCTGCTGACGCTGTTGGCGATGGTGCTGGCCATCGGGCTGGTGGTGGACGACGCGATTGTGGTGGTGGAAAACATCCACCGGCACATCGAGGAAGGCAAGACACCGCTGGAGGCCGCGCTCGAAGGCGCCCGGGAAATCGCCATGCCGGTGGTGTCTATGACCATCACCCTGGCAGCGGTGTACGCACCGATCGGCTTCCTGACCGGGCTGACCGGGGCGCTGTTCAAGGAGTTTGCGTTGACCCTGGCCGGGGCGGTGGTGATCTCCGGCGTCGTCGCCCTGACCCTGTCGCCGATGATGTGCGCCATGCTGCTGCGCCATGACGAAAACCCCACGGGCCTGGCCCACCGCCTCGACCGGATTTTCGACAGTCTCAAGCGGCGTTATCAAACCATGCTGCACGGCACGCTCAATACCCGGCCGGTGGTGCTGGTGTTTGCGGTGATCGTGTTGTGCCTGATTCCGGTGCTGCTCAAGTTCACCAAGTCGGAACTGGCACCGGACGAGGATCAGGGCATCATCTTCATGATGGCCAACGCGCCGCAACCGACCAACCTCGATTACCTGAACACCTACACCGACGAGTTCATCAAGATCTTCAAGGAGTTCCCGGAGTACTACTCATCGTTCCAGATCAACGGCTACAACGGCGTCCAGAGCGGCATCGGCGGTTTCCTGCTCAAGCCGTGGAACGAGCGCAGCCGCACGCAAATGGAAATCCTCCCCGAGGTGCAGGGCAGACTCGAGGGCATTCCGGGCCTGCAGATTTTCGGTTTCAACCTGCCATCCCTGCCTGGCACCGGTGAAGGCCTGCCGTTCGAATTCGTGATCAACACCGCCAACGACTACGAGCTGTTGCTGCAAGTGGCCGACCGGATCAAGAAGCGCGCCATGGAGTCGGGCAAGTTCGCCTTCGTCGACCTTGACCTGGCCTTCGACAAACCCGAAGTGGTGGTCGACATCGACCGCGCCAAGGCGGCGCAGATGGGCGTATCGATGCAGGATCTGGGCGGTACGCTGGCGACTTTGCTGGGCGAGGCGGAAATCAACCGGTTCACCATCGAAGGCCGCAGCTACAAGGTCATCGCCCAGGTCGAACGGGCCTACCGCGATAACCCGGACTGGCTGAACAATTACTACGTGAAAAACACCCAGGGCGAACTGCTGCCGCTGTCGACCCTGATCACCGTGACCGACCGCGCACGACCGCGACAGCTCAACCAGTTCCAGCAACTCAACGCGGCCAAGCTGTCCGGGTTCCCGCTGGTGAGCATGGGGGAAGCCATCGACAGCGTGTTGCAGATCGCCCGGGAAGAAGCCCCGGCCGGCTTTGCCTTCGATTACGGCGGCGCTTCCCGGCAGTACGTCCAGGAGGGCAGCGCGCTGTGGGTGACTTTCGCCTTGGCCCTGGCGATCATTTTCCTGGTGCTGGCGGCGCAGTTCGAAAGCTTCCGCGATCCATTGGTGATTCTGGTGACCGTGCCGCTGTCGATCTGCGGGGCGCTGATTCCGCTGTTCCTGGGCTGGTCGAGCATGAACATCTACACTCAGGTCGGGCTGGTGACACTGATCGGGCTGATCAGCAAACACGGGATCCTGATCGTCGAGTTCGCCAACCAGTTGCGCAAGGAGAAGGGCCTCACGCCTCGGGAGGCGGTGGAGGAAGCGGCGGCGATTCGTCTGCGCCCGGTGTTGATGACCACGGCGGCGATGGTGTTCGGCATGGTGCCGTTGATCGTGGCTACCGGCGCCGGTGCGGTCAGCCGCTTCGACATCGGGACGGTGATTGCCACGGGGATGTCGATCGGGACACTGTTTACGCTGTTTGTCCTACCGTGCGTTTATACCGTGCTGGCGAAACCCGATCCCAAGGCATGACGCAGTAACACGAGCCATGACGCAATAAAAAAGGCCTCGCATTGGCGAGGCCTTTGGCTCTTGTCGAACGATTCAACTCTGCGGCCTCATCCCTTGAGAAAGTCCGAACATGAACAGCAACAGATCATGGTCCGGCTGAGTCGCCACGGCGGCTTTTGCCACCCGTGGCATTGGGCAATGCGGGTCGCTGGCTGATGCGCCAATGACCTGCATGCGTGGCTGTTCCCAGGCCGCCACCGCCAATGATGCAACTGCCAAGGCTCCTACCAGAAACAAACCTCGTGCAATTTCTAGTTTCATCGCTATAAACCTTTGATAGCGCTGCCAAACGCCGTCTCATAAAAGTAGACGAGTTTTTTCCAGTCGGTAGCGCTGAACGACGAGTGGCGGCGCAATTGCTTCATGTCATGGGCGGCCGCGCGATGAGCGGTCAGACGCTGACGGCATTTTTCCAGATCGATCAAAGCGACTTCGACCTTGGCCGATTCACCTTCGCCGGTCACGCTGACAAAGACGTGCTTGATGTAGATGCAACTGTGCTGCCAGCGACCTTTGTGCATGCGCGCCAAGTTTTCGGCGAGGTCCTTGAGCACGCGTTCATAGACGGCTTCGCCATATTGCTCACGACCGCCGGCGGCCTCCCATTGCTCAAGCTCCTGAAAGCCATCGAGGGATTTGGTCACCAACAGCGCCCGCCACTTGTGCTGAGGATCGGGTTGAGCACCGCAAAAGACGATTTCCGGCACCCGGACCCCGAGACGGGAAACCCCGGTCAGCGCATCCAGTTCACGCAACACGGTCGGTCGCCCGAACGGATGCAGCCAGCTGCGATAAATATGTCCTGTCTGGCGTTTGGCATACAGCAGTTGACCATCGCGTCCCACCACCCGTTGCACACCACTTTCGCCACCACGACGCACGTTGGGTTCTTCCACCCACTCACCGCGCTGGTTCCAGTAGTAGTCGAAGCGGTCCTGGGGAGCGGCTTCCGTTTCTGCTGCAAATTGCACTGCCATCCTCTTACCTCTTGCGTAATACGTAAACTCGCCACATGGCATAGAGCGGAATGAAGTCCAGTTGTTCCTGGATGCGGAATCCCGCGTCTTCGAATTCCTTTTCAACTGTTGCGGCCGGTAACACAAACCGGTTCTGGTAACCCTCCTGCCCACGCTTGCGCTCGGCGCGCTTGCGTTTCCAGGCCTTGAAATTGCCATCGACCCAGAGCGAAATGATCACGCTGTCGCGGGTGACGCGCTCGAACTCGCGCAGAATCGCCCGGCGGTGCTCGGCTTCACCGATGTGATGCAGCAGTCGCATGCAGAAAATGCTGTCGACGGCGTTATCAGGCAAGGCAATGTCGAACGCAGAGGTGTGCAAGGGTTGTACCCGTTTCACCACATCCGCCGGTTGCGCCTGCATGGCGGTCTTGATCATCGACTCGGAGTTGTCCGCCCCAATGATCACCCGGTTGGGTTTTTCCGCCAGCAATGGCCAGAAACGTCCTGCACCGCACGGCAGGTCCAGCACCAGCCCCGGCTCGCCGACAAGGGTCAACGCCTTGCGGGCCAACTGCTGATCCCGCCAGTTGGACAAACGACGCCCCAGACCGTCCTGATGCTTGCGCAAATATTTCTGCGCATGGTTGTCGTCGTACTTTTCGGAAAAATCGAGCTTGATCGGGCCGGCCATCACCAGAACTCCTGAATTACTGATAGCGCCACCTTAAGCAGCGGCGTGTCAGTGTCAGGTCATCCCTTTGTGAAAAAAACGTCATGTAAATCGGCAAACTATTTCAAGGTTATACAGGATTTAGACAGGTTGGAGGCACTCTCGTGTCAGATGCAACGCCCTCAACGCTTGCCCAGATCCACCTCGAAACGGCAGCCATTGGGCTCCATCGTGCTCAACGTGACGCTCCAGCCCTGGTTCTCGCAGATGCGTTGAACCAGTGACAGACCCAATCCCAGCCCTTCTCCGCGCTTTTCGTTGCCGCGGACAAACGGCTGGAACATCGCCTCGCGCTTTTCCTCGGGAATGCCGACGCCCGAATCCTCGACAACGAAACCGTTGGCATTGAGGGTCAAGCGAATGAACCCCTGCTCGGTGTAATGCAAGGCGTTGCGCAGCAAGTTGCCCATCACTGCATTGAGCAGCGTTGCGTTGTAACGGGTGTCGGGCGGATTGCCCGGTTCGAAAATCAGCTGCAAGCCCTTGGATTCGATGGGCTCTCGCCACAGGCACAGCAAACTGTCAGCCACTTGCGAGAGGCTTTGCTGGGGCGCCGCGCCGGCGTCTTCACGCTGGGCGCGAGCGAGCATCAGGAAAGTCTGTACCAGCTCACGCATCTCTTCACTGGCCCGCGCAATGCGCTGAACCTGAGCCTTGCCGCGCTGATCGATGCCCGGATTTTCCAGCAGCAGCTCACAAGAGCTGGCCAGCACCATCAACGGCGTACGCAATTCGTGACTGACGTCGCTGGTAAACAAGCGCTCCCGCGTCAGTGCCTGACGCAAGCGTCCAAGAGTGGCGTCGAACGCCACTGCCAGCTCGCCCACCTCGTCTGCCGCATAATCCGGCGCCAGCGGAGGCGCCAGCCCGAGCAACTGGTCGCGATGGCGTACCTGGCGCGCCAGCCGAACCACCGGGGCCATCACCTTGCGCGCCAGCACCCAGCCAAGGAACACCGCCAGCGCCAGACTGAGCACGAAGCCCACCAGCACCACGGCAAACAGCACGCGCTCGCGCTCTTCGAAATCGCTTTGATCCTGCAGCAGCACATAGCGGCGACCGTCGACCACCTCGACCATCGCGTGGTACGACAGCTGCTCGCGAAAGACTTCATGGAAACCCGAATCCAGGTGTCGCAGGTCCTTGGGCAGCTCGAAGTCGCCCGGCCCGCCGCTGAAGTAGAAGAGTTGATCCGGTTCCGGCCGGTGGCTCCAGTCCGAGACATTGTCCATCAACAGCAGTCGTTGCAGGTCGCCGCCCAGCCCGGCGGAAATCAGTTTTTCCTCGACCAGATGCACGGTCGCGACGATGCCCATGGCAAACGCCCCGGCCACCAGCGCACTCATCAACGCAAAGGCGATGATGATCCGCTGGGCAAGACTTTGCTTAAACTCCATCGCGGCCCTCGGCCAAGCGATAGCCCACGCCATGCACGGTGTGCAGCAACGGTTTGGCGAATGGTTTGTCGATCACCTGACGCAATTGGTGGACATGGCTGCGCAGGCTGTCGCTGTCCGGGCAGTCATCGCCCCACAGCGCTTCTTCGAGAATTTCCCGACGCAGGACATGCGGGCTCTTTTGCATCAGCACCGCCAGCAGTTTCAGGCCGACCGGGTTGAGCTTGAGCAATTTGCCTTCGCGGGTCACTTCAAGGGTATCAAGGTCGTAGCTCAGATCGCCGACCTGCAGGGCCCGGCGACCGCCGCCCTGGGTGCGACGCATCACCGCTTCGACCCGCGCCGCCAGCTCCGACAGCGCGAACGGCTTGACCAGATAATCGTCGGCCCCGGACTTGAAGCCCTGCAAGCGGTCATCGAGCTGGTCGCGGGCGGTGAGCATGATCACCGGCGTATCGCGACGGGCGTCTTCGCGCAGGCGTTTGCACAGGGTGTAGCCGTCGATGCCCGGCAGCATGATGTCGAGCACGATCAGGTCGTAATGCTCGGTGGCGGCCAGATGCAGGCCCGACAGACCGTCCTGGGCGCAATCGACGGTGTAGCCTTTGAGCCCCAGGTAATCGGCCAGATTGGCCAGGATATCGCGGTTGTCTTCGACCAATAGAATTCGCATGGGCACCTCCTCCGTACACGGTAGCGGCCGTCTTGGCCCGCGCAGCTTACGGCCAAGTGTGGCTCACGGCTAGGCGCCGGGTGGGTTGATTTGACTTAATTGCACGGATCGCCGGACTTGACGAGTTTTTCACGAGCGGCCGACAAATCGCCGACAGAACCGGGCGCAGACTCACGCGGTTGTGCTTCTTTGAAGACCTTACCGATGAAGGAATTGCCATGGTTTCGATCTCTGCCCGCCCTGCTTCAAGGCCTTTGAATGTATGGCTTTGCCTGGGCATTCCCGCCGTCGCGGCGGTCATTCTGGTGTTGCTGGAGCTGACCGATCTGGACATGGATCTGGCCCGGCTGTTTTACGATCCGGTCGCGGGCGACTTCATCGGCCGGCACAGTTACTTTCTCGAAGACATCCTCCACGACCGCGCCAAACAAGTGGTGATCGCCTTTTCGGTGTTCTCCATCCTCGGGTTCATCGGCGCGTTTTTCATCGATCGGCTCAAACCGTTCAGACGCGAGCTGGGTTGCCTGGTGTTGTCGCTGGGTCTGGCCACCTCTTTCGTCACGCCGGTGAAAGCGGTGACAGCGGTGCAATGCCCCTGGAGCCTCGAACAGTTCGGCGGCCACGAAACCTACAGCAAGCTGCTGGAGCATCGCCCGCCGACCGACAAGCCCGGTCGTTGCTGGCCGGGTGGTCATGCGGCTACAGGTTTTACCTTGTTTGCGTTGTTCTTCGTGCTGCGTGATCGTCGCCCGCGGCTGGCCCATCAGGCGTTCATCTTTGCCTTTGCGCTGGGGTCGGTGTTCTCGATCAGCCGGATGATGCAGGGCGCGCACTTCTTTTCCCACAACGTGTGGACGGCGATCTTCTGCTGGCTGATCTGTCTGGGGTCGTATTACTGGATTCTGTATCGTCCGGCAGTAAAGGGTGAAACAGCGACACAGGCCCGTCCGGTCAACGCATGAAACTCTGAAACGCGGGCAATAAAAAACCCCGTCTGCTCACGCAGACGGGGTTTTTCGTTACTGGGTAAGGCTGGCTTACATCATGCCGCCCATGCCACCCATGCCGCCCATGTCTGGCATACCGCCGCCAGCTGCACCTTCTTTCTTCGGTGCGTCAGCAACAGCTGCTTCGGTGGTCAGGATCAGACCGCCGATGGAGGCTGCAGCTTGCAGAGCCGAACGGGTGACCTTGGTTGGGTCCAGGATGCCCATTTCGATCATGTCGCCGTATTCGCCGGAAGCAGCGTTGTAACCGAAGTTACCTTTGCCGTTCTTGACTTCGTTGACGACTACGCTTGGCTCGTCACCGGAGTTGGCAGCGATCTGACGCAGCGGCGCTTCAACAGCGCGACGCAGCACAGCGATACCGACGTTCTGGTCAGCATTGTCGCCGGTCAGTTCGGTCAGGGCTTCCAGAGCACGGATCAGCGCAACGCCACCGCCAGGTACCACGCCTTCTTCAACGGCTGCACGGGTTGCGTGCAGGGCGTCTTCAACGCGGGCTTTCTTCTCTTTCATTTCGACTTCGGAACCAGCGCCAACCTTGATCACTGCAACGCCGCCGGACAGCTTGGCCAGACGCTCTTGCAGTTTTTCACGGTCGTAGTCCGAGGAAGTCTCGGCCACCTGGGCACGGATCTGAGCGATGCGGGCTTCGATGTCGCCTTGAACGCCAGCACCGTCGACGATGATGGTGTTTTCCTTGGACAGGGTGACGCGCTTGGCGCTGCCCAGGTGTTCCAGGGTGGTGCTTTCCAGGCTCAGGCCGATCTCTTCGGAGATCACGGTACCGCCGGTCAGAACGGCGATGTCCTGCAGCATGGCCTTGCGACGGTCGCCGAAGCCTGGAGCCTTGACGGCTGCGACTTTAACGATGCCACGCATGTTGTTCACAACCAGAGTCGCCAGGGCTTCGCCTTCAACGTCTTCGGCCACGATCAGCAGTGGACGGCCGGCTTTGGCTACGGCTTCCAGCACTGGCAGCATTTCGCGGATGTTCGAGATCTTCTTGTCGACCAGCAGGATCAGCGGGCCGTCGAGCTCGGCGACCATGGTGTCCGGCTTGTTGACGAAGTACGGAGACAGGTAGCCACGATCGAACTGCATGCCTTCTACAACCGACAGTTCGTTCTCCAGGCCCGAGCCTTCTTCAACGGTGATCACGCCTTCTTTACCGACTTTTTCCATGGCTTCGGCAATGATGTCGCCGATGGAGTTGTCGGAGTTGGCGGAGATGGTGCCGACCTGAGCGATGGCCTTGGTGTCAGCGCATGGCTTGGACAGGGCTTTCAGTTCTTTGACGATCGCGATGGTCGCTTTGTCGATACCGCGCTTCAGGTCCATCGGGTTCATGCCGGCAGCGACGGCTTTCAGGCCTTCGTTGACGATCGACTGAGCCAGAACGGTAGCGGTGGTAGTACCGTCACCAGCGTCATCGTTGGCACGGGAGGCAACGTCTTTGACCAGCTGCGCGCCCATGTTTTCGAAGCGATCTTCGAGTTCGATTTCTTTGGCGACGGAAACGCCGTCCTTGGTGATGGTCGGAGCGCCGAAGCTCTTCTCGAGGATCACGTTACGGCCTTTCGGGCCCAGGGTCGCTTTTACCGCGTCAGCCAGAACGTTGACGCCTTTGAGCATCTTGGAGCGAGCGGCATCGCCGAATTTAACTTCTTTAGCAGCCATGATCGATATTCCTTAAATACTTTGTAGTAGCGGGAAAATGAGCGGGGTATCAGCCTTCCAGTACAGCGAGAATCTCGTTCTCAGCCATTACCAGCAGGTCTTCGCCGTCGACTTTCACAGTGTTGCTGCCGGAGTAAGGACCGAACACAACCTTGTCGCCGACTTTAACGGCCAGCGGACGCACTTCACCGTTTTCCAGAGTTTTGCCCGGACCTGCAGCGACGATCACACCGTGGTTGGCCTTTTCAGCAGCCGAACCTGGCAGGACGATACCGCCAGCGGTTTTCTTTTCTTCTTCGCTGCGACGGATAACGACGCGGTCATGCAGAGGACGAAGCTTCATTGTCGATCTCTCCTAATTGTGGTTTTCATCGGCCGGTGTAGTCCCGGCGGGTTTAACGAATCCGGCCTGCGCCGGTTGCGGCTCGTCGAGCGAACCGCGGAAGTCTGTCCGACTCATATGCCGGAACCTTGCGGTGACCGATACATAAGGGCGCATAAGCTGATTACAAGGGTTGAGGACAAAAAATTTTCATGCAGGCTGACTGAATTCGTCCCATAAAAGAACACGGCACCCGAAGGTGCCGTGTCGATGCAGAAGTTACTTGCTGTCGCGGTGTTCGAATTCGCCTTCGATCACATCACCTTCGCGGCCCAGAGGCTGACGCGGTGCAGGACCGCCGCGAGGTTGCAGGTCATCGGCGAACGCTCGCTGGCGCATGGCCTGTTCTTCAGCGCGCTGGCGCATTTTGTTAGCGACCAGTCGGCGACTGAACGGCAACAGCAGCACCAGACCGACCACGTCGCTGATGAAGCCCGGCAGGATCAACAGGCCACCGGCCAGGGCCAGCATCAGGCCTTCAAGCATGGTTTGCGCAGGCAGTTCGCCGCGGTTCAGGCTTTCACGGGCACGCAGTGCGGTGGCCAGCCCGGCGACGCGCAGCACGAACACGCCGAACATCGAGCCGAGAATGATCAGCAGCAGGGCCGGGAAAAATCCGATCGATCCTGCCACTTTGACGAATACGAACAGCTCCAACACCGGGAACAGCAGAAAGAGCAACAAAAAAGGGCGCATCAAAGTTTCCTCAACGCAAGAAATGCCTTGCAGTAAGCCTTAGATGACGTCGCCCTTTCGTGAATTCAAGCATCGGCCACCGCATTTTTTGGCCAGACCTCGGCGTGAGCCAAAGAAACCAAGGCCTCGCGCACTTGTATCGGCGTATGACAAGGCGCTTGAAACGGCAGCCAGTACAGCGCCTGACCGATGCGCAAGTGCATGCCTTCGGTGTCGATCCCGGCCAGTTGCGCCGGGACGGTTTTCGGCAGGCCGGCGAGGTCGACGTAATGCGCAATGGCCTTGGCGTGGTCGCTGTTCATGTGCTCGACCATGCTGACTTCGGCCTTGCCGGCGAACGGGTTGGCCAGGGTCAGGTGATCGACCCAATGGATCGCGCCAAAACCGCCGATGTAGCGATGACGCACCGGTTTGAGCACCCAGAAATCGAAATCGTGGGCCTTGTGGTAATTCTGCGAATCGGGGAAATAACGGTAGTAGCGCTCGGCGGCAGCTTCGATGGCGGCAGCGTCTTCGAGTTTTGCCGCCTCGGCCAGGTAGGTCAGGCGACCAACGGCTTGCACATCGTCGGCCTCGCGCTCACCCACCAGCAGCGAACATTTCGGATCTTTCTGCAGGTTGTGGGTGTGCTGGGCGATACGGCTGATCAGGATCAGCGGCCGGCCCTGCTCGTCCAGGCAGTAGGGAACCACGGAGCCAAACGGAAAACCGGGCATCGATCTGGAGTGGGTCGACAGCACGCCACGGTATTCCTTGAGAAGCAATTCTCGGGCATTCTTAGCCGCTTCAACGCTCAATTTATGACTCCTTAAATAGAATCCGTCGACAAAACGGACAGGCGCATGGGTTTTGTCCCACTCGCCATCGGGCAGTTCTCATGTGCAACAGGCTGCTGGCCGGTGCAGATCGAGAGGCTACCTGTAAGGACCACTCTGACCTGCTCTCGGGGGCATGCGAATGCAACTCAACGACAAAGTAATCATTATCACTGGCGGTTGCCAAGGCTTGGGCCGCTCGATGGCCGAGTATTTCGCGGGCAAGGGCGCGAAGCTGGCGCTGGTCGACCTGAATCAGGAAAAACTCGATGACGCGGTTGCGGCGTGCAAGGCCAAGGGTGTCGAGGCACGCAGTTATCTGTGCAACGTCGCCAACGAAGAGCAGGTCACGCACATGGTTGCCCAGGTCGCCGAAGACTTCGGCGCGATCCACGGCCTGATCAACAACGCCGGGATCCTGCGCGACGGCCTGCTGCTCAAGGTCAAGGACGGCGAGATGACCAAGATGAGCCTGGCCCAGTGGCAGGCTGTGATCGACGTCAACCTGACCGGCGTATTCCTTTGCACCCGTGAAGTGGCGGCGAAAATGGTCGAGCTGAAGAACAGCGGCGCGATCATCAACATCTCGTCGATCTCCCGCGCGGGCAACGTCGGCCAGACCAACTACTCCGCCGCCAAGGCTGGCGTCGCTGCGGCGACCGTGACGTGGGCGAAGGAACTGGCGCGCTACGGCATTCGCGTGGCCGGTATCGCTCCGGGCTTTATCGAAACCGAGATGACCCTGGGCATGAAGCCTGAAGCGCTGGAAAAAATGACCTCGGGCATTCCGCTCAAGCGCATGGGCAAGCCGGAAGAGATCGCCCATTCGGCGGCGTACATCTTCGAGAACGACTACTACACCGGCCGGATTCTGGAGATGGACGGCGGGTTGCGTATCTGACCCCTGCCGCGCAATGAAAAACGCCCCGGTGCACAGGCACCGGGGCGTTTTTGTTTAAACCGCAGGCATCAATCGTCGCTGATGGTGATGTTCGGCATCGCCGGCGAGGCTGCTTCCTGCAACACGATCCGCGCGCCGACGTGGCGGGCCAGTTCCTGATAGACCATGGCGATCTGGCTGTCCGGCTCGGAAATCACCGTCGGCTTGCCGCCATCGGCCTGTTCGCGGATCAGCATCGACAGCGGCAACGAAGCCAGCAGCTCGACGCCGAACTGGGTCGCCAGCTTCTCGCCACCGCCCTCACCGAACAGATGCTCGGCGTGTCCGCAGTTCGAGCAGATGTGCACGGCCATGTTTTCCACCACGCCCAGCACCGGAATGTTGACCTTGCGGAACATCTCTACGCCTTTACGCGCGTCGAGCAGCGCCAGATCCTGCGGTGTGGTGACGATCACGGCGCCAGCCACCGGGACTTTCTGCGCCAGAGTCAGCTGGATGTCGCCGGTGCCTGGCGGCATGTCGATCACCAGATAATCCAGGTCGCCCCAGGCGGTTTGCGTCACCAGTTGCAGCAGCGCGCCGGAAACCATCGGCCCGCGCCAGACCATCGGCGTGTTGTCGTCGGTCAGGAATGCCATCGACATCACTTCCACGCCATGGGCCTGCAGCGGCACGAACCATTTCTGATCCTTGACCTGCGGACGGGTGCCCTCGGGAATGCCGAACATGATGCCCTGGCTCGGGCCATAGATATCGGCATCGAGAATCCCGACCTTCGCGCCTTCGCGGGCCAGTGCCAGGGCCAGGTTGGCAGCGGTGGTGGACTTGCCCACACCGCCCTTGCCGGAGGCCACGGCGACCACGTTCTTGACGTTGGCCAGCCCCGGGATCTGCGCCTGGGCCTTGTGCGCGGCGATCACGCTGTTGACCTCGACCTTCGCAGTCACCACGCCGTCGAGATTTTCGATGGCCAGTTGCAGCAATTGCGCCCAGCCGCTCTTGAACAGACCGGCGGCATAACCGATTTCCAGCTGCACGCTGACGCGATCACCGGTGATTTCGATGTTGCGCACGCAACCGGCGCTGACCGGATCCTGGTTCAGGTAAGGGTCGGTGTATTGGCTGAGGACGGCTTCCACCGCTGCGCGAGTGACGGCACTCATGGGCAACTCCGATAACAAGACTGGGAAAAGATGGCGGGTATCCTACCCCTTCTGTCCTCCGGACGGCATGTCCGGCAACGATCTGCAGAGGTGAAATATCTTTCCCGGCGCTTTATAGTGGCCGACCTCCGTTTCATCAAGTAGCGAAGCCCCACATGTCCGAACCACGCAAGATTCTCGTCACCAGCGCCCTGCCCTACGCCAACGGTTCGATCCACCTTGGCCACATGCTGGAATACATCCAGACCGATATGTGGGTGCGCTTCCAGAAGCATCGCGGCAATCAGTGCATTTATGTCTGCGCCGACGACGCCCACGGTTCGGCGATCATGCTGCGCGCGGAAAAGGAAGGCATCACCCCGGAACAACTGATCGCCAACGTCCAGGCCGAACACAGCGCCGACTTTGCCGAGTTCCTGGTGGACTTCGACAACTTCCACTCCACTCACGCCGAAGAAAACCGTGAGCTGTCGAGCCAGATCTACCTGAAGCTGCGTGACGCCGGGCATATCGCCCAACGTTCGATCACCCAGTATTTCGACCCGGAAAAGAAAATGTTCCTGGCCGACCGCTTCATCAAGGGCACCTGCCCGAAGTGCGGCACCGAAGACCAGTACGGCGACAACTGCGAAAAATGCGGTGCAACCTACGCACCGACCGACCTGAAGGATCCGAAGTCGGCCATCTCCGGCGCCACGCCGGTGCTCAAGGACTCCCAGCACTTCTTCTTCAAGCTGCCGGACTTCCAGGAAATGCTGCAGGCCTGGACCCGCAGCGGCACCCTGCAGGACGCCGTGGCCAACAAGATCGCCGAATGGCTGGACGCCGGCCTGCAACAGTGGGACATCTCCCGCGATGCGCCGTACTTCGGTTTCGAGATTCCGGGCGAGCCGGGCAAGTATTTCTACGTGTGGCTGGACGCGCCGATCGGCTACATGGCCAGCTTCAAGAACCTGTGCAACCGCACGCCGGAGCTGGACTTCGACGCGTTCTGGGGCAAGGACTCCACCGCCGAGCTGTACCACTTCATCGGCAAGGACATCGTCAACTTCCACGCCCTGTTCTGGCCGGCGATGCTTGAAGGCGCGGGTTTCCGCAAGCCGACCGGGATCAACGTGCACGGCTACCTGACCGTCAACGGTCAGAAGATGTCCAAGTCCCGCGGCACCTTCATCAAGGCCCGTACCTACCTGGATCACCTGTCGCCGGAATACCTGCGCTACTACTACGCCGCCAAGCTGGGCCGTGGCGTGGACGACCTCGACCTGAACCTCGAAGACTTCGTGCAGAAGGTCAACTCCGACCTGGTCGGCAAAGTCGTCAACATCGCCAGCCGTTGCGCCGGTTTCATCCAGAAAGGCAACGCCGGCCTGCTGGTGGACACCAACGCCGCACCGGAACTGACCGAAGCTTTCCTGGCCGCTGCGCCGAGCATCGCCGACGCCTATGAGGCCCGCGACTTCGCCCGTGCCATGCGCGAAACCATGGCGTTGGCCGACCGCGCCAACGCCTGGATCGCCGACAAGGCGCCATGGTCGCTGAACAAGCAGGAAGGCAAGCAGGATGAAGTCCAGGCGGTCTGCGCCACGGCGATCAACCTGTTCCGCCAGTTGGTGATCTTCCTCAAACCGGTGCTGCCAGTGCTGGCCGCCGATGCCGAGACGTTCCTCAACGTCGCTCCGCTGACCTGGAACGACCACACCACGCTGCTGGCCAACCACCAGTTGAACGAATTCAAACCGTTGATGACCCGCATCGACCCGGTGAAAGTGCAAGCCATGACCGACGCCTCGAAAGAAGACCTGACCGCCAGCCAGACCGACACCGGCGCCGCCGCACCTGCCGGCAATGGCGAACTGGCCAAGGATCCGCTGTCGCCGGAAATCGACTTCGACACCTTCGCCGCCGTCGACCTGCGCGTGGCGCTGATCGTCAAGGCCGAACACGTGGAAGGCGCGGACAAGCTGCTGCGCCTGACCCTCGACATCGGTGACGAGCAACGCAACGTGTTTTCGGGGATCAAGAGCGCTTACCCGGATCCGTCGAAGCTCGACGGTCGCCTGACCATGATGATCGCCAACCTCAAGCCACGGAAAATGAAGTTCGGCATCTCCGAAGGCATGGTGATGGCGGCCGGCCCTGGCGGTGAAGAAATCTACCTGCTGAGCCCGGACAGCGGCGCCAAGCCGGGTCAGCGCATCAAGTAAGGTTCTGCCCTGACAGATCCCACAGGCGTGCTCCGTGCGCCTGTGGGATTTTTCATATCTGGCCCGCCCTCCCCGGCTGCCGGATAATGCCTAACCTTAAGTGACACACGCCCGTTCCTGCCGGCAGAACCATGACCGAACTCGTGCTTACGCTCTTCAGTGCTGCGCTGATCAACAACTTCGTGTTGCACTGGCCGCTGGGCGTCGATCCGCTGCTGGCGGGCGAACGCCGTCAGGTGCATGCGCTGGGGCTGGCAACGTTGTGTCTGATGCTGATTGTCGGCGTGGCGGGTTATGCGATCTGGCATTGGCTGCTGGTGCCGATGCAACTGGAATTCCTGCGGCAGTTTGTGTTTCTGCCGTTGAGCGTCCTGCTGATCGCGCCGTTGCTGAAGCTGTTGGCACATTGGCGACCCACGCTGCCATTCGAAGGTTTGTGGCCGCTGCTGCTGGGCAATGCCGGTGTGCTGGGGCTGACGCTGATCAACGCGCAAACGGATCAAGGCCTGTTACATGCGACAGCGCTGAGCCTTGGCGCCGGTCTGGGTTTCTGGCTGGTGTTGAGCCTGTTCAGCGATTTGCGCGAACGCACGGCCGACAACGATATTCCCCTGCCCTTTCGTGGCCTGCCGATCCTGTTGATCGGCGCCGGACTGATGGCCGTGGCTTTTCTCGGATTCAGTGGACTGATCAAAACATGAGTCTGATTCAACGCATCGATGCCTTGCTGCCGCAGACCCAATGCGGCAAGTGCGGCCATCCCGGATGCAAACCCTACGCTGAAGGCATCGCCGACGGCGAGCCGATCAACAAGTGCCCGCCGGGTGGCGACGAAACCATTGCGGCGCTGGCCGAACTGCTGAAAATCCCGGTGCTGGAACTGGACATCAGCCGTGGTTCGGCGCCGCCGCAAGTGGCCTACATTCGCGAGGCCGAATGCATCGGCTGCACCAAATGCATCCAGGCCTGCCCGATCGACGCGATCGTCGGCGCGGCAAAACTGATGCACACCGTCATCATCGACGAATGCACCGGTTGCGATCTGTGCGTGGCGCCCTGCCCGGTCGATTGCATCGAGATGCACCCGCTGCCTTTGGGCACACTGCCGGTGGTAGGCGGTCTGGCCGCCAGCCTTGAAGAACAACAGGCCCGCGCGGCCAAACGCGATCACGCCCGCCAGCGTTTCGAACGGCGCAATGCTCGCCTGCAACGCGAAGAACAGCAGAAGCAGGCCGAACGCGAGGCCCGGGCGCAGCGCGCGGCACAGGTCGAAGTCGCCGCCACCACGCTCGATCCGGTGCAGGCGGCGCTGGAACGGGTGCGCGCGCAAAAAGCCGCGACCGCCGATGCCGCGCTGAAAAAAGCCAAGATCGACGTGGCCATGAGTCGGGCGCAATTGAACAAGTCGCTCAAGGCCTTCGGTCATCCGCCGACCTTCGATCAGCAATCGCAACTGATCGTCCTGCAACAACAGTTCGAAGCGGCCGAACAGGCACTGGCGAAGCTGGAAAGCAGCGCGGCACCCGCGCCGGTCGTGGCCGCTCCGGCGAAGGACGCCGATCTGAAGCGGGCAAAAATCCAGTTGGCAATGCGCCGCGCCGAGCTGAAAAAAGCGCAAACCGCGGAGGCTCCGCCAGCCGAGATCGCCGCGCTGGAGCAAGCGCTGCGTGACGCCGAACAGGCCCTGCACAACGCCGAAGCCGCCAGCGATCAACCGGCGCCCGAGCTTGTGCGTGTCGAGAAACGTCCGATCGACGACCAGCTGCGTCAGCTGAAAACCGAACTGGCCTACGCTCGTGCCGATCTGAACAAGCTGCAACGGCGCGAAGGCACATCCGCCGACATCCTCGAAAAGGCCCGTGCTCGCCTGCAAGAAGCAGAGCGGCTGGTACAAGCTCATGTCAGCCATTGAAACCAGAGACGAGCGCCTGCAACAGGCAATGAAGCTGGTGTTGCTGGCGACATTGCCGGGATGGCTGGCGTTGTTCTGGTTTTACGGCTGGGGCGTGTCGATCAACCTGATCCTCTCCGTCGGCACGGCGCTGGCTGTGGAAGCTGCGGTGACACATCTGCGCCGCCAGCCATTGCAAGCTACCTTGACCGATGGCAGCGCGGTCGTCAGCGCCACGCTGCTGGCAATTGCCCTGCCGCCTTATTGCCCGTGGTGGCTGACGGTCACGGCGATCGCCTCGGGCCTGCTGCTGGGCAAACATCTGTACGGGGGCGTGGGCCGAAACCCGTTCAATCCAGCCATGCTCGGCTTTGCCCTGGCGATGGTCATGTTCCCGCAACCGATGACCCACTGGCCCGCCCATGGCATGGGTCTGGCGGCGGCTTTTGGCCAGGTGTTCAATCCGGGCTCACAGCCGGATGCCTGGGTTCAAGCCACCGCGCTGGACAGTTTGCGCATCAATAAAAGCCTGACCATGGACGAACTGTTTGCCGCCAATCCGGCATTCGGTCGCGTTGGCGGGCACGGCGTTGAGTGGGTGAACCTGGCGTTCCTCGCCGGCGGCCTGTTCCTGTTACAGCGTCGGGTGTTTGGTTGGCAGGCGCCGGTCGGCATGCTCGCCAGCCTGTTTGTGATCAGCCTGTTGTGCTGGAACGGTTCGGGATCCGACTCCCACGGTTCGCCACTGTTTCACCTGCTGAGCGGCGCGACCATGCTTGGCGCATTTTTCATCGTCACTGAACCGGTATCGGGCGCCAGGAGTCCACTCGCCCGTCTGCTGTTCGGCGCGGGCGTGGGGCTACTGACGTACGTGATCCGCACCTGGGGTGGTTATCCGGACGGCGTGGCGTTTGCGGTGCTGTTGATGAACCTTTGCGTGCCGGCGCTGGAGCGCTTTGCGATGGCCCGTCAGGCGCGGGTAACAACATGAACCGGACGAACAGCCTGATCACACTGTTGTTGATAAGCGCGCTGGGCATCGGCGTGACGTGGCTGGTGCAACGCAGCAATGCGCCGCAGATCGCCGCCGAACAGCGTCTGCGTGAGAGTCGTAAATTGCTGGACGTGCTGCCGGTCGACGCTTACGACAATCAGCCGCTTCAACAACCTCTGACGCTGACCGACATCAACCTGAGCCATAGTCAGCTGCTGGGCGGTTATCGGGCGAGCAAAAACGGACAACCCGTGGCAGTCCTGTTGCGCAGCCAGACCCAAGGTTACGCTGGCAATATCGAGTTGCTGATTGCCATCGACGCCAAGGGCCGATTGCTCGGCGTGAAAACCCTTGAGCAAAACGAAACGCCTTCGCTGGGCGGGCATATCGGCGACTGGCCAAATAGCTGGCTTCAGACCTTCAGCGGAAAATCACTCAGCCAACCGCCAGATGCCGGATGGGCCTTGAAGAAGGATCAGGGGCAATTCGACCAGATCGCCGGGGCAACCATTACATCTCGCGCGGCGATCAATGCCATCCACGATGCCCTGCGCTACTTCGATGAACACCGGACGGCCCTGATAGGGAGCGCGTCATGAACACGTCAGCGACACTGTCGAATTCAATGATGCTGGTGCTATTGATCGGAGCCAGCGACTCCGTGGCGGGTGCGCTGACGACGCTGTTGATATTCGCGGTTGTCGTGGGCGTTTACGGTTTGTGCATGGCACCGCTACGCTCGCGTCTGAGCAGCCAGAGCCTGTTGCCGGTCAGTCTGGTGCTGGCCGCGACGCTGACGGGCTGCGCCGATATTTTCCTGCAACGCAGTGCAATGCAGTGGCATCAACTGATCAGCCTTTATGTTGGGCTGATTGGCTTGCAATGCGTCGTGCTGGAGCACAATGGATTCTTTCGCCAGCCTGTCCGCGCACCGCTGAACCTGTGTGGCCTGTTTGCCGCGCTGATGGTTGTGCTCGCGGTATTGCGTGAGCTGATCGGGCAGGGCAGCATCGGCCATCACCTGTCGGAACACTGGCAAGGCTTGATTCTGTTCAGCGAAGGCCTGCATTTCGCGACGCTGGCGCCCGGCGCCTTCATATTGCTTGGACTGTTACTGGCCGCCCGTCAGGCCTGGACTCGCCCTGCCGCCCTACCCGAGGAAACGCATCACCCATGAATGCCGCAAAACGTCTGGAGATCTTCCGCAGGCTGCACGAGGACAACCCCGAGCCCAAGACCGAACTGGCCTACTCCTCGCCTTTCGAACTGTTGATCGCGGTGATTCTGTCCGCGCAGTCGACGGATGTCGGGGTGAACAAAGCGACGGCCAAGCTGTTCCCGGTGGCGAACACGCCGGCAGCCATTCATGCCTTGGGCGTTGAAGGTCTGTCCGAATACATCAAGACCATCGGACTCTATAACAGCAAAGCCAAAAACGTGATCGAGACCTGCCGCCTGCTGGTCGAGCTGCACAATGGTGAAGTACCACAGACGCGCGAAGAACTGGAAGCCTTGCCCGGTGTTGGCCGCAAGACCGCCAACGTGGTGCTCAACACCGCGTTCCGCCAGTTGACCATGGCAGTGGACACCCACATCTTCCGGGTCAGCAACCGCACCGGCATTGCACCGGGTAAAAATGTGGTCGAGGTGGAAAAAAAACTGATGAAGTTTGTGCCAAAACAATACCTGCTCGACTCGCACCACTGGCTCATTCTTCACGGGCGCTACGTGTGCCTGGCACGCAAACCCCGTTGTGGCAGCTGTCGGATCGAAGATTTGTGTGAGTACAAGCACAAGACTTCAGACGATTGAGCGGCTATTGGAATTATTGATTTATCGATTGAAAAAATCTTTTTTACCATCGGCGGGAATATCGATATAAGGAGCGCCAACGGCAGTCTTAGCCTGGAGTTGACCTTATGACTGACACCAAAGAACAACTGGATGTAGACGACGATTTCATCGCTGCCGAAACCGACGACGCCGAACCGGTGGTTGAAGTCGCCAAGACCAATCTCAGCAAGCGTCGAACCATCGACAACCTGCTTGAGGAGCGCCGGTTGCAGAAGCAATTGGCCGATTACGATTTTGATCTCTGACATTTGAAAGCCTCCCGAAACGGAGGCTTTTCTCTTTCTGGCATACGCTGATTCCGATCCGCCCATGATCCGTCAGCCACAGAAACTCTCAGACCAGGCCGTTCCGCTGCGCCAACTCAATCAGATCCACCAGCGACCGCGCGTTGAGTTTTAAAAGCAATCGGGTTTTGTAGGTACTCACGGTCTTGTTGCTCAGGAACATCCCGTCGGCAATTTCCTTGTTGGTCTTGCCTCGCGCCAGTTGCTGCAACACCATCATTTCACGCCCTGACAGGCGATCAACCATGTCCGCCTCGCTGGCGTTTCCCAGACTGGTTCGCACGGTGTGCAACGCCTGATTCGGAAAATAGCTGTATCCGGACAGTACCGCCTTGATTGCACTCAGCAACTCAGTGAGATCCTGTTGCTTGCAAACATAACCCGCCGCCCCCGATTGCATGCAACGCATGGAAAAGTGCCCCGGTGACTGTGACGTCAGCACGAGCACTTTCAACGGCATTGCACTTGTTGTAAGGCGCGCAATGACTTCCAGTCCATCCAGTTTCGGTATACCGATATCAAGAATGACAATATCGGGCATCTGGTCGCGGGCAAGCTGTAATGCATCCACTCCATTATCGGTTTCTGCAATGACTTCGTAGCCATGACGCTCCATCAGCATACGTACCGCAAGACGAATGACGGGGTGATCATCCACGATCAGCACTTTATTCATGGGCAAGTCCAGTTTCGCTGTTCGAATTTTTAGAACCGGCACAATAACGCAGTCATTTCATCCATGGCATGGATAAGTTCATTCACACTGGCATCAAGAGACACTTCCTACAACCCATAAAGATTAGTCCTACAGAAACGGCCCACCAGAACAAAAGCATGAGGGCAGAAAGAACAAAAGCCTCACTTCCGACCGGTCAATAACCAACAACAATTCGACCACTCATTCCAGAAATGACAAACCCATCCATCACAAAAAACCTGAAACAACATACTGATGTTCACCCGGCCACTTTTAATATAAACACCCGTTAACGAGCACTGAAGACACCACTCATCGCTCCCCTATACAAACCACTAAAAACATCACAACGAGAACAGTCAATTTCATGAGAAAAGACCATGTTGAAAAAATACAAAAAAGTCACAAACCCTATAAGCATCATCGCCATATTTGCGTTGATAACCGAAACTTCGGCGGCGGTCTCCCTGCCTTTTCTTGATAACGAAGAACGAAAAACATATATCTGGCTTTTGATCAGCTTCCCGTTTTTCTTGTCATTCCTGTTCTTCATCACACTCAACTTTAACTATCGTTCACTTTATGCACCGTCGGACTTCAATAACGAAAATAATTTCCTAAAGGCATTTGAAGATACCGCAACGAACTTGATGGAGGTACAAACGCAGCCCAATCCAGCACTGCATACGGTAAAACTGCCAAAACCATTCAGCACGCTATATATCATTGATACCAGGGGAGGAATTTCCGTATCGGAGACAGAAGTATTATTGGAAAAAACCCCACACTCGCCCAAGCACTCACTCAGAATATTTGTGTTTTTGACCAGCTCGATATCAGACGATTCAGCAACGGAAAATATCTTCAAATCGTTTAAACAGGGAAAGAAAGCCGTCGGAACTACTTACTGTATTTTCTACGACGCGGACTCAATGAACATGATCCAGGCGGGGAAAGTTTGAGAAGGCGGAATATCGCGGAGATACTGACCATTGCTGATCAAGTCAAGCAGGGGAATTTGCGCAGTGGCGGCCTTGTCACACAGACAAGGCCGCCATTTTCATCACACCAAAAAACTCAGAACAGCTTGCGGCCCTTGTTGGCAGCAATACGCATGCGCAGTGCGTTGAGCTTGATGAAGCCCGCCGCGTCGGCCTGGTTGTAGGCGCCGCCGTCTTCTTCGAAGGTCGCGATGTTGGCGTCGAACAGCGAATCGTCGGACTTGCGGCCGGTCACGATCACGTTGCCCTTGTAAAGTTTCAGACGGACAACGCCGTTCACGTTGACCTGAGAAGCGTCGATCATCTGTTGCAGCATCAGACGCTCAGGGCTCCACCAGTAGCCGGTGTAGATCAGGCTGGCGTACTTCGGCATCAGCTCGTCTTTGAGGTGAGCGACTTCGCGGTCCAGAGTGATCGATTCGATCGCGCGGTGAGCGCGCAGCATGATGGTGCCGCCCGGGGTTTCGTAGCAGCCACGGGACTTCATGCCGACGTAACGGTTCTCGACGATGTCGAGACGGCCGATGCCGTGCTCGCCACCGATCCTGTTCAGGGTCGCCAGTACGGTGGCCGGGGTCATTTCGACGCCGTCCAGCGCGACGATGTCGCCGTTGCGGTAGGTCAGTTCCAGGTATTGCGGGGTATCGGGAGCCTTCTCCGGGGAGACGGTCCAGCGCCACATGTCTTCCTCGTGCTCGGTCCAGGTGTCTTCCAGCACGCCGCCTTCATAGGAGATGTGCAGCAGGTTGGCGTCCATCGAGTACGGGGATTTCTTCTTGCCGTGACGCTCGATCGGGATCGCGTGCTTCTCGGCGTAGTCCATCAGCTTCTCGCGGGACAGCAGGTCCCACTCGCGCCAAGGGGCGATCACTTTCACGCCTGGCTTGAGTGCGTAGGCACCCAGTTCGAAACGTACCTGGTCGTTGCCCTTGCCGGTGGCGCCGTGGGAAATGGCATCGGCGCCGGTTTCGTTGGCGATTTCGATCAGACGCTTGGCGATCAGCGGACGCGCGATGGAAGTACCCAGCAGGTACTCGCCTTCGTAAACGGTGTTGGCGCGAAACATCGGGAACACGAAGTCACGCACGAATTCTTCGCGCAGGTCGTCGATGTAGATTTCTTTGACGCCCATGGCCTGCGCCTTGGCGCGAGCCGGCTCGACCTCTTCGCCCTGACCCAGGTCAGCGGTGAAGGTCACGACTTCACAGTTATAAGTATCCTGCAGCCACTTGAGGATCACCGAAGTGTCCAGGCCGCCGGAATACGCCAGAACGACCTTGTTTACGTCCGCCATGCCATCACTCCACGGGGTTCTACGGAAAGCCGAGGAGTCTACCGCCCAAACGCGAAAATTTACAGAGGCGCGACAGCTTAAGACGACAAAGCGACAGAATCTGTCGAGAGGGCGACGATGACCGGCAGGTCAGGAAGTCGCCGCCGTGTTGGCAGGCGTGCTGGCCTGAGGTGCCGGAGCAGTCGTCGGTGCCACCCGCGCCAGGTGCACGTTGACCCGCCGGTTCTTGGCTCGGTTGGCGGCATTGGTGTTCGGCACCAACGGGTAGCGTTCACCATGGAAACGCACGGTGATCTGCGATTCCTGGATGCCGTTGGCCTTGAAGAAGTCGACCACGGCCAGCGCGCGGCGGCGCGACAGCTCGCGATTGGTCAGGCGATTGCCGCTGTTGTCGGAGTGGCCATCGAGCTCAATGTGATTGACCGTCGGATCGGCCTTCATGTACTCGAGCATCACTTGCAACTTGGCCTTGGCGGCGGCGTCCAGTTCGATGCCTTCGCCGGGGAAGCCGATCTGCGATTGTTTGACCTGATCGAAATTCTGCGGAAGCAGTTTCGCCACGCAGGTCTGATAGTCATTGAACGCCTTGCTGAACTTGACCGGCAACAGGCGCACTTCCGACACCCGACCATCGCCCGATGCCCGGCGCACCACCGGGCTGCGACCGTCCATCAGCCCGCTGATCAGTTGCCCGGCCTGGGACTGCGAACTGTTGAACAGCACGTTGCCGCTGCCCAGTCGAACCGTGCCCAGATTGATGTCGCCACGCCCCGGCTGCCACGGCGCAGCCGCCGCCAGCAAAGTCGCCGAACCGCCGCCAAGCATGGCGTTGTAGGCGTTCAGGCGAAAGGTCGCCTGCTCGCCGGCCTTGCGCACGAATTGCCCCGAGCCGAAGTCGGTGATCGGCTGCGTCAGACGGCACTCGAACTTGTCGCCCTCGACCGTCCACTCAATGTTCTCCAGACGGGTCTGGTAGGTCAGTGCCATCGCGGGAAGGCTGGCAAACACACTGAGCAAGGCTAAATATCGCTGGCGCACGGGAGGCTCCATTGGCTTCTACAACAAAAAAGACCGAGACATACATCTTTACGGCATACCTATGGGATATCGGACGCTCGTCGCAAAACTTGATAGCGAGTGCCTGCAAGAGTCTTTTCCGGTAGCATTCGCCTCAGTTTGACCCGCCTGGAATCCCCTCATGTCCGACCGCCTGACCCTGCTGCGTCCCGACGACTGGCACATTCATCTTCGCGATGGTGCCGTGTTGACCAATACCGTTGCGGATGTCGCGCGCACCTTTGGTCGCGCCATCATCATGCCCAACCTGGTACCTCCGGTGCGCAACGCCGCTGAAGCCGACGGCTATCGCCAGCGGATTCTCGCTGCCCGCCCGGCCGGCAGTCGTTTCGAGCCGCTGATGGTGCTGTACCTCACCGACCGCACCCAGCCCGAAGAAATCCGTGAGGCCAAGGCCAGCGGTTTCGTGCACGCCGCCAAGCTGTATCCGGCCGGCGCCACCACCAATTCCGATTCCGGGGTCACCAGCATCGACAAGATTTTCCCGGTGCTGGAAACCATGGCCGAAGTCGGCATGCCGCTGTTGATCCACGGCGAAGTCACCCGTGGCGACGTCGACGTGTTCGACCGCGAGAAAATCTTCATCGATGAGCACATGCGTCGCGTGGTCGAGCGTTTCCCGACGCTGAAAGTGGTGTTCGAACACATCACCACCGGCGACGCCGTGCAGTTCGTCAACGAGGCTTCGGCCAACGTCGGCGCGACCATCACCGCGCATCACCTGCTGTACAACCGCAACCACATGCTGGTGGGCGGGATTCGGCCGCACTTCTATTGCCTGCCGATCCTCAAACGCAATACGCACCAGGAAGCCCTGCTCGACGCCGCCACCAGCGGCAGCGCGAAATTCTTCCTGGGTACCGATTCGGCGCCGCACGCCCAGCATGCCAAGGAAGCCGCCTGCGGCTGCGCCGGCTGCTACACCGCGTATGCCGCCATCGAGCTGTATGCCGAAGCCTTCGAACAGCGTAATGCGCTGGACAAGCTCGAAGCGTTCGCCAGCCTCAACGGCCCGCGTTTCTATGGCCTGCCGGCAAACACCGATCGCATCACCCTGGTTCGTGATGAATGGACCGCCCCGACCAGCCTGCCTTTCGGCGAGCTGACCGTTATTCCGCTGCGCGCCGGTGAAAAACTGCGCTGGCGCCTGCTGGAGGAACACGCGTGAGTGAAGACCATTTCGACGACGAACTGGACGGTCAAGGTGGCGGCGGTTCCCGTCATCCAATGGCAGCACGCTTTCGCGGCTACCTGCCGGTTGTCGTCGACGTAGAGACCGGTGGTTTCAACTCGGCCACCGACGCACTGCTGGAGATTGCCGCGACCACCATCGCCATGGATGAAAAGGGTTTCGTCTACCCGGACCACACCTACTTCTTCCGCGTCGAGCCGTTCGAAGGCGCCAACGTTGAAGCGGCCGCGCTGGAGTTCACCGGGATCAAGCTCGATCACCCGTTGCGCATGGCCGTCAGCGAAGAAACAGCGCTGACCGACATCTTCCGTGGCGTGCGCAAGGCCTTGAAGGCCAACGGCTGCAAACGGGCGATCCTGGTCGGCCACAACAGCAGCTTCGACCTCGGTTTCCTCAACGCCGCCGTCGCGCGGCTGGACATGAAGCGCAACCCGTTCCACCCGTTTTCCAGCTTCGACACCGCGACCCTCGCCGGCCTGGCCTACGGTCAAACCGTATTGGCCAAGGCCTGTCAGGCAGCCGACATCGATTTCGATGGCCGTGAAGCGCATTCGGCGCGTTACGACACCGAGAAGACGGCCGAGCTGTTCTGCGGCATCGTCAACCGCTGGAAACAGATGGGCGGCTGGGAAGACTTCGACGACTGAGGGTCGTCGGGTTGGATCCCGCGCATGAAAAAACCGGCTCAAGAGCCGGTTTTTTTGTACCTCGACGATGCGCCTTACAGGGCAGCAGCGTTCTCGGTCAGGTAAGCCGCAACGCCTTCTGGCGAAGCGTTCATGCCTTTGTCGCCTTTTTTCCAGTTGGCAGGGCAGACTTCGCCGTGCTCTTCGTGGAATTGCAGAGCGTCGACCAGACGGATCAACTCTTCCATGTTACGGCCCAGCGGCAGGTCGTTGATGATCTGCGAGCGGACAACGCCTTTGTCGTCGATCAGGAACGCGCCACGGAAAGCCACGCCGCCTTCGGACTCAACGTCGTAGGCCTTGGCGATTTCGTGCTTCATGTCGGCAGCCATGGTGTATTTCACCTGGCCGATGCCGCCATTGTTGACCGGGGTGTTGCGCCAGGCGTTGTGGGTGAAGTGCGAGTCGATCGAAACGGCGACTACTTCAACGTTGCGTGCCTTGAAGTCGGCCATACGGTTGTCCAGAGCGATCAGCTCGGACGGGCAGACAAAGGTGAAGTCCAGCGGGTAGAAGAACACCAGGCCGTATTTGCCTTTGATGGCCGAGGACAGGGTGAAGCTGTCAACGATCTCGCCATTGCCGAGTACGGCCGGGACGGTGAAGTCAGGGGCTTGTTTGCCTACGAGTACGCTCATTGATATCTCCTGGTGTAGAAACTTGAAGTTCAGGGTTCGGGCCAGCCTGCCACCCTCAGGCGACAGCCCTGTGACACGAACCCCCTTCGCAAGGGCCGACCATCATACACTGCGTTTTTCGACTGTCCTTAAAGGTTTTTCGCGAAATCCCGGCTGGCATTCAGCCATGCACCACCGTTCGTCAGTCACAGCCGTTGGCGATGAAAACCCTTCGGAAAGCACTTTGACAATCATTCTCGTTAACATTAAGATCCATCGCAATTGAGTCACAACCAGCGACGGTTCTCACTTATGTATGTTTGCCTCTGCACTGGCGTCACCGACGGACAAATCCGCGAAGCGATCTATGAAGGTTGCTGCAGCTATAAAGAAGTCCGTCAGGCCACCGGCGTCGCCAGCCAATGCGGCAAATGTGCGTGCCTGGCGAAGGAAGTGGTTCGCGAAACCCTGACCAAGCTGCAAACCGCCCAGGCCGCGATCCCCTACCCGGCAGAATTTACCGCCGCGTAATTATCCCGAATTCGAAGAACCGGACTTATGTCCGGTTTTTTTATGCCTGAAAATCAATTGCTTAGCGCCTAGACGCGGAACACAAACATTCTTATTCAGATTAATTTTCATTTATTATTCAATAACTTAGGTTTGACACTTATAAATACCAAGCTCAAACTCTGCCTTATATACCGCTACTTAGGGCAGGACTCCCATCATGAAAGGCGACGTAACAGTCATCCAGCATCTCAACAAGATCCTTGCCAATGAGCTGGTCGCGATCAATCAGTACTTCCTGCATGCACGCATGTACGAAGATTGGGGCCTGAACAAGCTCGGCAAACACGAGTACCACGAATCCATCGACGAGATGAAGCACGCGGACAAGCTGATCAAGCGCATTCTGTTCCTCGAAGGCCTGCCGAACGTGCAGGATCTGGGCAAGCTGCACATCGGCGAGCACACCAAGGAAATGCTGGAGTGCGACCTGCGTATCGAGAAGACCGGCCACGCCGATCTGAAGGCCGCCATCGCCCACTGCGAATCTGTCGGTGACTTCGGCAGCCGCGAACTGCTCGAAGACATCCTGGAATCCGAAGAAGAACACATTGACTGGCTGGAAACCCAACTCGGCCTGATCGATAAAGTCGGTCTTGAAAACTATCTGCAATCGCAGATGGGCGAAGACGAATAATTAGCCAGCGCTAAACTCGAGACACTAAAAAGCCCCGCCCTCTTTCGAGAGGCGGGGCTTTTTATTGCCCGGACTTCAGCTCGCCGAAATCCGGGCAGAAGCCAATCAGGCTTCGGACTTGGCCGCAGCAGCCTTGGCGGATGCTTCCTTGACCAGGGTCTGCAGCTCACCGTTGGCAAACATTTCAGCCATGATGTCGCTGCCGCCGACCAGTTCACCGGCTACCCACAGCTGCGGGAAAGTCGGCCAGTTGGCGTACTTCGGCAGGTTGGCGCGGATTTCCGGGTTCTGCAGGATGTCGACGTAGGCGAACTTCTCGCCGCAGCCCATCACAGCCTGCGCAGCTTTCGCGGAGAAGCCACACTGGGGGGCATTCGGCGAGCCTTTCATGTAAAGCAGAATGGTGTTGTTGGCAATCTGCTCTTTAATCGTTTCGATGATATCCATGGAGCACCTCGGCTGAACTTTCCGACTCATGGGTCGGCACGGTGGCGCATTGTAACGGAATCCCGAGCGCCCTGCTCGGTCTCCCCGACAGACTTGCTCACGCCGCCGCCACCGTCACCGGCACGCCATTGAGCGCCGCATTGCCTGACAGCTCGTCGAGCTGGCATTCATCGGTCAGGTCATTGGCGCTGGAGCCGGGTTGGCTGCTGGCAATCGCCATCTGCACACCCGGCCGGGCGTGGCCCCATCCGTGCGGCAGGCTGACCACGCCCTTCATCATGTCGGCACTGCCCAGCACTTCGACCTCAATTTCCCCTACCCGTGAACTGACCCGCACAAGCTGACCATCACTGAGCCCGCGACTGGCGAGATCGTCCGGATTCATCAACAACTGATGACGCGGCTTGCCCTTCACCAACCGGTGGTAATTGTGCATCCACGAATTGTTGCTGCGTACATGACGGCGACCAATCATCAACAGCTCATCGGCCGCCGGCGCCTGCAACGCGGCGAAGCGCGCCAGGTCGGCGAGGATTTCCGGCGGCGCCGCCTGAACTCGTTGATTGAAGGTCTTCAATCGCGGTGTCAAGTTGGGTTTCAGCGCTCCCAGGTCAACACCGTGCGGATGATCGAACAGCGTCGCAAGCGACAATTTATGCTCGGACGCATCGCCATAGGTGCCCATGCGTAATCCCATGTCGATCATCTTCGCCGGCGGCATCGTCGGTTTCAGCTCCTTGCCGGTCTTCGCGGCAAAAGCCTTGGCCAGCCCGACGAAGATCTCCCAGTCATGCAGCGCCCCTTCGGGTTTGGCGAGGATTGCCCGGTTGAATCGGGTGACGTTGCGCACCGCAAACAGATTGAAGGTGGTGTCGTAGTGATCGTTCTCCAGCGCCGAAGTCGATGGCAGGATCAGATCGGCATAGCGCGTGGTTTCGTTGATATACAGGTCGACACTGACCATGAACTCCAGCCCGTCCAGCGCCTGCTCCAGTTGCCGGCCATTGGGCGTGGACAACACTGGATTGCCGGCCACGGTGATCAGCGCGCGAATCTGCCCTTCACCCTCGGTGAGCATTTCTTCAGCCAGCGCCGAGACCGGCAACTCGCCACCGTATTCAGGACGCCCGGACACGCGGCTCTGCCATTTGTTGAAATGCCCGCCCGAAGTCGAGGCCACCAGATCCACCGCAGGCTCGGTGCACAGGGCACCGCCGACGCGATCGAGATTGCCGGTCACCAGATTGATCAACTGCACGACCCAATGACACAGCGTGCCGAAGGCCTGAGTGGAAACCCCCATCCGACCGTAGCAAACGGCGCTTGGCGCAGCAGCGAAGTCCCGGGCCAACTGGCGGATCTGTTCGGCGGGAACGGCGCACAACGGGCTCATGGCTTCAGCGGTGAACCCCGCCACCGCTGTGCGGACTTCGTCCAGACCATCCACCGGCAGATGACTGTCCGAAGTTAGGCCCTCGGCGAAAAGAGTATTGAGCACACCAAACAACAACGCCGCATCGCCGCCGGGGCGCACGAACAAATGCTGATCGGCCATCGCCGCCGTCTCGCTGCGCCGTGGATCGACCACCACCACTTTGCCGCCCCGGGCCTGAATCGCCTTCAGACGCTTCTCGACATCCGGCACGGTCATGATGCTGCCATTGGACGCCAGCGGATTACCGCCCAGGATCAACATGAAATCGGTGTGATCGATGTCCGGAATCGGCAGCAGCAAGCCGTGGCCATACATCAAGTAACTGGTCAGGTGATGGGGCAGTTGATCGACCGACGTCGCCGAGTAGCGGTTGCGGGTTTTCAACAGGCCGAGGAAGTAATTGCTGTGGGTCATCAGCCCGTAGTTATGCACGCTGGGGTTGCCCTGATACACAGCGACCGCGTTCTGCCCATGACGCTCCTGAATCGCCGAGAGTTTTTCGGCGACCAGCTCGAACGCTTCGTCCCACTCGATGGGCAACCATTCGCTGCCGACCCGGCGCATCGGCTGGCGCAGGCGATCCGGATCGTTCTGGATATCTTGCAGTGCCACGGCCTTGGGGCAGATGTGTCCGCGACTGAACGTGTCCTGGGCATCGCCCTTGATCGAGGTGATCTGCACCTGGCCGTCGGTTTCGGTGGTTTCGATGGTCAAGCCGCAGATGGCTTCACACAGGTGGCAGGCACGGTGATGGAGAGTCTTGGTCATGGCCAGTCTCTGTCTTGTTCTGGGCAGGCAATGACGCCTGCGGGAACAAAACTATGGCCCGCGACCCGGTGCAGCGCCAGCGACGTTCGTCTTGTGAATCGGTGGCCATCAGGCCGGCCGATAGACCCGCGTCAGTTCGCCGGAAGCTGTGGCGGTGCGGCCAGCTGGATTTCCTGGATGGTCTCGATCTGCTCATGGGCGACGTGGACGCCGGTGAGCTCGCCGATCAGTCGCCAATGCTCGTCGAGCCCGGCGCTGATGGTCGCCATGCGGTCGATCATCTGCCGGCTGGCGGCCTTGACCACGTCGTCTTCGCTGCGCAGCAGTTCGAAGGACATCGAAGTCATCGAGGCGGTGAGGTGGGTCAATGAGCGTGCCGTGTGGCCCAGCAGTTCCATTAACAGTTTTTCTTTCGATTCCATGCGGAGGCTTCCTGCGTCGCTCGTGATTTATTTATAACCCAGCACTTTGCTTTAGCAAATGTTTCAACCTGCGCATCCGACCAAGCGAATCGGTGGTTCACCGGTCGCAAACCGACCAGAGCTGTGCCATCCCCGCCGCGCCTGATTGCCAAGCCCGGTGGGGCCAGTGTACAAATGCCTCGCTGCCCTCTCGAAAACTGACCGGAAATCACAGTGTTCGCACTGTTCCAACTCCGGCGCATTTCTGCAAAAACCGTAGCCTATTGGAAAAACGCGACATTTAGTGTCAATATCGCGCCTTCCCCTATTTCGTCGCCCCCGTGCGGCTTACGCCGCAGGTCTCGCCCGTTGTTCCGATAAACAAGGCTTTGAGCATCTGCGGTTTGTAGCAAAAAGGTAGTCAATGATGAGCGCAAGGCACTTTCTCTCCCTGATGGATTGCACGCCCGAAGAGCTGGTCAGCGTGATCCGTCGAGGCGTTGAGCTCAAGGACCTGCGTAACCGCGGCGTACTGTTCGAGCCTCTGAAAAACCGCGTCCTGGGGATGATCTTCGAAAAATCCTCGACCCGTACCCGGATCTCCTTCGAGGCCGGCATGATCCAGCTCGGCGGCCAGGCGATCTTCCTGTCGCCGCGCGACACCCAGTTGGGCCGTGGCGAGCCGATCGGCGACTGCGCCATCGTCATGTCGAGCATGCTCGACGCGGTGATGATCCGTACCTTTGCCCACAGCACCCTGACCGAATTCGCTGCCAACTCCCGCGTGCCGGTGATCAACGGCCTGTCCGATGACCTGCATCCGTGTCAGTTGCTGGCCGACATGCAGACCTTCCTCGAACACCGCGGCTCGATCCAGGGCAAGACCGTGGCCTGGATCGGCGACGGCAACAACATGTGCAACAGCTATATAGAAGCGGCGATCCAGTTCGACTTCCAGTTGCGCGTGGCCTGCCCTGAAGGCTATGAGCCGAATCCTGAATTCGTGGCCAAGGCCGGTGACCGCGTGACCATCGTCCGCGACCCGAAAGACGCCGTACGCGGCGCGCATCTGGTGAGCACCGACGTCTGGACCTCCATGGGTCAGGAAGAGGAAACCGCCAAGCGCCTCAAACTGTTCGCGCCGTTTCAGGTCAACCGCGCCCTGCTCGACCTGGCTGCCGATGACGTGCTATTCATGCACTGCCTGCCCGCTCACCGCGGTGAGGAAATCAGCCTCGACCTGCTCGATGACCCGCGCTCCGTCGCCTGGGATCAGGCAGAAAACCGTCTCCACGCACAGAAGGCCCTGCTCGAGTTCCTCGTCGAACCGGCATATCACCACGCATGAGTCATGAATTACTGCTGAACCTGCGCAACCTCGCTTGCGGCTATCAAGATCAACGTGTGGTGCAGAACCTCAATCTGCACCTCAATGCCGGTGACATCGGCTGCCTGCTCGGCTCGTCCGGCTGCGGCAAGACCACCACCCTGCGCGCGATTGCCGGTTTCGAACCGGTCCACGAAGGGGAAATCTCTCTCGGCGGTGAAGTGATCTCCAGCGCCGGTTTCACCCTCGCTCCGGAAAAGCGCCGGATCGGCATGGTGTTCCAGGACTACGCGCTGTTCCCGCACCTGAGTGTCGCGGACAACATCGCCTTCGGCATCCGCAAGCACCCGAACAAGGAGCGCGTGACTGAAGAGCTGCTGGAACTGGTCAACCTGAAGAATCTCGGCAAGCGCTTCCCCCATGAGCTGTCCGGCGGCCAGCAACAACGTGTCGCTCTCGCCCGCGCCTTGGCACCGGAGCCGCAACTATTGCTGCTCGACGAGCCGTTCTCCAACCTCGATGGCGAGTTGCGCCGCAAGCTCAGCCATGAAGTGCGCGATATCCTCAAGGCCCGTGGCACCAGCGCGATTCTGGTGACTCACGACCAGGAAGAAGCCTTCGCCGTCAGCGATCACGTCGGTGTGTTCAAGGAAGGTCGACTGGAGCAGTGGGACACGCCCTATAACCTCTATCACGAACCGGCGACGCCGTTTGTGGCCAGCTTCATCGGTCAGGGTTACTTCATTCGCGGCCAGCTCGGCAGCCCGGAATCGGTGCAGACCGAACTCGGCGAACTGCGCGGCAATCGCGCCTACACCTGGCCGGTCGGTGGCGCGGTGGATGTGCTGCTGCGTCCGGACGACATCGTTTACGCGCCGGACAGTGGATTGAAAGCGCGGATCGTCGGCAAGACGTTCCTCGGCGCCTCGACCCTGTATCGCCTGCAACTGCCGACCGGTGCGCAGCTGGAATCGATCTTCCCAAGCCATGCCGACCATCAGGTGGGTGCGGATGTCGGGATTCGGGTGGCAGCGGAACATCTGGTGCTGTTCCAGGCGTCCGGCAGCACGGCGGCGCAGATTCCGGCGGTGGAAAACGGCGTCCGCCGTTACAGCACCGCGCACTGATCTGCACACAAATAATGAGGGAGCCTGATGGCTCCCTTATTTTTTGCTCTCAGCCCAGCATCAATGTGCCGCTGGCCACCAGCGTCGCATTCCCGCCGATCTTCACCCGCTCACCTTCCAGCCGACAGAACAGCTCGCCGCCCCGCGCCGAACGCTGGCACGCGGTCAGGCTGGATTTACCCAGACGTTTCGACCAGTACGGAATCAGGCTGCAATGGGTCGAGCCGGTCACCGGGTCTTCATTGATACCGATCGCCGGGGCGAAATAGCGCGAGACAAAATCATGCTGATTGCCCCGAGCGGTGACGATCGCGCCCAGCCACGGCAGCTTGGCGAGCGCGACCATGTCCGGCGTGCAATCGAGCACCGCCTGCTCGGACTCCAGCACCACAAACAGCTCGTTGGAACTCAGGACGTCCACCGCCTGAACATTCAGCGCCCGCTCGATCTCCAGGGTGACGCCTTTCTCCACCGCTTCGATGGCCGGGAAATCGAGCCACAACCTGTCGCCTTCGCGGCTGACGCTCAACGGCCCGGACTTGCAGGTGAAGTCCAGACGCTCGGCTGTTTCCTTGTAAACCTCAAACAGCACATAGGCGCTGGCCAGGGTCGCGTGACCACACAGCGGCACCTCGGTGGTCGGCGTGAACCAGCGGATGTGCCACGCCTGCCCTTCGCGCACCAGAAACGCGGTTTCCGCCAGATTGTGCTCGGCGGCGATCTTTTGCATCAGCTCATCCGCAAGCCACGCGTCGAGCCGATAGACCATTGCCGGATTGCCACTGAACGGCCGATCACTGAACGCGTCGACCTGATGAAACTCGAGCTGCATAACCTTCTCCCTGTGTCAGTCGAACGAGCATGCAGCGCCGGCCGGATCAGCGCCAGTGACAGTGCCGGCCAATTTTCTTCATACAGACGTCACGGGCGCCCGATGTCGGCAAATTTCGCCTGAGTGTGTTCTGCCAATACTGCCGGCGCCAGTTCCACTTCCAGCCCTCGCCGGCCGGCACTGACATAAATGGTCGAAAAAGGCTGGGCCGAATTATCGATGAAGGTACGCAGGCGTTTTTTCTGCCCCAGCGGACTGATGCCGCCCAACAGATAACCGGTGGAGCGCTGCGCGGCGGCCGGGTCGGCCATCTCGACTTTTTTCACGCCGGCGGCGTGGGCGAGCCCCTTGAGGTCGAGACTTCCGACGACCGGCACCACTGCTACCAGCAACTCACCCTTCTCGCTGGCCGCCAGCAGCGTCTTGAAAACCTGCGCCGGATCGAGCCCCAGTTTCTCCGCGGCCTCCAGACCATATGACGCGGCCTTCGGGTCATGTTCGTAACTGTGCACGCGATGTTCGGCACGAACTTTTTTCAACAAGTCCAACGCAGGGGTCATGGCAGCTCCGGGTTCGGCAGTGGCAAAAAAACCTGCGGCGGATTTTAGGCCATCGCTGGGCAAAAGGCTCTACCACGCGCCACGTTTCCCGGGGTTTGCGGGCCGATAACAGCCGGGCAGGCCGGGTGACCGGCAGGATCATTCACATGACTGATAGTTTATTTGTGACTGATGGTTCACTTTCGACCTTTGACAGGTTTGTTTCTTGTCTATATTTTTTCGAATCTGAATAATGTAAGAATTATCGTCATCGCAGCACCCAGCAGTAAACCGGGAACAGGATGGGGATCCTGCCTCGGTGAAAATCGCGCCTTGCCCTGTCGGCAACGCGCCAGACAACAACAAAAACCGAGGTTTTCAATGACAACTGCGTTACAGCAACCTTCGCTCTCGAGCCAGTGCCTGGCCGAGTTTCTGGGTACTGCACTCCTGATCTTTTTCGGCACGGGTTGTGTCGCCGCGCTCAAGGTCGCGGGCGCCAGCTTCGGCCTGTGGGAAATCAGCATCATCTGGGGCGTCGGCGTCAGCATGGCGATCTACCTCACCGCCGGCGTTTCCGGCGCGCACCTGAACCCTGCCGTCAGTATCGCCCTGAGCATTTTTGCCGACTTCGAAAAGCGCAAACTGCCTTTCTACATTCTGGCCCAGGTCGCCGGCGCCTTCTGCGGCGCGCTGTTGGTCTACACGCTGTACAGCAACCTGTTCTTCGATTACGAACAAACTCACCATATGGTTCGCGGCACTGAAGCCAGCCTCGAACTGGCATCGGTGTTCTCCACCTTCCCGAACCCTGCGCTGTCGACTGCCCAGGCATTCCTGGTCGAGGTGATCATCACTGCGATTCTGATGGGCGTGATCATGTCCCTGACCGACGACAACAACGGCCTGCCGAAAGGCCCGCTGGCGCCGCTGCTGATCGGTCTGCTGATTGCCGTGATTGGCAGCTCGATGGGCCCGCTGACCGGTTTCGCGATGAACCCGGCCCGGGACTTCGGTCCGAAACTGATGACTTTCTTCGCCGGCTGGGGTGAAATTTCCTTCACCGGCGCACGTGAAATCCCGTACTTCCTGATTCCGATTTTTGCACCGATTGTCGGTGCCTGCCTCGGCGCTGCCGGGTATCGCGGGCTGATTGCCCGTCACCTGACCGGCGCCACACCTGCTACAAAGGATGCAGAACCGGCCATTGACGGCAAACCAAGAACTTCTTGAAACAGTCGGCGCGGGCTCCTGCCCTTTAGAGCCCGCGCCACGGCCCACTCTCCCTTATTTCGTCCAAGGCAATCGACATGACCGACATTGAGAATAAGAACTACATCATTGCCCTCGATCAGGGTACGACCAGCTCCCGCGCGATCATTTTCGACCGCGACGCGAACGTGGTCTGCACCGCACAACGCGAATTCGCCCAGCATTACCCGCAAGCCGGTTGGGTCGAGCACGACCCGATGGAAATCTTCGCCACCCAGAGCGCGGTGATGGTCGAAGCGCTGGCCCAGGCTGGTCTGCATCACGATCAGGTCGCCGCCATCGGCATCACCAACCAGCGTGAAACCACCGTGGTCTGGGACAAGACCACCGGCCGCCCGGTGTACAACGCGATCGTCTGGCAATGCCGGCGCAGCACCGAGATCTGCCAGCAGCTCAAGCGCGACGGTCATGAAGACTACATCCGCGACACCACGGGCCTGGTCACCGACCCGTACTTCTCCGGCACCAAACTGAAGTGGATCCTCGACAACGTCGAAGGCAGCCGTGAGCGCGCACGCAACGGCGAACTGCTGTTCGGCACCGTCGACAGCTGGCTGATCTGGAAATTCACTGGCGGCAAAGTCCACGTCACCGACTACACCAACGCCTCGCGCACCATGCTCTTCAACATCCACACGCTTGAGTGGGACGCGAAGATGCTGGAGATCCTCGACATCCCGCGCGAGATGCTGCCGGAAGTCAAAGCCTCTTCGGAAATCTACGGTCGCACCAAGAGCGGCATCGCCATCGGCGGTATCGCCGGTGACCAGCAAGCTGCACTGTTCGGCCAGATGTGCGTCGAGCCGGGCCAGGCAAAGAACACTTACGGCACCGGTTGCTTCCTGCTGATGAACACCGGCGACAAAGCAGTGAAATCCCAGCACGGCATGCTCACCACCATCGCCTGCGGCCCACGCGGCGAAGTGGCTTACGCCCTGGAAGGTGCGGTGTTCAACGGCGGTTCGACCGTACAGTGGCTGCGCGATGAACTGAAAATCGTCAACGACGCCCACGACACCGAATACTTCGCCAATAAAGTGAAGGACAGCAACGGCGTGTATCTGGTGCCAGCCTTCACCGGCCTCGGTGCGCCCTACTGGGATCCGTATGCCCGTGGCGCCCTGTTCGGCCTGACCCGTGGCGTGCGCGTGGATCACATCATCCGCGCTGCTCTGGAATCGATTGCCTACCAGACTCGCGACGTCCTCGACGCCATGCAACAGGACTCCGGCGAACGCCTCAAGGCTCTGCGCGTGGACGGCGGTGCGGTGGCGAACAACTTCCTCATGCAGTTCCAGGCCGACATTCTCGGCACTCAGGTCGAGCGTCCGAAAATGCGCGAAACCACGGCGCTCGGCGCAGCTTATCTGGCCGGTCTGGCGTGCGGTTTCTGGGGCAGTCTGGAAGAACTGCGCGGCAAGGCCGTGATCGAACGCGAGTTCGAACCGAGCCTGGACGAAGTCGAGAAAGAGAAGCTGTATAAAGGCTGGAAAAAAGCTGTCAGCCGTACCCGTGACTGGGCACGTGAAGACGCTGAATAAGCCAACCTGAGTACTCGTATCCGTATGTAACTGGTAGGGAGCGGATTCCTGCGGCATCATGGGCAAATTTTGCACGGCAGCCCAAAGGAAGCCCCATGAATCTGCCTCCCCGTCAGCAGCAAATCCTCGAGCTGGTCCGCGAACGCGGCTATGTGAGCATCGAGGAAATGGCCACGCTGTTCGTTGTTACCCCGCAAACCATCCGCCGCGATATCAATCAACTGGCGGAAGCCAATCTGCTGCGTCGCTACCACGGCGGCGCAGCCTATGATTCCAGCGTCGAAAACACTGCCTACGCGATGCGCGCCGATCAGATGCGTGATGAAAAGCAACGCATCGGCGAAGCCATTGCCGCGCAGATTCCCGATCACGCCTCGCTGTTCATCAACATCGGCACAACGACCGAATCGATTGCCCGCGCCCTGCTCAATCACAGCCATCTGAAGATCATCACCAACAACCTGCACGTCGCTTCGATGCTCAGCGCCAAGGATGATTTCGATGTGTTGCTGACCGGCGGCAACGTGCGTCGTGACGGCGGCGTGGTGGGTCAGGCGAGCGTGGACTTCATCAATCAGTTCAAGGTCGACTTTGCACTGGTGGGCATCAGTGGCATCGACGAAGACGGCAGCCTGCTCGACTTCGATTACCAGGAAGTGCGCGTATCTCAGGCGATCATCGCCAATGCCCGGCAGGTCATCCTGGCGGCGGACTCCAGCAAGTTCGGCCGTAACGCGATGATCCGCCTCGGCCCGATCAGCCTGATCGATTGCCTGGTCACCGATCAGCAGCCGGTGCCGGCCCTGGCGCAACTGCTGAGCCAGCACAAGATTCGCCTGGAAGTCGTTTAACCCCCCCCCCTTTTTATTTCTCGTTCCCACGCTCCGCGTGGGAATGCAGCCCGGGACGCTCCGCGTCCCCTCCCAAGCGCTGACGCAGAGCGTCAATGTATGTATTCCCACGCAGAGCGTGGGAACGATCAGCCACACTGCGTGCAACGATCAGTGCTCTGACGCGCATCTGATGTTCGAATATTTTCTTTTAGCCGCCCTTCGATGAGTTTTTTCAATCGAAGTCGGCTGGCTGCGCGCGTCTTTATGGGCTACCATTTTCGCAAATGAACATTCATGTTCGATTTCCAAGACAGAAAATCAAAAGAGCCCGAGGCCAGCCGATGTCCACCTCTACCTTGCGTACGCCCCCTATCTCCGAGATCTACGATATCGCCGTCATCGGCGGCGGGATCAATGGCGTGGGGATCGCAGCGGATGCCGCCGGTCGCGGTCTTTCGGTGTTCCTTTGCGAAAAGGACGACCTGGCCAGCCACACCTCGTCAGCCAGCAGCAAGCTGATCCACGGTGGCCTGCGCTATCTCGAACATTACGAATTCCGTCTGGTGCGTGAAGCCTTGGCCGAGCGCGAAGTGCTGCTGGCCAAGGCGCCGCACATCGTCAAGCCGATGCGTTTCGTGCTGCCGCACCGCCCGCACCTGCGTCCGGCGTGGATGATCCGCGCGGGCCTGTTCCTGTATGACCACCTCGGCAAGCGCGAAAAACTGGCGGGTTCGAAAAGCCTGAAGTTCGGCGCCGACAGCGCGCTGAAAAGCGAAATCAGCAAAGGCTTCGAATACTCCGATTGCTGGGTCGACGACGCCCGCCTCGTGGTGTTGAACGCCATGGCCGCCCGTGAAAAAGGCGCGCACATTCACACCCAGACCCGTTGCGTCAGCGCCCGTCGCGCCAAGGGCCTGTGGCACCTGAACCTGGAACGCGCCGACGGCAGCCTGTTTTCGATCACTGCCAAAGCGCTGGTGAACGCCGCCGGCCCGTGGGTCGCCAAGTTCATCCGTGACGACCTGAAGATGGAATCGCCGTACGGCATCCGTCTGATCCAGGGCAGCCACATCATCGTGCCGAAGCCGTACGAAGGCGATCACGCGCATATCCTGCAGAACGAGGATCAGCGCATCGTTTTCACCATTCCGTACCTGAACAACCTGACTCTGATCGGCACCACCGACCGCGAGTACACCGGCGACCCGGCCAAAGTGGCGATCACCGACGGCGAAACCGATTACCTGCTCAAAGTGGTCAACGCCCACTTCAAGAAGCAGATCAGCCGTGACGACATCCTGCACACTTATTCGGGCGTACGTCCGCTGTGCAACGACGAATCCGACAATCCGTCGGCCGTGACCCGCGACTACACCCTGGCGTTGTCCGGCAGCACCGAAGAAGCGCCGCTGCTGTCGGTGTTCGGCGGCAAGCTGACCACCTACCGCAAGCTCGCGGAATCAGCGATGGCGCAACTGATGCCGTTCTTCACCCAGATGCGCCCGAGCTGGACGGCCACCGCCACCCTGCCCGGCGGCGAAGACATGACCACGCCACAAGCCTTGAGCGCGCTGATCCGCGACAAGTTCGACTGGGTACCGACCGAAATCGCCCGCCGCTGGGCCACCACTTACGGCAGCCGCACCTGGCGCATGCTCGAAGGCGTCGACACATTGGCCGACATGGGCGAACACATCGGTGGCGGGCTCTACACCCGCGAGGTCGATTACCTGTGCACCGAAGAGTGGGCCACCACGGCACACGACATTCTGTGGCGTCGCAGCAAACTGGGCCTGTTCACCACCCCGGCCGAACAGGAAAAACTGGCGACCTACCTGAACAAGGTCGAGCAGAACCGCAAGATCGAAGCGGCCTGATCTTCAAGCCGCGTTGACGAAAGCCCCTGAATCGCGAGATTCAGGGGCTTTTTGCGTTACTGCGCCAGGTGCAGCAGGAGGAAATCGATAAACGCCCGCGACTTGTGCGGCAGATGCGCGGTATTGGGGAATACGACGTTGATCGACTGAGAAGGCAACGTATACGCCGGCAACAGGCGAACCAGGCGTCCGCTGGCGATATCGTCCTCGACCACCCAGCCCGGCAACACCGAGACACCGAGCGACGACAAGGTCATCGAGCGAATCGCCGTGGAGGAATTGGATTCGAAATGGCTGGTGCCATTGACCTCCACCGTACTCCCCCGATCATCGCGCAGTACCCATTGCGTGGGTGCCTGCAAATTGTTGTTGGCAATCCATGGCACACCGTTCAGGTCTTGCGGGTGCGCCACCGGGTGGCGCTCGACAAACGCCGGAGTCGCCACCAGCACGATTTGATAATCCGCCAGCTTGCGGCTCTTGAAAGCCGAATCCGCCAGATTGCCCAGACGCACCACCAGATCCAGCTTTTCCGCCACCAAATCATTCAGTGACGAGTTGAAGTTGTAGCACAGGCGAATTTCCGGATAACGCTCGCTGAACAATGGAATCAACGGAAGTATGAACTTCTCGCCGTATTCACTGGTTGAACTAATTCGTAACTTTCCAGAAACCCGATTATTACCCTTCAGCACATTGTCAAAGGCATTATCAATGTCCGCGATAATCCCCTTGAACTCTTCATAAAAGTCCTGGCCAATTTCAGTCAGCGATATATTCCGGGTATTGCGGATCAGCAACGTCGCCGAAAGAACTTCTTCCAGCGCCTTGACATGCAGGCTGGCCATGGCTTTGCTGATACTCAGGTAGTTCGCGGCCTTGGTGTAAGAGCCGAAGTCGACCACGGCGAGAAATGTCTGAACCCGATTCAGATGAGAATGCATGGCGGTAGAGTTCACTGTTTAATCCTTTCAAACATTGTTTCAAGGATAGTCGTATCGACACTCCAAGTCCATCGCCCCTATGCTTTGCGACAAAGAGGAAACAACAATGAACTATCGCTACAAGATCGCGCTGATCTTTCTGATCGGCTTTTTTATTGACTGCATAAACATATTCATGTCTGCCGTGGCATTACCGAGCATATCGGCGACATTGCAAGTAAGCAGTTCTTCGGTGGCCTGGGTGGCGAATGCCTACATCCTTGGCCTGACCCTGATCATTCCGGTCAGCACCTGGCTCGCCGGGCGCTTCGGCAGCCGCGAGATTCTCACCGCTTCGATGCTGGTGTTTACCGGCTCCGTATGGATGTGCGGCCTGGCCGACAGCTTCCATGAACTGGTGATCTGGCGCTTCGTCCAGGGCATCGGTGGCGGGTTGTTGATTCCCGTGGGTCAGGCGCTGACCTTCAACCTGTTCCAAGGCGAGCAACGGGCGAAAATCTCCACCCTGGTGATGGCCGTGGCCCTGATCGCCCCGGCCATTTCGCCGACCGTCGGCGGCATCATCGTCGACAGCAGTTCGTGGCGCTGGGTGTTCTACAGCAACATTCCGTTTTCGCTGATCGCTGCCGGATTATCCTGGTTCTGGATTCGCGAGAGCCGACCTGCCAGCCTGGCACGTCCGGATATCCTCGGCCTGCTGCTGGTCAGTGCCGCGCTGGGTAGCCTGCTGATGGGCATGTCGCTATACGGCGGCGACTATCCCGCCATCGAGGCCATTGCCTGTGTCGCGGCGGGCCTGATGTTCGTGGCGCTGTACCTGCTGCATTACCGTCGCAAGAGCGACGCGATCATTGACCTGAGCCTGCTCAAGAGCAAAAAGCTCAGCACCTCGATCTTCATCTATTACGCGATTCCCGGCGTGTTCACCGGGGTCAACCTGATGAGCATCTTCTTTCTGCAGAACACCCTGCACTTCAGCGCCCGCCTGACCGGCATGTTCATGATCCTCTACGCCATCGGTGCCTTCATCGCAATGCTCACCTGCGGCCGGCTCTACAACAAGGTCGGCGCCCGACGCCTGTTCACCCTCGGCATGCTGATCCACAGCGCCGGCATCGCCACCCTGATGCTGGTGGATGCGCCGACCGACATCGGGGTGATCGTCATCGCCTACAGCCTGATGGGCATCGGCGGCGGGATCGGCGCCAACACCGCGCAAACCACCTCGCTGATGGACTTCAAGGGCAGCGAAACCCACAAGGCCAGTGTGATCTGGAACATCAACCGGCAGATGTCGTTCAGCGTCGGCGCGGCCTTGTTCCTGATGATCTACAACCTGCTGCTCAAACAGTTCGACTCAACCCCTGCCTATCACGCCACGTTCGCGATTGCTGCGCTGGTCGGACTGTTCCCACTGCTTCAAATGAGCCAACTGACCCCTCCAAAGGAATGCCATGAACAACAACCCGGTTGAACTAGCCCGCCACAGCATCCACCACGTACATGAACTGATTCATCGTGTCTTCACCAATGCCGACGGCGCCGGCGAGGCCGCCATCGCGCCACTGATGGATGTCTTCAGCGAAGACTTCAGCATGGTCACCACCTCGGCCGCCGTGGTCGGACGGGCTCAGGTCGAGCAACTGTTCAAAGGTGCGGTCGGTGCCCGTCCAGGCCTGGAGATCGACATCAGCGACCTGCACACAATCTGGCACGAAGGCCCGACTGTCGCCCTTCGCTACAAAGAAACCCATCGCCAGAACCAGTACGAGACGTCGCGCATTTCCTTGGCGATCCTGCACGTGCACCAGCACAGCACCCGCTGGCTGTACCTGCACGAAACACCGCTGGCCCAGGAAAACCCGGCATGAATTACACCGTTACCCATTGCCGGATGCTGTCGGCATCGATCAAGGAAATCACCGTCACCGGCGCTCCCGCCGCCACGCTATCGACCCATGCCGGTGGGCACTTCAAATGGCTGATAGCGCCCTCGGGTGAATGGCGTCATTACTCCACCGTGGAGCTGGGCGACCGCGCCGAAGGTCATTTCACCTTCGCCATTCGCCTTAGCGACGATTCCCTCAGCAGCCAGTACCTGCGCTCGCTGGCGGCCGGCGACCAGGTGCAGCTCGAGGGCCCGTTCAACACTTTCAACTACCCGCTCGACACCCAGACCGGTCGCGACATCGCGATTGCCGGCGGCATCGGCATCACTCCGCTGACCGGCATCCTGCGGCATCTGACAGCCCTGGATCGTTCGGTGCACCTGCATTACTTCGCCCGCAGCGTCGACGATGCGGCCTACGCCGAAGATCTGCGTTCACTGCTGCAAGACCGCATGAACCTGCACCTGTCCGGCCAGCGCCCGGCGATTCACCAGGTACTCGCTGACCTGTGCGCCGAAGACCGGCTCTACGTCTGCGGCCCGGCGGCGATGCTCAACGACATCCTGAGCCACGCCGAATCCGCCGGGCTGCCCCGCGATCGCATTCATCTGGAGGTGTTCAACATCGCCCCGGATGAAGGCTCCCGGGGTTTCACGGTCGAGGCGGCGGATTCCGCTGTGAGCATTGAGGTCGGTGCCGACCAGACCTTGCTCGAAGCCCTGGAGGCCGCGGGCCTGGATCCGATCTCTGACTGCCGTCGCGGCGAGTGCGGCGTCTGCGCGCTGGACGTGCTGGAAGGCGACGTCGAACACCGGGATTTCATCATGAGCGAACAAGAAGCGGCCTGCAGCGCACGGATCTATCCCTGCGTTTCCCGGGCGAAAAGCCCACGCCTGAAGCTGGCGATCTGAAGAGGACACCCCGTTGGACAACTATTTCAATGGCAGAGAAGTGCACAAGTCTCTGTTCCTTGATCAACAACTGTTCGAACAGGAACAGCAACGCGTCTTTGCCGCAAGCTGGTGCTACCTGGGCCACGACAGCCTGATCCCCGAAACCGGCGATTACTTCACCGCCACCCTCGCCGCCCAGCCGCTGGCCATGGTGCGCCAGAAGAACGGTGACATCGTGGTGCTGCACAACCGTTGCCCGCACAAAGGTGTGAAAGTGCTGGCGCAAGCGCGTGGCAACGTGGGCCGCTTCATGCGTTGCCCCTATCACGCCTGGACGTTCAAGACCGACGGCGAGCTGTTGAGCATCCCGGTGAAAAAGGAATACGACGACTGCGACCTGAGCAGTTGCTCGGCCCACAAGGGCATGCAGCCAGTCGCGGCGGTACGCAACTATCGCGGCTTCGTGTTCGTGCGCCTGAGTGAAACCGGCATGGGTTTCGACGAGTTTTTCGGCGACTCGCTGTCAACGCTGGACAACATGGTCATGCGCTCCCCGCAAGGCAAGCTGCGCGTGGTCGGTCAGCCGCTGCTGCACAAGCATCGCTGCAACTGGAAGATGGTCGTCGACAACCAGACCGATACCTGCCACCCGATGATCGCCCACGAATCCTCGGCCGGCGAAGCCATTCGCCTGTGGAAGGAAACCGGTGACCAGAGCCAGCCAGCGCCGATGGCCGTGGAACTGTTCTCGCCATTCATGGCTTCGTACGAATTCTTCGCCGGCATGGGTATCCGCGTCTGGCCCAACGGCCACGGACACACCGGGGTCAGCAACTCGATCCACAAAGCCTACACGAGCATTCCCGGCTACTGGGAGCTGATGGTGGAAAGCTACGGCGAAGACCAGGCCCGAGCCATCCTCGACGATACCCGGCACAACACCGTGTATTTCCCCAACCTGATGGTCAAGGGCCCGATCCAGACCCTGCGGGTGATCCGCCCGGTCAGCGCAACGGAAACCATCGTCGAGTCGTGGATCTTCGAACTGCAGGGCGCTCCGGTGCAGTTGCTGGAGCGCACCGTGCAGTACAACAACCTGATCAACTCGCCATGCTCGATGGTCGCCCATGACGACGTGGAGATGTACGAGCGCGCCATGGAAGGCCTGCACAGCGACGCCAACGAATGGGTCAACGTTGCCCGCCTGTTCGAACCGGGCGAGACCTACGATCAGACCCGCGTAGTGTCCGGCACCAGTGAACTGGCGATGCGCAACTTCTACGACAACTGGCAAAACCTGATGCGGGACGACCATGCACCACGATCAAACTGAACGGGCCATCGAGCGTTTGCTCGAGACCGAAATGCACCTGCTCGATCAACAGGACTTCGACGCCTGGCAGCAATTGCTGAGCGATGACTACACCTACTGGATTCCGATGACCCGCGAACAGCGCAGCCCGCTGCACGAATCCTCGCTGGTGTATGAAGACCGCTTCCTGACCACCCTGCGTATCAATCGCCTGGCCAATGCCCGCAACTTTTCCCAACAGCCGAAAAGCCGTTGCCTGCACATTGCCCAGCGCCCCCGGATCACGATTGAAGAGCCGTCGTACAGCGCCGTTGCCAGCAGCAATCTGCTGTATTGCGAAGCCCGCGGCGAGCGCGAATGGCATTACCCCGCCACCGTCGAACATCGCCTGATCAATCTCGACGGCGAGTGGAAAATCCAGGGCAAGAAGATCCTGTTACTCAACCCCGATCGCGCCCTCGAAAGCCTGCAGCTCATTATCTGACCGACCGAGAATTCCCCCTGTGAACTCCATGAACAATCCTGCCAGCCAGGATACCGCGTGCCTGTCTTTCCCTTATGTCGACCTGCTCTACGATTACGGTCAGTTCCTGCGCAACGCCGACCAGGCCATCGGAAATCTGCCGGAACTCACGGCGGAAAAACACATCGGCATCGTCGGCGCCGGCCTGACCGGGCTGGTGGCGGCCTATGAATTGCTGCGCGCCGGTGCCCGTCGCGTGACCCTGTTCGAGGCCGAAGCAAGCCACATCGGCGGTCGCCTCTTGACTCAATGCTTCGATGAAGAACAGCCGCAGTTCATCGCGGAAATGGGCGCCATGCGCTTTCCACCGAGCGAGGTCGGGCTGTTCCATTACCTGAACAGGTTCGGCATCCAGACCACCGAAGCCTTTCCCGATCCGGGGGTGGTCGATACCGAACTGCATTATCGTGGCGAGGCCCATCACTGGGCCGCGATGCAACCGCCGCCGGCGCTGTTCAGCACCGTGCATCAGGGCTGGAATGCCTTTCTGCGCGAAGGCGCGGTACTGGACGACGGCACCCGCCTTGCCCCGCCGCTGCTGCTGACCGAAATGCTCAAGCAGCACAATTACTGCGAAGTGCAGCCGGAATGGCAACGCTATCTGGACTGCTTCGGTGACAGCTCTTTCTATTCAGCGATGGTGCGTATCTTCACCGGCAAGAACCCGCCGGGCGGCAAGGTCTGGCGCAAACCGGAAGACTTCCACCTGTTCGGCTCGCTGGGCATCGGTTCCGGTGGTTTCCAGTCGGTCTATCGCGCCTCGTTCACCGAGATTCTGCGGCTGGTGGTCAACGCGCTGGAAGTCAATCAGCGACTGGTGCCGAACGGCATCTCCTCGCTGGCCGAGTTGATTGCCGACACCCGGTTCAATGGCATGCAACTGCGCGACATGATCTGCCGTACCCGCATCGAATCGATCAACAGGGGGGCCGACGGGCAAATCCTGCTGGCCGGCAGCAACGGTGAAACCTACGCCTGCGACCGGGTGATCACCACCACCACGACCCGCGCCTTGCAGGTCAATCTCAAACTCACCCAGAACCAGGCGTTCGTCAATCGCGACGTGGCCCGGGCCATCAACGAAACCCACATGGTCGGGTCCTCCAAGCTGTTCATCCTGACCAGGGACAAGTTCTGGCTCAAACACGGCCTGGCGCAGAACATCCAGACCGACACCCTCGTCAAGGGCGTGTACTGCCTGGATTACGCGCCACAGGACCCGGATTCATGGGGCGTGGTGCTGATCAGTTACACCTGGGAAGACGACTCGCACAAGATGGTCTCCATGACCGACAAAGTGCAGCGCTGCCTGCGCCTGGTGGACGAGCTGGCGATGAGCGCGCCGGAATTCGCCCGCCACCTGATCCCGCTCAACGGCGACTACCAGCGCTACGTGCTCGAATACGACTGGCTGACCGACAAGCATGCCCTCGGCGCCTTCAAGCTGAATTTCCCCGGCGACGACATCTATTCCGAACGTCTGTTCTATCAGTTCCGCACCGCTCTCGATCCGCGTCAGGACACCGGTCTTTACCTGGCGGGCTGCGGCGCTTCGTTCACCGGCGGCTGGGCCGAAGGTTCGATCCAGACAGCCCTGAACGCAGCCTGCTCGGTCATCAGCAGCCTGGGTGGCGATCTGATCGACGGCAATCCGCTCGACGGGCTGGTTCCGCAGTACCGCTACTGCTGATTGCGTCCCTTTCTTTTCGCCGAGATTCTCCATGTACAGACAGTTTTCCATCGAACAACTCGTCAACGGATTTCGCCGTGGCGAGCTCTGCCTCGACACTTGGCAGCAAGCCCTGCGCGAGCGCCATGACCGGGCGCAGCATCTGCACAGTTTCATCACCTTCGACCCCGCGCTGTTCGCCTACACGCCGGACGCGGATCGCCAGGCGCCGCTGTACGGGCTGCCGGTATCCTTCAAGGACAACATCAATGTCAGCGGCATGCCGACCACCGCCGGCACTCCTGGCCTGGCCGATTACCGGCCGCAGCACGATGCCGGTATCGTGGCGCGCTTCAAGCAACTGGGCGCGCGGGTGGTGGGCAAGAACAACATGCACGAACTGTCGTTCGGCGTGACGTCGGCCAACCACACCTACGGCGCGGTCATCAACCCGGCCAACGAGCTGCATGGCGCCGGTGGCAGCAGCGGTGGCTGTGCCGCCGCTGTCGCCGCCGGGCTGGTGCCCTGCGCGGTAGGCACTGATACAGGCGGCTCGGTGCGTATACCGGCGGCGTTCTGCGGCGTCGTCGGGATGCGCCCGACGACCGGCGAATACCCGGCCGACGGCATCGTCCCGGTCTCGCAGACCAAGGACACACCAGGCCTGCTGACGCGTACAGTGGAAGACTGCCGGTTCGTCCACGGCCAACTGAGCGGCCGACACCTGCCAGCACTGCCCGAAGATCGCGCTCTGCGCATCGGAATTCCCGAGCGTTTCCTCTGGGCCGACCTGGACAACAACGTCAGCCGCGATTGCCGTGCCGCCATCGATGCGCTCGCCAGCGCCGGCATGGAAATCGTTGCGGTCGACGATACGGTGATCGGCGAGATCAACGAGTGCATCCAGTTCCCGCTGCCGATCTACGAATTCTTCATCGACTTTCCACGGTTTCTGATGAAGGAAGGCCGCGGCGCAGAATTCCTCGACATCCTGGCGCGGATCGGCGATCCCGGAATCAAGAAAATCCTCACTGCACAGCTGCAAAACCCGGCAATTTCCTATACCGACTATGTGCAGGCCTTGATGGGCAAGGTCCGGCTGGAGCAGGAGTACCGGCAACTGTTCAGCCACCACCAGCTGGATCTGTTGGCCTACCCGACGGTCAGTTGCAGTGCGCCGTTGCTGGCTGATTGCGCGGATGAAAGCCATTTCGAGCGGTTCGTGCGCAACACCGATCCGGCCAGCAACCTGGCAGCGCCGAGCATGACCGTACCGGTGGCGGCGAAGGGTTCGCTGCCGGTAGGCCTGTCGTTCGATGCATTGCCGGGGCAGGACGGATTTCTGTTGCAGGCAGTGAGTCGGTTGTCCCCCCTGCTGAACATCCGATGAGCACGGCTCGCCCCGGCAAGGGGCGAGCTGGATCGAATCCTTCATGACAAAATCAATGCAGGCCCTGCCATGCGTGCCACGCCACTTGCTTCATCCACTTCCACCGCCGTACTCGAACGCTCGCCCTCGGTCCTCGGCGGCGCCATGATCATCGGCGGAACCATCGTCGGCGCCGGAATGTTTTCCCTGCCGGTGGTCATGTCCGGGCTATGGTTTTACGGTTCAGTCGCCGTGTTGGTGTTTGCCTGGTTCTGTACTTTGCATTCGGGCCTGATGATTCTCGAGGCCAACCTCAACTACCACGAAGGCGCGAGTTTCTCGACCATCACCCGTGATCTGCTGGGGCGCACGTGGAACCGGATCAACGGCCTGAGCATTGTTTTCGTGCTCTACACGCTGACCTACGCCTACATTTCCGCCAGCGGTTCAGTGATCCATCACACCGTCCAGTCCATGGGCATCTCGCTGCCACCGCGCATCGGCGGGCTGGGCTTCACCGTGCTGGTGGCGTTCATCGTCTGGCTCAGCACCTCGGCGGTGAGCCGGATGACCACCGTGGTATTCGGCGCGAAGATCCTTGCATTCTTTCTGACCTTCGGCGGCCTGCTCGGCCATGTACAACCGGCCACGCTGTTCGACCTGAACAGCGGCACCACCCACTACTGGCCCTACTTGCTGGTGACTCTGCCCTTCTGCCTGACTTCGTTCGGATTTCACGGCAACGTACCGAGCCTGATGAAGCATTTCGGCAAGGACCCGCAGCGAATCCGTGCGTGCCTGCTGGGCGGCACGCTGATCGCTCTGGGCCTGTATCTGATATGGATGCTGTGCAGCATGGGCAACATTGAGCGCGAAGCCTTCAAAGGCATCGCCCAGCGCGGCGGCAACATCGACGTGCTGATCAGCGCTCTGGGCTCACGTCTGGACAGTGCCAATGTCGACCTGCTGCTGACTTTCTTTTCCAACTTCGCCGTGGCCTGCTCGTTTCTCGGCGTAACCCTGGGCCTGTTCGACTATCTGGCTGACGTGCTCGGTTTCGATGATCGGCCCATGGGCCGCCTGCGAACCGCTGCCGCGACCTTCCTGCCACCGATGCTCTGCGGGTTTCTCTGGCCGGAAGGCTTCATTCACGCCATCGGTTTCGCCGGGCTGGCCGCCACGCTCTGGGCCGTCATCACCCCGGCATTGCTGGCCAGGGCCTCGCGCAAACGCTTTGGCAGCCCGCTCTATCGGGTCTGGGGCGGGACGCCAATGATCGGCCTGGTACTGTTTTTCGGAGTGATCTGCGCGGTTTCGCACCTGCTGTTCACCCTCGACCTGCTGCCGGTCTGGCGCTGAATCGCCGCATTCGGTTTTCCGAACGCGACTCGTCGGTCGGTTCGGATTACCGGATCAGAAACGTTGAAAAACACCATCGCAAAACTTTAATAACCAACAAAATCAAACAGTTAACTTGTTGCAACTGGTCTGGCACGACTCATGCTCTACACTCCTTCGACGAATGCCTGTTGCGCCAACACAACCGGAGCCGTCAGGCATTCGAAGTACAAAAGGGCCCGCTCAAACGGCTCCATAAAAAAAACAATGTCGAGGAAAATTTGATGCGCATCGTTCCCCATATCCTGGGCGCAGCCATTGCTGCCGCTCTGATCAGCACACCAGTTTTCGCTGCCGAACTCACCGGCACCCTTAAGAAGATCAACGACTCGGGCACCATCACGCTCGGTCACCGTGACAGCTCCATCCCGTTCTCCTACATCGCCGATGCTTCGGGCAAACCCGTGGGCTACTCCCACGACATTCAAATCGCTATCGTCGAAGCCCTGAAAAAAGACCTGAACAAGCCTGACCTTAACGTCAAGTACAACCTGGTCACCTCGCAAACCCGTATCCCGCTGGTACAGAACGGCACCGTGGACATCGAGTGCGGCTCCACCACCAACAATGCCGAACGCGCCCAGCAAGTCGCCTTCACCACCAACATCTTCGAAATCGGCACCCGCCTGCTGGTCAAGAAAGACAAGGATGGCAACCCGTCCTACAAGGACTTTGCTGACCTGAAAGGTAAAAACGTCGTGACCACCGCCGGCACCACGTCCGAACGCATCATCAAAGCGATGAACGCCGACAAGCAGATGGGCATGAACATCATCTCCGCCAAAGACCACGGCGAATCCTTCAACATGCTGGAAAGCGGCCGCGCCGTTGCCTTCATGATGGACGACGCCCTGCTGGCCGGTGAAGAAGCCAAGGCCAAGAAGCCGGCCGACTGGATCATCACCGGTACGCCGCAGTCCTTCGAAGCCTACGCGTGCATGGTTCGCAAGGACGACCCGGCCTTCAAGAAGGCTGTCGATGACGCCATCGTCGGCCTGTACAAGTCTGGCGAGATCAACAAGATCTACGACAAGTGGTTCACCCAACCGATCCCGCCAAAAAACCTCAACCTGAATTTCAAGATGAGCGAGCAGGTCAAGAAACTGATCGAGAACCCGAGCGACAAGCCGGCGCCTGACGTAAAAATCTGATTCCTGACTAACCTTATCGCCTGAGGGAGCCACCCTCCCTCAGGCGTCTGTTACTACCTGCTGGCTTTACTGTGGAACACTCGACCTGGCGGTTTCCGAGCCGATCGCGTGTGCCCGGCGTTCAACGTCGGACGGGAAAGGATCTTCCCCAAGCGGGTGCTTGTACATCGATCGATTTCGAGGGGAGACCCTAATGAATTACAACTGGGACTGGGGCGTGTTCTTCAAGTCCACCGGCGTGGGCAGCGAGACTTATCTCGACTGGTTCATTTCCGGTCTGGGCTGGACCATCGCCATCGCCGTCGTGGCCTGGATCATCGCCCTGCTGCTCGGCTCGCTGCTGGGCATCATGCGCACCGTGCCGAGCCGCCTCGTATCGGGCATCGCGACCTGCTACGTGGAACTGTTTCGCAACGTGCCGCTGCTGGTTCAGCTGTTTATCTGGTACTTCCTGGTGCCCGACCTGCTGCCGCAAAACCTGCAGGACTGGTACAAACAGGATCTGAACCCGACCACTTCGGCCTACCTGAGCGTTGTCGTCTGCCTGGGCCTGTTCACCGCCGCCCGGGTCTGCGAACAGGTTCGCACCGGCATCCAGGCGCTGCCACGGGGCCAGGAATCCGCCGCCCGCGCCATGGGTTTCAAACTGCCGCAGATCTACTGGAACGTGCTGCTGCCCCAGGCCTACCGGATCATCATTCCGCCGCTTACCTCGGAATTCCTGAACGTGTTCAAGAACTCCTCCGTGGCGTCCCTGATCGGTCTGATGGAGCTGCTGGCGCAAACCAAACAGACCGCCGAATTCTCGGCCAACCTGTTTGAAGCCTTCACCCTGGCGACCCTGATCTATTTCACCCTCAACATGAGCCTGATGCTGCTGATGCGCATGGTCGAGAAGAAAGTCGCCGTGCCCGGCCTGATCTCCGTGGGGGGTAAATAATGGAATTCGATTTCAGTGGCATCGTTCCGGCCATTCCCGGCCTGTGGAACGGCATGCTGATGACCCTCAAGCTGATGGCGCTGGGCGTGGTCGGCGGGATCATCCTCGGCACCATCCTCGCGCTGATGCGCCTGTCCCACAGCAAACTGCTGTCGAGCATCGCCGGCGCGTACGTCAACTATTTCCGTTCGATCCCGCTGCTGCTGGTGATCACCTGGTTCTACCTGGCGGTGCCGTTCGTGCTGCGCTGGATCACCGGCGAAGACACCCCGATCGGCGCGTTCACCTCGTGCATCGTGGCGTTCATGATGTTCGAAGCGGCCTACTTCTGCGAAATCGTCCGGGCCGGCGTGCAGTCGATCCCGAAAGGCCAGATGGGCGCGGCGCAGGCCCTGGGCATGACCTACGGCCAGATGATGCGCCTGATCATCCTGCCCCAGGCGTTCCGCAAGATGACCCCGCTGCTGCTGCAGCAGAGCATCATCCTGTTTCAGGACACCTCGCTGGTCTACACCGTGGGCCTGGTGGACTTCCTCAACGCTTCACGCGCCAGTGGCGACATCATTGGCCGTTCGAATGAGTTCCTGATCTTCGCAGGTCTCATGTACTTCATCATCAGCTTTGCCGCCTCGCAGCTGGTCAAGCGTCTGCAAAAAAGGTTCGCCGTATGATCTCTATCAAGAACATCAACAAGTGGTATGGGGACTTCCAGGTGCTGACCGATTGCAGCACCGAGGTCAAAAAGGGTGAAGTGATCGTGGTCTGCGGTCCGTCCGGTTCGGGCAAGTCGACCCTGATCAAGTGCGTCAACGCACTGGAGCCGTTCCAGAAAGGCGACATCGTGGTCGACGGCACATCGATTGCCGATCCGAAGACCAACCTGCCGAAACTGCGCTCGCGCGTGGGCATGGTGTTCCAGCATTTCGAACTGTTCCCGCACCTGACCATCACCGAAAACCTGACCATCGCGCAGATCAAGGTGCTGGGCCGCAGCAAGGAAGAAGCAACCAAGAAAGGCCTGCAACTGCTCGAGCGCGTCGGCCTGTCGGCTCACGCCCACAAGCACCCCGGCCAATTGTCCGGCGGTCAGCAACAGCGTGTGGCGATCGCCCGTGCGCTGGCAATGGACCCGATCGTCATGCTGTTCGACGAACCGACTTCGGCGCTGGACCCGGAAATGGTCAACGAAGTGCTCGACGTGATGGTGCAGCTGGCCCACGAAGGCATGACCATGATGTGCGTGACCCACGAAATGGGCTTCGCCCGTAAAGTGGCCGACCGCGTGATCTTCATGGACGCCGGCAAGATCATCGAAGACTGCAAGAAAGAAGAGTTCTTCGGCGACATCAAACAACGCTCCGAACGCGCGCAGCATTTCCTCGAGAAAATCCTGCAGCACTAAAAGCACTGCGTTTCCTGTGGGAGCGGGCTTGCCCGCGATGGGGCCCCGTCAGTTGTCGATGATGGCGACTGACAGACCGCTATCGCTGGCAAGCCAGCTCCCACAGGGGCAGTGACAGCTATCAGGTAAGTGTTGTGGTTGACCCAAGGCATCTGTGATGAAATGCGACCCCACCCTCTATCGCGCCACGCCGCCATCACTTGCCGTGAAACCCCGTCTGATCCGCCACCTGTTCCTGCCGCCGCTGGTCATCGCCCTGATGATCGGACTGGGTTACATCGGCTTCTGGACCAGCGAACATTTCGGTATCCGCAGCCTCGGCGAAAACGGCCAGCGCCAGCTGGAACTGCACGCTCGCGCGGTCGAAAGCGAGATCAGCAAATACACCTACCTGCCCAGCCTGCTGGAGCTCGAGTCGAGCGTTGCGCAGTTGCTGGACGACCCGACCCCGGACCACCGGCAAACGGTCAACGATTACCTTGAAGGCCTGAACCGGCGCAGCCGCAGTCGGGCCATCTACGTCATGGACACCACCGGCCGTGTCATGGCCACCAGCAACTGGCGCGACGTCGACAGCTACCTCGGTGAAGACCTGTCGTTCCGCGCTTACTTCCAGAACGCAGTACGCGGCCAGCCCGGACGTTTTTACGGGATCGGCAGCACCAACGGCGAGCCCGGTTATTACCTGGCCCACGGCCTTGAAGAACACGGCAAGATCATCGGCGTCGCGGTGGTCAAGGTGCGTCTGGAAGCCTTGGAGGAACGCTGGCAGCGGGCGCGCCTTGAAGCGTTCGTCAGCGACGAAAACGGCATCATCATTCTGTCCAGCGATCCGGCCCGGCGCCTGAAATCGGTCATACCGCTGAGCGACGAGACCAAGGAAAAACTCGCCCGCAGCCTGCAGTACTACTGGTTCCCGTTGAACGAGCTGCAACCGCTGGCCCGGGAAACCCTGTCCGAAGGCGTGGAGAAACTCACTTTCCCGGCCAACAGCGAGGTGCCGAGCCAGCAGGATGGCGATGAAGAAAACATCAGCTACCTCGCACAAACCCGGCCGCTGAGCGATACCCCGTGGAATTTCACCCTGCTCACCCCGTTACAGGACCTGCGGCGCGAGGCGATCAATCAGGGGATTCTGGTGGCCGTGGCGTTTGCCCTGGTGGCGTTCCTGCTGATCGCCTGGAACGAGCGGCGCAAGGTCATCGCCACCCGCCTCGCCGCCCGCGAAGCCTTGCAGGAAGCCAACAATCAGCTGGAGCGTCGGATTACCGAACGCACCGCCGACCTGCGCGCCAGCAACGAACGGCTCAAGAGCCAGATCCGCGAACGGCGTCAGGCCGAAGAGACTTTGCGCCGCGCCCAGGACGAACTGGTGCAGGCCGGCAAACTCGCGGCCATCGGCCAGATGTCCACCAGCATCGCCCACGAACTGAACCAGCCGCTGGCGGCGATGCGCACGCTGTCGGGCAACACCATTCGCTTCCTTGAGCGCGGCCAGCTCGATGTCGCCAGCACCAACCTCAAAACCATCAACGACCTGATCGACCGCATGGGTCGGATCACCGCCAGCCTGCGTTCCTTCGCCCGGCGCGGCGACGACAAGGGCCGCGCCAGCCTCGGCAAAGCGGTGGATGCCGCACTGCAAGTGCTCGGCGCCCGCGTCGAAAGTGCATCCCTGCAACTGCATCGCCAGTTCGACGATGTGCAGGTGCAGATCGACCAGACCCGCCTGGAACAGATTCTGGTCAACCTGATCGGCAACGCCCTCGACGCCATGCAGGCGCAACCGCTGCCGGAACTGTGGCTGGAAGGTGAAGAATTCAACGGCAAATATCGCCTGCGAGTGCGCGACAACGGCCACGGCATCGACGCCGAAGCGCGCAAGCACCTGTTCGAACCGTTCTTCACCACCAAACCCGGCGAACAGGGCCTGGGCCTCGGCCTGACCCTGTCGGCCAGCCTCGCCGCCGCCACCGGCGGGCATCTGGGTGTCGAGCACCCGGCCAGCGGTGGTACCACTTTCGTCCTCAGTTTACCGTTGGTAAGCCCTACTCCTGCCGAGCCAATATGAACAACGACCTCAGTGTATTGATCGTCGAAGACGACCCCCATGTCCTGCTCGGCTGCCAGCAGGCGCTGACCCTCGAAGACATCCCCTGCATCGGCGTCGGCAGTGCCGAAGAAGCGCTGGAGCAGGTCGGCGACAACTTCGCCGGGATCGTCATCAGCGACATTCGCCTGCCGGGCATCGACGGCCTGGAACTGCTGACCCGGCTCAAGCAACGCGACCGCAGCCTGCCGGTAGTGCTGATCACCGGCCACGGCGACATCTCCATGGCCGTCGGCGCGATGCAGAAAGGCGCCTACGACTTCATGGAAAAACCGTTCTCCCCCGAGCGTCTGGTCGATGTGGCCCGCCGTGCGCTGGAGCAGCGCAGCCTGAATCGCGAAGTCTCGTCCCTGCGCCGGCAACTGGCCGAACGCGATTCCCTTGAAGGGCGGATCATCGGGCGTTCGCCGGCCATGCAGAACCTGCGCGAACTGATCGCCAACGTCGCCGACACCTCGGCCAACGTATTGATCGAAGGCGAAACCGGCACCGGCAAGGAACTGGTCGCCCGCTGCCTGCATGACTTCAGTCGTCGCCACACCAAGCAATTTGTCGCGCTGAACTGCGGCGGCCTGCCGGAAAACCTGTTCGAAAGCGAAATCTTCGGTCACGAGGCCAACGCCTTCACCGGCGCCGGCAAACGGCGGATCGGCAAGATCGAACACGCCGACGGCGGCACGCTGTTCCTCGACGAAGTGGAAAGCATGCCGCTGCCGTTGCAGATCAAACTGCTGCGGGTGTTGCAGGAGCGCACCCTCGAACGCCTCGGCTCGAACCAGAGCGTGGCGGTGGATTGCCGGGTGATCGCAGCCACCAAGTCCGATCTCGACGAATCGAGCAAGGCCGGGGCATTTCGCAGCGACTTGTACTACCGCCTCAACGTGGTGACGCTGGAACTGCCACCCCTGCGCGAGCGCCGCGAAGACATCCTGCAGCTGTTCGAACACTTCACCCAGCAATCGGCCCTGCGCTTCGACCGGGCGCTGCCGGAGCTGGACAACCAGACGTTGTCGAGCCTGATGAGCCACGACTGGCCGGGCAACGTGCGCGAACTGCGCAACGTCGCCGAGCGTTTTGCCCTCGGCTTGCCGGCGTTCAAGAAAACCGGCGCGGGCAGCGCAGGTCAGGGCCTGGCTTTCGCCGAAGCGGTGGAAGCGTTCGAGCGCAACCTGCTCAGCGACGCCCTGCAACGCAGCGGCGGCAACCTGACCCAGGCCAGCCTGGAACTGGGGATGGCCAAGACCACGCTGTTCGACAAAGTGAAGAAATACGGCTTGAGCCATTAAGCGAGAACGATGTGGATCTGATTTTCAAGGCAATGCTCGGTGCGGCCGTGGTGGTAATCCTCGCCATGCTGGCCAAGACCAAGAACTACTACATCGCAGGGCTGGTGCCGCTGTTCCCGACCTTCGCCCTGATTGCCCATTACATCGTCGGCAAGGGCCGTTCGATCGACGACCTGAAGACCACCATCGTGTTCGGCATGTGGTCGATCATTCCGTACTTCGTGTATCTGGCGACCTTGTACGTGATGGTCGACCGCATGCGTCTCGAAGCGTCGCTGGCGGTGGCGGCGGTGGCGTGGCTGATGGCGGCGACGGTGCTGGTGTCGGTGTGGGTGCGGCTGCACGCCTGAGTCAGAGCAGGTTGTGCTCTGCCACCGGTTCGATCTGCGCCCAGTGCGACGTGTCTTCGCGATGCTCGCGCAAATACGGCAACACTGCCGCCAGCAACGGCTCCTTGAACGCTTCCTGAAAACGGTGCGCCAGCCCCGGAATCAGTCGCAACTGACTGCCACGAATGTGCGCCGCCAGGTGCACGCCGTGCATCACCGGCAGCAACGGATCGGCCGTGCCATGCACCACCAGGGTCGGGACGCGCAGTTGATTGAGCAACGCCACCCGGCTCGGTTCGGCGAGGATTGCCATGATTTGGCGCTTCACGCCTTCGGGATTGAACGCCCGGTCATAGGACAGCGCCGCCTGATGCAGCAACATCTGGCGATCATCAGTGACCGTCGGACTGCCCAGCGCCGCCAGCAGATCCGCCTGTTGCTCCAAGGCGATCTGGCGATTGGGAGCACCGCGCCGTGACAACAACTGCACCAACGCCGCGCTCGGCGCCGGCAACCCTTCGGCACCGGAGCTGGTCATGATCAGCGTCAGGCTCTCGACCCGTTGCGGTGCCATCGCCGCCATGTGCTGAGCGATCATCCCGCCCATGCTCGCGCCGAGCACGTGGAATTGCTCGACGTGCAGCGCGTCCATCAGGCCCAGCGCATCGTCGGCCATGTCGGTCAGGCTGTAAGGCGCCGCCACCGGCAGGCCGAGTTTGTAGCGCAGCACTTCAAAGGTCAGATTGGCGTCGGCCGGCGCCTGGCGCCATGTCGAAAGACCGACATCGCGGTTGTCATAGCGGATCACCCGGAACCCCTGCTGACACAGCGCAACCACCACTTCATCCGGCCAGTGGATCAACTGCCCGCCCAGTCCCATCACCAGCAGCAACGCCGGATCCGACGCACGACCGATGCTCTGGTACGCCAGACTCACCTGCTGCAGATCGACCCGTTCGGTCGGTACATTGACGTCGCAACGCGACGCCGCGTAGGACGCCGGAACGAAAAAAACCGCGGCCAACAACGCCGCGATTGCAAAAAATCCCTTGAACATGAAAAACACCGAAACGCAGAACCCCAATAGAGCGCGAGTCTGATGAAGTTTGTTCAAGCGCGCTGCCACAGTTCGATGACAGTTTGATGAAGAGTGCCGAGCGGTCGGCTGGACCCGATAACCATGCACCACCCGCTCCCTGACCATTGCTCTTGAATGGCGCCTGAATGAGCGGATCCGCCGCTCTCTGTCTGAGCTTGTCGCCATGGTCGAACGATCCTTTTTAGAAAATCTCCCTGCCCCGCTGAACCTGCAGCACGAGTTCCCCCCTCTGCCCCTCTCTGTCGATGAAAGCCTGCTACAGGGCGCGGCAATCCGTCGGCGGACATGCAGCGAAGGGCTGCGCCAACTGTGCGCTGGCGCGCCCTCGGTTCGCGATACCCTCGACCGCTTGCTCCACGAAAAACTGGGGCTGGACGGGCAGCAGTGCGGGTTGCTGTTTCACCCGACCAACAGGCACGCGCAGCGTTTTGTCAGTCTCACGGCAGCCTGCGCCTTCGTCGTTCAGCATCCGCGACTGGAAGAATGGCTCGACAACCGATGCCGGCTGACCGGTGTGAACAGTGCCCATGCCCTGTCGACACTCACCCCGTCGCAATTGCTTGAACAAATCAAGGCTCTCGAACCGGCACTGGCGCTTGATGAGCGCTGGCAGGCTTACTGGAGCTCCCGAGCGCCGGGCACGCCGCTGTCCCGCCGGGATCAGGCCGATCGTCTGTATCGGGGACATGTCGAGGCCGCCGCACAAATGGCCTTTGCCCGGCGCACGGTAACGGCTGAACAGCTGGAACCCCTGTGGGCGCTGATGGACGGGGCGCAAACGCGCAACGCTTCGGACGATACCCTGCGCATCGAGCTGCCGACCCTGCGACTGCACAACGGCGTGCGGGTCAGACCGGCGGCCGCCTGGGTCATCAGTCGCGCAGACGACGACGCCCACTTGCTGTACGTGCCCGACCAGGCAGATGCGATCCAGGCCTTCGCCCGACGCAGTGATGTGCAGACCTGGCTGGCGCAGCCGCCATTCGTGCCCGCCGGACTGCCGGTCGAGAACCTCCAGGTCGAATATGCCGCGGTCGGCCGCTCACTGACGATGGTCTTCAATGAGTGGCTGTCGCAGCAGCAAATGACCCAAGTCGCCGCATTGCGCAACGGATCGGACGGCAAACGCGATCTGGCCGAGCACGGCCCTCGCTCGCTGGACGTCGCCGAGCGGATCGACCGCCAGCGCAACCTCGCCACGTTCAGTGCGCCTCCCGGCCTGGACGGCCTGACCCCGACGCCGGAGAGCGAAGTCGAACCGTCACTGTTCGGCAACCTGCAGGCCGATGTGCCCTGGTCCCTGCGACAGACTGCCGTCAAGCGAGCGTTCGATGCACTGGAGTCATTGGCGGATGATGAAGCCCTGCGCTCGTTCAGAGCGCTGCAAACAACGCAGGAAAACGCCGAGCAAGCCGCCGACCTCGCCGCGCGGGCGCTGCTCGAGCGTGAGCGAACGTTGGACATCCCCACGTTCAATCGGCAGTTCACCGCGCTGTACAACGCCCACAGACAAGGGCTGATTGCCGAGGCGCAAATGCAACGGGCCCTGAATCAGATCAGCGTTGAAGAACATCAGCTGCTCACAGCAATGCTTGGCACAACCGACAGCGCCGATAGCGATTTTGTAGCAGCCGGCCTCACGCTGTCGCTGACCGAGTCCGAAGAAAGCAGCACCACGATCAACCATCAAGAGATCAACGGCGCGTTCGTGCTGATGCGCCGGCAGCGTCCACCAGACCGCACGCAAAGCCTGATGCTCTACTGGCCCGGCAGCGGCGGCGGACTGCAACGGTTCGCCGATCGCCAGGCCCTGGAACAGCAGTTGTTCAAGGTGCATGCAAATGCAGACAGCCCGGCGCTGGTGTTGACACCACTCTCAGGCGATCCGCTGCAATACGCGTTGAATCAGCTGACCGGCGAGTTCGAAACCCGGGCGGCCACCATTCGCCAACGCAACAACGAACCCTCGCAGGCACGACAGCGTGCAGATGAGCTGCAACACCTGCGCAGCCAGACGCTTGCCCTTCTACAAGTGCCAATCCACGCAGCCCGACGGCTGGCCATGGACTTTCGACTGGATCAGCAACGCAGCGCCACCCTCGCCACACAGTTGCCCGACTGGCTGCGCAATCTGCCGCAAACCGAACAACGCCCCCTCAAGGAACTGATCCAGGCCTGGATCGTTGCGATGAACCGCAGTCACGCATTACTGACCGTCACGTTGCCGCCTCGCGAGGATTTCACCCGCCAGCGTCTGCAGGAACGGCTGCGTCGGGACTTCTCCCTTGAAGGGCATTTTTCGGTGCAACTGAACCTGCCGGATTCGGTGGCACTGCAGAGGCAGACATTCAACGCGCCCGGCGCCCCCGGCACACCTCAAAAACTGGTGGCGATACCCAGCGCCACCCGCAGCAGCCTGTCGCTGGAAACCCTGGCGCAGCTCAACATCGACAATACACCGTCGATGAATCTGGAACCCTTGCTGATGCGCCTGGACTTCATGCAGGTCGAAGTCAGTGCCAGCGACGACCGCGAACGCTCCACCCTGCTTGAGGGGATCACCCTTCCCTATCTGCGCAAGCTGCTGCCGGAGCTGGATCTGCCCAAGGCCTACGAGCAACTGATTCACTCCACCTTCAAAGGCGCGACCGACGAGCCGCCGTTCCGGCGGGATCATCGGCGCGAATGTCTGCTCGAACCCTGGCGCCTGATGCTCAGGCTGCAAGGTCGATGCGCATGGCTGCAACATCAGATCGACCAATCTGCGTTGCAGATCTTCGATACGGCCATCGATGCCGACACCGACGAAGCCTGGAACCATGGTGATCGACGTATCGTGCTGCGCCCGGCGTTCCTGTCCGCCGGTGGTCCGGACACACCGGGCGAAGGGCCCGCTACGCTGTCCGGCGTGACCTTTATCGAAGAACAGGCAGGCGGCACGACATTGCTGTACCTGCCGGATGCGCCCGACGGTCGATTCCTGCGCGGTTACGACAGCCTCGAAGCGGCTCGCAAGGATCTGTTCCATCGCTGCAGCCAGGACACGATGATCCGCTATCTCGCCGGCCGCGCCTTGCAGGGTAGCGTCCGGGCCCACGAAAAACGTATCGCTGAAGCAGTGGATAAACGCTTTGACGGCATGATCGGCGTCGGACTGAAATGGCCACCCACCACATCGCTCGCCGCGCATCTGCTCGATGCCCATATGGGCCGCCTGATCGAGGCCCATCGCGGCACCTCGCGCTCAAATGAAGCGCTGTACCAAGAGCGCTATGCCCTCAATGGTCCCCGAGTATTCAACTACCTGAAAATGGCCTTGGGGCTGGTGCCCTTCGTGGGTACGGCAATCGCGCTGTATGACGCCTGGATCGCCGGCAATCAGGCCGTCGCGGCGTTTTTGCGGGGCAAGGTCGGCGATGGGCTGGCCGAGGTCGAATCGCTGCTGCTGTGCCTGATCGATGCCGCCATCGATCTTTTGCCCGGCGCCGGCGCGAGCCTCAAAGCCCGTTCGGCGACCCGCACCCGCCTGCTTCGGAACCTGGCGACAGACTCAGCAGCGCTGACGTTGCGCAATCAAACCCAGACGCGCCGCATCGTCGAACGATTCGCCGGATACGAATATGAGAACCCGCTCTCGCTGGCCGGTGTGCAACCGGTCGACAGTGGCGTGTGGCGAAACATTTACCGGCATGCCGACGGGAATTTCATCGTCCGCCAGGGCAGGGTTTACAAAGTCGAATGGAGTCGTGATTCACGCAACTGGCGTTTGAGCGGCACCCCCCGCAAGACCTATAAACAACCCATCGCCCTGAACGAGGCAGGTGAGTGGGATACCTGGTTCGGTGTCTACGGCACCACGTTCGAGGGCGGGGGACTCGGTGGCGGCAATGTGCTGGGGTACATCGCCGACACCCTCGATCCGGTCTGGCCGCAAGCCATCCGCAACCGCCTGCCGCGCCGGTGGGTCGACCGCGCTTATCGGTTGCACCATCGGCTGACCCTTGAATGTGACAGTTTGAGCAACCGCATCGACGCCCAGGTTCGAAGAAGCGAAGTGGTGATCAATACCCACTACCAGCACCCCGATAATCTGCTGTTCAGACTGGCAGCAGAAAAATGCTGCCGGGATGACATTGCCTTGGCCAAGCGTCAGTTTCAGACAGTGGCCGAGCTGCGTCCCCTTTCCCACGGCAACAAGCTGCGTGCCTTGCTGGATATACAGAGCCGCGACGCCAAACTGATCACCGACCGCCTCAAACACCGCGCGCTGATCACCAACCAGCGCATCAGGAAAAGACTGGATGACCTCGATGCACAGCATGAGGCCCTCGATGCGCTGCCGGCGGAGTCGATCGACGCGCGCTGGAGACAGCGTCAGGACATGCACCGGACCCGTCTCGAGATCATCAGCGCTATCGAGGACGTAGAAGGATTCATGAGCGATCTCAACCGTTGGTACAGCCTCATCACCGTGCAAACGGACAGGGCCAGACTGAGGGCGGTGGTCGATGACATGAACCGACGCATGACCGATTTCAATCTCGGGTACGTCAAGACTTCGCAACGCCTGGAGACGGTGCAGAACTTCGAACACACCGGCGATATCTCCTGGCGTTATCTGCAACAAAGTGCCTGGCAATTGCGGGCCGACATGGACCGAGCCCTGTTCACTCAGTTCAGTCTGTCGGAAGTCAGCGCCACACGGGCGCAGCGCATGCAGATACTGACTGACTGCCTCGACACCTATGCAAAATATCGCCGGGAAATGAACCAGTGGACCGCCAGTTACCCCCAGTACTTTCATATGGAAGAGTTCGAACCGTTGATGGCCGGCGTGGAAGCCATGGCCGAGCGTGCCAGAAAGGCCATCGACCTTCCGGTACCCGCTCGCCCTGGCGGGCAGCGCGACAAGAAAATCTTCCGGACCGAAAACGATCAGTGGCTGATCGGGGTGGAGAACTGGGAACTCAGAACCCGCAAACGGCAATTCGTCCTGAACCACGGCAAAGCCGGGCAGCAAGTCTGGGAACAGGCAACCAACGGCCGGTATCGCCAGGTGACGCCACCGCCACAAACACTGCCGCCGGCGCCCCGCCATCTGCCGTCACTGCTGGCCGATGCGCGCAAGCGGCTTGATGGACAATCGGCCTATCAGGCAAAGGTGCAGACCTATGCCGAACACGACATGCTCCCGGTGGATCTGGAACACATGATGGTCAGTGAAGCCAATGACTTGTCGCGCCGGGCCAAAGATATCGAAGCCCTGTCCGCCGGACATCCGGTGATCGCAGAACTGAACGCCATGGCGGCCCGAATGCGTATTCAAGGACGGCAAATGCGCACCCGGCAGACCCTTGCCAGCCGAAGCCCCACCGATGGCATGCTCGAAGATCTGCTGCAACAAAATGCCGTGGAGGTCCGCAAGGTCGCGCTGATGAAGCAACTGCGCAATCGCACCGACGGCCGGCCAGATTACCTGCAGGAATACGAAATTCGCGATCTGAGCCTCCAGCCGCCCCGGCTGTTGTGGTATGCACATTTTCACTACAGCAAAGCCAGGCCAGCGTTCGGCGACTTCGAAAAAGCCCATTTGAAACTGCCTGAACACCGTGGCAAGACCCACGCTGACGATCAAACGTTGCCCTACGCCGACATCGGCAAGCGTTCGCCAGTGCTGCCCTGGTTCGAAGCGCTTTGACACGACCCGGGGAGCGGTTCGCCGCTCCCTGTCTCTTGCGTGTTACGCCAACTGACTGCGCAACTGCCGCGCCGCCGCGACCATGTTGACCAGCGCTGCTTCGGTCTCCGGCCAGGCGCGGGTTTTCAGCCCGCAGTCGGGGTTGACCCACAGGCGCTGGGCCGGAATCCGTTTTACGGCTTTGCTCATCAACTTGACCATCTCGGCAGTGTCCGGCACCCGCGGCGAGTGGATGTCGTAGACACCCGGGCCGATGTCGTTCGGGTAGTCGAACGCTTCGAAGGCCTCGAGCAATTCCATGTCCGAACGCGAGGTTTCGATGGTGATCACGTCGGCGTCCATGTCGGCAATCGCCTTGATCACATCGTTGAATTCGCTGTAGCACATGTGGGTATGAATCTGCGTTTCATCCTTCACCCCCGAGGCGGTCAGGCGGAACGCCTCCACGGCCCAGTCGAGGTATTCCTGCCATTGTTCACGGCGCAGCGGCAGGCCTTCGCGGAACGCGGCTTCGTCGATCTGCACGATCTTGATCCCGGCGTTTTCCAGGTCCACCACTTCGTCCCGCAGGGCCAGCGCCAGTTGTTGCGCCTGGACTTTGCGCGACACGTCTTCGCGCGGGAACGACCACATCAACATGGTCACCGGGCCGGTCAGCATGCCTTTCATGACCTTGTCGGTCAGACCCTGGGCATAAGTGATCCAGTCTACGGTCATGGCGTTCGGACGACTCAGATCGCCATAAATCACTGCCGGTTTCACGCAGCGGGAACCGTAGCTCTGGACCCAGCCGAAGCGGGTGAGCAGGTAACCGTCGAGCTGTTCGGCGAAGTACTCGACCATGTCGTTGCGCTCGGCTTCACCGTGCACCAGCACATCCAGGCCCAGGCGTTCCTGCACCTGCACCGCGTGGCGGATTTCGCTGCGCATGGCATCGTGGTAATCGTTGGCCGACAGCTTGCCCTGCTTGAACGCCTGACGGGCCAGACGAATCGAGGCGGTCTGCGGGAACGAGCCGATGGTGGTGGTCGGGAACGTCGGCAATTTCAGACGCGCCTGTTGCGCGGCGATGCGTTTGGCGAACGGCGAATGGCGCTGGCTGTCGCTGGCATTGATCGCCTCGATCCGCGCCTGCACTTCAGCTTTGTGAATGCGCGGCGAGCGGGCGCGGCTTTGCTGAATGGCGCGGCTTGCGGCCAGTGCGCTTTGCACGTTCGGCGCTTGCGGGTCGTTCAGCGCATCACGCAACACCGAGATTTCGCTGCACTTCTGCACGGCGAACGCCAGCCAGCTTTTCAGTTCCGGATCGAGCTTGTCTTCACGCTCGACATCCACCGGGCTGTGCAACAACGAGCAGGAACTGCTGACCCACAGGTTGTCGCCAAAACGCTCCTGCGCCGGTTGCAGTTGTGCCAGCGCCTGCTCCAGCTCGCAGCGCCAGACGTTGCGTCCGTTGACCAGACCGACCGACAGAATCTTGTAGGTCGGCAGGCGATCGAGCACCTGACCGAGTTGCTCCGGTGCACGCACCGCATCGATGTGCAGGCCTTGCACCGGCAGGCCGACGGCCAGACCGAGGTTGTCTTGCAGACCACTGAAATAGGTCGCCACCAGTTTCTTCAGCGGCGAGTACTGAAGGATGTGATAGGCGCGTTCGAAAGCGCTTTTCCAGGCTTGCGGCAGGTCGAGGGTGAGGATCGGCTCATCGATCTGCACCCACTCCACGCCCTGTGCCGCGAGACGACCGAGGATTTGGTTGTACACCGGCAGCAGGCGCTCAAGCAGATCGAGTTTGTCGAAGTCGTTGCCTTTCGCCTTGCCCAGCCACAGGTAGGTCAGCGGGCCGATGATCACCGGTTTGACGTTGTGACCGAGGGCTTTGGCCTCTTCGACTTCATCGAACAGCTGTTCCCAGCTCAGCTTGAACTGCTGGTCGGCGCTGAATTCCGGGACCAGGTAGTGGTAGTTGGTGTCAAACCACTTGGTCAGCTCTTGGGCGTATTGAGTCTTGCCGTGCTCACCGCCGCAGCAGGACGACGTGGCGCCACGAGCCATGGCAAACAAGGTGTCGAGGGTCGGCAGGCCGCGCTCGTCGCGCACAGCGTCGAAGCGCTCGGGGATCACACCGAAGGTCAGCGAGTGGGTCAGCACCTGGTCGTACCAGGCGAAGTCGCCGACCGGCAGCAGGTCGATGCCGGCGTCCTTCTGCAGTTGCCAGTGTCTGGCGCGCAGTTCGCGGCCGACCTGATTCAGGGCGGCCTGATCAAGATCACCTTTCCAACAGGCTTCGAGGGCTTTTTTCAGTTCGCGGTCGGCGCCGATGCGCGGGAAACCCAAGGTGTGTGCCACGGCCATGTCGAGTGTTCTCCATTGCGTAAAAGATGGCGCCATTGTCGACAGCCAGGGCAACATGAGACAAACTCAACCTTTTCGTGTTGATCACAAATTTTCCTCATGGAGCCTGTGGTGCTTGAGATCCGTCACCTGAAAACCCTGCATGCCCTGCGTGAAGCCGACAGCCTGGTCGATGCAGCCGACCGCCTGCACCTGACCCAGTCGGCGCTGTCCCACCAGTTCAAGGAGCTGGAAGAGCGCATGGGCATGCCGTTGTTCGTGCGCAAGACCAAACCGGTGCGTTTCACCAGCGCCGGCCTGCGCCTGCTGCAACTGGCCGACGCGACCCTGCCGCTGCTGCGCGCCGCCGAGCGTGATATCGGGCGTCTGGCCGGTGGCACTGCCGGACGTCTGCACATGGCCATCGAATGCCACAGCTGCTTCCAGTGGCTGATGCCGACCATCGACCAGTTCCGCGATGCGTGGCCGGAAGTCGAACTCGACCTCGCTTCGGGTTTCTCGTTTGCACCGCTGCCGGCGCTGGCACGGGGCGACCTGGATCTGGTGGTGACGTCCGACCCGCTGGAAATCGCCGGTATCACCTACGTGCCGCTGTTCACCTACGAAGCCATGCTTGCGGTCGCCAATCAGCACGCGCTGGCAAGCAAACCGTACATCGTTCCCGAAGACCTGCTGACCGAAACCCTGATCACCTACCCGGTCGAACGCGATCGGCTGGACATCTTCACCCGTTTCCTCGAACCGGCCGACATCGAACCGGCGCAGGTACGCACCTCGGAGCTGACGGTGATGATGATGCAACTGGTGGCCAGCGGCCGTGGCGTGTGCGGCATGCCGCACTGGGCGCTGCATGAATACAGCTCGCGGGGTTACGTGAAGGGCAAGCGGCTGGGCGAGAAAGGTCTGTTTGCCACGCTGTACGCAGCGATCCGCGCCGACATGCTGGATGCGCCGTACATGCGCGACTTCCTGCTGACGGCCAAGGACACTTCGTTCTCGACCCTGGATGGGGTCAGCGCGGTTCGTTGAGGCTGGCGGTTGGCACGAAAGGCGCGCACCACATGTGGATCTTGTCGAAGTAGTCCTCGCCGACCCGCACCGCCATCGGTTCGAGGCCGAACTGGATGAAGCCGCAGCGCTGGTACAATTTGAACGCCGCGTCATTGCCGGCGGTGACGGTCAGTTGAATGACTTTCAGCGCCGGATGCTGCTGCGCTTCACCCAGCACCGCCTCCATCAGTTTCAAACCCAGACCGCGCTGGCGATACTCGGCCGACACATACATGCCGAACACCGTTGCCTTGTGCCGGGCCTTCTCACGAGGCTCAAACGCCAGGCCGACGATGCCCGCCAGCCGGCCGTCCTCGAACGCGCCGAACACCGCATCGAGCTTGCTGGTCAGGCGTGACTCCCACCAGCTCAGCGGCATCACTGCGCGCTCGCGCACGCTGGAGGTGAACGCCTGCGGATGCCGGTCATAGGCTTCCAGCATCAGTTCGCGATAAGCCAGCGCATGACTGGCGTCCAGCCGCTCGATCCACATGCTCAAGCCGACCGGCGTTGTTCAAGCATCAGCCGTAAGGCCAGACCGCCGAGCACAAATCCCATGAAATAACGCTGCGCCGCCAGCCAGGTCGGATTGCTGACGAACCACGAAGCGATGCCCGCCGCGAACAGCGCGATCAACAGATTGACGCTGAAACTGACGCTGATCTGGGTCAGGCCGAGAATGATGCTTTGAGTGAACACCGAGCCGTGTTCCGGGGTAATGAACTGAGGAAATACCGAGAGGTAGAACACCGCGATTTTCGGGTTCAGCGCGCTGGTTAGAAAGCCCATGGTGATCAGTTTGCGCGACGAATCCGCCGGCAGTTGCTGCGCCTCGAATGGCGAACGGGCGCCGGGCTTCACCGCCTGCCAGGCCAGCCACAACAGGTACAGCGCACCGGCCCATTTCAACACTTCATAGGCCATCGGCACCGCGAGAAACACCGCAGTCAAACCGGCAGCCGCCGCGAACAGATGCACAAAGAAACCCGCCACCACGCCGAGCAGCGAAGTCACCCCGGCACGGCGTCCCTGACAGATCGAACGCGAGATCAGGTAGATCATGTTCGGCCCCGGCGTCAGTACCATCAGCAGTGCGGCGGCGGCAAAAATCAGCAAGTCTTGAAGCGGGATCATGACGAAGTCCTTTGCACGAATGATCAGGCGATCGCGGTCAGCGAGGCTCGATAAAACGGCAGGATCAGGTCGCGTGTCAATGGGGCGAGAACCACATCGCCGTCGGTGGCAGGATCAATCCAGATCACCTCTTCGATCTCGGCGGCCGGAGATACTTCGGCGTCGATGGTCAGCTGAAAGATCTCGGCCTGCACGACGAATCCCGGCTCGTTGGCGGCGGGTGCCGAGAACTGGCCGAGAAAGCTCGCCTGCGCCGGAACGATCACCAGTCCCAGTTCCTCTTCCAGCTCACGGGCCAGCGCATGCACCGGCAGCTCGTGGGCCTCGATTTTGCCGCCCGGTTGCATGAACGCCGTGGTGTTGCGCTTGCGCACCAGCAGGGTCTGGCCGGCGGAGTTGAACAGCAACGCGGCAGCGATTCGAATGATGCGAGGGGAAACTGCGGAAACAGAAGTCATGGGTCAGCCATCGGCCTTGGGAAAAACCGCAAGGATCCCATGCCGACCGCGCCAGCGTCATCACCCCTGGGCCAGAAGCACGCTTTCCCCCTCCTCCGGTACTTTCACGAACACCTTGTATTTAGCGCCCTCCATGGCTTCGAAACTGATCAGTTTGTCCACCAGCAAAGCACTCAGCACCTTGCCGGCATTGAGCAGCAACATGCCGTTGTCGGCGTTGAGATTGCGCGCCAGGATCATCCCCGCTGCCAGCTCCCGGGTACCCAGCACCTTGACGCTCGGATCGGTCAGGGTGATGTCGCTGACCATTGCACAGACCTTGATGAAATCCTCGATCAGTTCGGGATCGTAAAGTTTGCCGGCGTACTGGCGCAGGTACAGCAACGCTTCATCACTGTTCATTTGCCGCTCGAGAATCAGCCCGCGCTGCAACTCGACGAAATCCACCGCCAGTTTCAACAGCCGCGAACCCAAGGGAATGGCTTCGCCCTTGAGCCGGTCGGGAAACCCGCTGCCATCCCAGTGTTCCTGATGATGCAGGATCAGCCGCGCGGCATCCTTCATCGGGTCAAGGGTCATCAACAGCGATTCGCTCTGTTTCGGATACGCCCGGTAGCGATCGCGCTCGGTGCTGTGCAACAGGTCCGACGGCGTGGTCATCATGCTGTCGGTCCAGCTCAGCTTGCCGATGTTGTAGAGCGCGGCGGCCATGGTCAGGTCGCGGCTGGCGGCTTCATCAAACCGATGTTCGCGGCAATAGCAGCGCACCAGTTCGATGATCTGCCGGTTGGTCTGCTTGGTCGGCGGCAGGCGCAGGTTGGCCAGCAACGAGAACATTTCGGTGCCTGTCAGGAAACTGCGCTTGAGCTCCTCGTAGGCCAGATCGAGCATGTCGGCGGTCTGCTGCAGCTCGGCGGTGCGGGCGGCGACGCGCTTTTCCAGAGTGCTGTTGAGCAACTTCAGCTGATCGTTTTGCGCTCGCGTCAGTTGTTCCAGACGCTCGCGCTCGCGCGCCAGGTGCTGATGCGCCAAGGCCTGACGCAAGGTCAGGAGCATTTCTTCGTCGTTCCAGGGTTTGCTGATGTAGCGCTCGATCTGGCCTTCGTTGATGGCCTTGATGATTGCAGAAGGTTCGGCGTAGCCGGTGAGCATGATCCGCGCGGTCGCCGGGTACAGCTCATGAACGCGAGCCAGCAGCGTGGCGCCATCCATATTGGGCATGCGCGCATCGCTCATCACCAGATTCACCGGTTGCTGCTCGAGGATTTCCAGAGCCTGGGCACCGCTGGTGGCCAGCAACACGTCATAAGGCTGGCCGCGCAGCAGACGGCGCAGGCTGTTGAGGATCGGTTCCTCGTCATCGACCAGCAGCACTTTGGGCCGGGGCGGCGAAATCGGGGCGGACGGCTCTTCCATGGCGAAGCCTCGTGAAAAACGTTGGACATGACTGACGCGCCGACAGACCTCCCGCTTGCCCGCGCCTGAACCAAAGGCTAGATGATTTTCGCCGGGGCCGTGTAAATCCTCTGTTACACCGCGACAGGCGAAGTTGCGTCCCTGCAACTATGCTCAAGTGGCGGGACGACACCATCGGCCTGCGCGCAGGCATGGGATGAGGGGAAAGGGATGCTCCCGATGACGAATGTGCGTGTACAGGCGGGTATTGCGTCATGAGTGCGCAACCCGGCCCTATCAACCGTCGTGTGCTGATCGTCGACGATACCGCGTCGATCCATGAGGATTTCGCGAAAATCCTCAAGTCGGCCACGGTTACAGACGACAGTCTGGACGAAACCGAAAACCTGCTGTTCGGCGATCCGACCTCCGCTCCCGCCGCCCCCAGGGACCCTTTCGAGCTGGACTCGGCCTATCAGGGCCGCGAAGCGCTGGACAAGGTCGAAGCCGCACTGGCCGCGGGGCGTCCCTACGCCATGGCCTTCATCGACATGCGCATGCCGCCGGGCTGGGATGGCCTGGAAACCATCGAGCGACTGTGGCAGGTCGACCCCAAGCTGCAAGTGGCCCTGTGTACCGCTTATTCCGATTACTCCTGGGAGGACATTGACCAGCGGCTGGCCCTGACCGATCGCCTGCTGATCCTGAAAAAACCCTTCGATGCGATCGAGATCCGGCAGCTGGCCAGTGCCCTGACGGTCAAGTGGCAGATGACCGAAGACGCCGCCATGAAGATGAACCTGCTGGAGCAAGCGGTTCAGGCGCGTACCCGGGAACTGTCCGACGCCAACATCATCGTGCAGAACAGTCCGACCATCCTCTACCGGTTGCGTGGCGAACCGTCGTTTCCGCTGATGTACATCTCCCACAACATCACCCGTTACGGGCATGTCGCGGCTGATCTGGTGGGGTCGGCCACTTGGGCGCAGACGCTGATTCACCCGGACGATCAGCCCAGTGTCGATGCCGCCATGGGCCGGGTGCTCGATCGCCATGCAGAGGGCGCCTCCATCGAGTTTCGCCTGCGTACCGGCGCGGGCGACTGGCGCTGGGTGGAAAACCGCTACATCCCGGTACGCGATCACGACGGCCGACTGCTGGAAGTCGAAGGGATCATTCTCGATATCACCGAGCGCCGGCTGGCCGAAGAAAAGATGAACCTGCTGGCCCGCACCGACGGTCTCACCGGGCTGGCCAATCGCGCCACCCTGATCGAGCGCCTGCATCAGGCCTTCGCCGCCGCGCGTCGGGGTGCGGCGCCTTTTGCGGTGTTTTATCTGGATCTGGACCATTTCAAGCGGATCAACGACACCCTCGGCCATCCGGTCGGCGATTTGCTTTTGCAGGAAGTGGCGCAGCGGATCAAATCGAATGTGCGGGAAAACGACGTAGTCGCACGGCTGGGCGGTGACGAATTCGCGATCCTGCAGTTGGATGTCAGCGACCCGACCCAGTCCGCCACCGTCGCCGCCAAGATCCGCGATGCACTGTCGCAGCCTTACCACTTGACGGGCAATGCCGTGCACACCTCCGTCAGCATCGGCATCTGCCTCTACCGGGCCACAAGTCTGGATGCCGACAGCCTGCTGGCCGGCGCCGACATGGCGCTGTACCGCGCCAAGGAAACCGGGCGCAATCAGTACCAGTTCTACTCCGAGCAAATCACCCGGGAAGTGGCCGAGCGCATTACCCTTGCCGAAGAGTTGACGACAGCGCTCATTCAGGGAGGACTGAAGCTCGATTACACGCCGGAAGTGGACATGCACAGCGGCAAGATTCTCGGCATGGCCGCGCAGGTCAAATGGCAACATCCCAGGCTGGGTCTGCTGCCGGCGTCGGCCTTTGTACCGGCAGCGGAAAAGACCGGTGCAATCATCCCGCTCGGTCGCTGGATACTGGATCACGCCTGCTGGCAGATGCGCCAGTGGCAAAACGAGGGAGTGGCGCCTCCGGTGATGGCGATCAGGATTTCCCTGGCGCAACTCAAGAGCGGGCCCGAGCTCATCTATGACGTGCTGCGCACCACCGCCCGTTGGGAGCTGGCACCGTGGGATCTGCGTTTCGATGTCACTGAAGCGACCCTGGCCCAGACCAAATGGACTCACAACGATGTGCTGCCGCGCCTGAGTGAGCTTGGGGTGAAGATCGCCATCGACGATTTCGGCACCGAATACTCATCGTTCGATTACCTGAAAACCTACCGGGTCAATCACCTCAAACTCTCCCAATCACTGATCGACAGTGCGGCCCAGGATGAAGGCAGCGCCAACACCCTGCGCGCGATCGTCAATTTCGCCCGGGATCTGGCGATCGACATCAGCGCCGAAGGCGTCCGGCCCGCAGATCGGGATGACGCCCTGGCCTCGTCGGCACCGCTGAAAAACGTGCAAGGCGTTTGCTTCAGGGAAGCGGTCAGCCCCGAACAGGCGGCCCGCCTGCTGAAGGGCGGGAACGCGACTGCCCCGCTGCCCAGGGAGGATGAGGGATGAAAACACCTTTTCCCCAGACCAACCGGCGCATTCTGATCGTCGATGACACCCCGGCGATCCATGCCGACTTTCGCAAGATCCTCACCCCGGACACCCACGGTGAAGCGGATCTGAACACGCTTGAGCAAACGCTGTTCGGCACCCGCCAATCGCCGCACCTGACGTTCCAGCTCGACTCCGCCTATCAGGGCCAGGAAGCACTGAAACTGGTGCAAAACGCACTGGACGAAGGCCGGCCCTATGCCCTCGCCTTCACCGACATGCGCATGCCGCCCGGTTGGGACGGCCTGGAAACTATCGAAAAACTCTGGGCAGTCGACCCCAATCTGCAAATTGCGCTGTGCACCGCCTATTCCGACTACAGCTGGGAGGCCATGGCCGAACGCCTGGAGTTCGGCGATCAGTTGCTGATCCTGAAAAAGCCGTTCGACACCCTGGAAATCCGCCAGATGGCCAATGCCCTGACGTGGAAATGGCAGCTCGCTCAGGACGCTGCACTGAAGATGCTCAACCTCGAGCAGACCATCGAGGCCCGCGTGCACGAATTACTCAAGGTCTCGCGCCTTTTGCAGTACGACAGCCTCACGGGTCTGCCCAACAGCACCTTGCTCGGTGATCGTCTGACTCAATCGCTGGCCGCTTGCCGGCGCCATGACAAACAACTGGTGGTGATGTTTCTCGGGCTGGATCGCTTCAAGCGCATCAACAATGCCCTGGGCCATCCGGCGGGCGACGAGATGCTCAAACGGGTCGGCCAGCAATTGCTCGCCTGCGTGCGCGAATCGGATTCGGTCTTTCGTTATGGCTCCGACGAATTCGTGGTGATGCTCAGCGACATCAACCATCCGCAGCAGTCGCGCAGCATCGCCGAGAAACTACTGAGCGCCATCCGCGCTCCACAGACAATCGTCGGGCATGACGTGAGCGTCACGGCCAGTCTGGGCATCAGCCTCTACCCCGATGACGGGCTCGAGGCCATCGAGCTGATCAAGAAAGCTGAAACGGCCATGCGCAGCGCCAAGGAAAACGGACCGAACGAAATCGGCTTTTTCATCGAAGCCATGAACCAGCGCGCCCGGGAACAGCAAAGCATCGAGTCGGGCATTCGCCAGGCCCTGCAACGCCACGAATTCGTCTTGCACTACCAGCCGAAAATCGAGCTGGCCAGCGGCCGGGTAGTCGGTGCCGAGGCACTGGTGCGCTGGCAGAAACCGGGGCATGGCTGGGTCTATCCCTCGGAGTTCATCCCGGTGGCCGAAGACAGCGGCCTGATCGTGCCGCTGAGCAAATGGGTGCTGGCCGAGGCCTGTCGTCAGACCCGTGAATGGCAACAGGCGGGATTGCCGCCGATTCGCATGTCGGTCAACACCTCGGCCATCGACTTTCGTCAGCGCCACTTCGTCGAGGGCATCGAGCAGGTGCTGGCACAGACCGGACTGGATCCCCGTCTGCTGGAACTGGAGATCACCGAAGGCGTGCTGATGCAGAACGTCGACGCGACGATGAGCGCGCTGAACCGGCTGAAGGCGCTGGGCGTCCGACTGGCCATCGACGACTTCGGCACCGGCTATTCCAGCCTCAGCTATCTGCGCCGGTTTCCCATCGATGTGCTGAAAATCGACCAATCCTTCATTCGCGGCCTGAGCCATGACAGCAGCGATGCGGCGCTGGTCGGCGCGATCATCAGCCTGGGCAAGAGCCTGAATCTGAACGTCATCGCCGAAGGGGTGGAGACCGCGCAAGAGTTGGCGTTCCTCAAGGATCACCACTGTGAGGAAGGCCAGGGCTACTACTTCAGCAAAGCCTTGCCGGTGGACGCCTTTGCCCGATTGCTGGCGTCCGCTCAGCCTGGTCCGTGGGGTGTTTCATGAATCGCCCGGCGTTGTTTCTACTGTTCGCGCTATGCGCAAACACCCTCGCCGCGCCACTGGACGAGCCGCTCAAGCCCTTGCCGGCCATCCCGCCACAAGACCCGAAGCGGGTCGAACTGGGACGTCAGCTGTTCCATGACCCACGGCTGTCGATCAACAACACGCTGTCTTGCGCCAGTTGCCATCAACTGGATAAAGGCGGCGCCGACACCCGCGCCTTCTCCAACGGCTTCGATGGGCAACCGGTGGCGGTCAACACGCCGACCGTGTTCAACGCCAGCCTCAATTTCCGCCAGTTCTGGGACGGTCGCGTCGAAACCCTGGAAGAACAGAGCAACGTCGTGATCACCAGCCCCCACGAAATGGGCAGCGACTGGAACACGGTCGTACAACGGATCGCTGACGACGCAGCCTATGGTCAAAGCTTTCGTGCCGCCTACCCCGATGCCGTGAACCGGGCCAATATCCAGAATGCGCTGGCCACCTATGAGCGCACGCTGCTGACCCCCGACTCCCGTTTCGATCAGTACCTGCTGGGTAATACCGATATCCTGACCCTCGAAGAAAAATACGGCTATCAGCGTTTCAAGGAGTACGGCTGCATTGCCTGCCATCAGGGCGTCAACATTGGCGGCAACATGTTCCAGAAGTTCGGCGTGTTCGGCGACTACATCGCCGATCGCGGTAACCCGACGGTGGCCGACCAGGGCCGTTTCAACGTGACCGGCGACGAAGCCGATCGCGCCGTGTTCAAGGTGCCGAGTCTGCGCAATGTCGCCCTGACCGCACCGTACTTCCATGACGGTTCGGCGCCCACCCTCGAACGGGCGGTTGACGTGATGTTCCAGTATCAGTTGGGGCGCATGCCCAGCGAAGAAGACAAGACCCTGATCATCCTGTTTCTCAAGACCCTGACCGGCCAGTGGGAGGGCAAGCCATGATGAAGGTTTCACGCCGTGTCAGCCTGCTGTTGCTCGGCCTCGTCACCGTGTTGCTGGCCTCGATTCTGGTGTTTCTGTACCTGAAATCGAGTTCCGAGCAGACAACGGCCTATACCGAATCCCGGGATCTGATCCGCCAGATCAAGCAACAGGATTCGTTGTGGGAAAACGAAATCCTCAAGGCCCGGGTGGCGCTTTCGCACAATTACGATCCGTTGATTTCACCCATGAACGAAATGAACCGTTTGTGGGAACGCTTCGACACCATGGAGTCCGGCCACGGGCGCAGCGACTCGCAACAATGGAACGAGGCTCACGACAGTTTTCTCACGGCCATGCAGGCAAAGACCCGGCTGGTGGAACAGTTCAAGTCGCACAACGCCCTGTTGCGCAATTCCCTGGCGTTTCTGCCCACTGCCGAAGATGACATTCAGGCACAACTGGCTGACCTGTCCGACCTCGACAAGATCCAGGTGCAGAACATCGCCACCGACACCTATGACCTGCTGCTCAGCGCCCTGGAGTTTTCCCAGGTCACCTCCGACGACAAGGCCGCCGACATCGTACTGGGCTTGAACAAACTGGCGGTGAATGCGCAACGCCTGCCCCAGGACTTCCAGGCCCCGATCCGGATCCTGAGCAATCACATCAGCCTGATTCTACGCGAGCAGCCAATCGTCAACCGGTTGCTCGAAGAAATAGAGGCGATCCCCGTGGCCGAGCGTCTGGACAACATCACCACCATGCTCAACCAGGATCAGCAACAGGCCGAAAAAATCGACCGTAAATATCACTTCTATCTGCTGCTGTTTTCCGTCCTGCTGATGTTGTCGCTGTTGTGGCTGGCCATCCGCCTGATCCGCAGCTTTGCCGAGATCAATCGGGTCAACGCGGCCCTGCAAACCGCCAACGATGTGCTGGAGCAACGGGTCGACGAGCGCACCCGGGAGCTCAAGAACGCCCAGAGCGAACTGCTCGACGCCGCACGCCAGGCCGGCATGGCCGAGATCGCGACCAACGTGCTGCACAACGTCGGCAACGTGCTCAACAGCGTGAACATCTCCTCCGACCTGATCTCGCGCAAACTGCGCAGCAGCAAGGCGCAGGGGCTGGGCAAGGCCATGCAACTGATCAACGAACACCCGGACGATCTAGGCCATTTCCTCAGCGAAGACCCCAAGGGCAAGCTGCTGCCCGGCTACCTCAATCAACTGGTCGGCGCCATCGCCCAGGAACAGCAGGAGATGGTCGACGAACTGAACCAGATGAACAAAAGCGTCGATCACATCAAGGACATCGTCGCCACCCAGCAATCCTATGCCGGGGCCAACAGCATGACCGAGCCGCTGTACATCAACGAGCTGCTCGAAGACGCGCTGCGCATGAACGCCGGCGCCCTCACCCGGCACCACGTCACGGTGGTCAAGGAATACGCCGAAGTCCCCCAGGTGATGGGCGACAAACACCGTTTGCTGCTGATCCTGATCAACCTGATCAGCAACGCCAAGTACGCGATGTCCGACCTCAGCAACCGCCCGCGCACCATGACCCTGGGGGTAAAGATCGTCGACGACAGTTTTCTGGAAATCAGCGTCAGGGACGACGGCGAAGGCATCGCCGCGGAAAACATGACGCGGATCTTTGCCCACGGTTTCACCACCCGCAAGGAAGGCCACGGCTTCGGCCTGCACAGCTGCGCGCTGGCGGCCATCGAGATGAACGGCCACCTCACCGCCCACAGCGACGGACCGGGACTGGGCGCCTTGTTCACCCTGCAGATTCCGCTGATCACCGTTACGGAGAACGCATGAGCGAGCTGTCTAACCGCCGCATCCTGCTGATCGATGACATGCCGTCGATTCACGAGGACTTTCGCAAGATCCTCGCTCCGGCGCCGGCGCACTCGGCAAAACTGGACGAGATGGAAGCCGCCCTGTTCGGCGTGCCCGCCAAACCCCGGCAAGCACCTTTCGAGCTGGATTCGGCCTACGGTGGAGAGGAAGGCCTGGCCAAACTCAACCTGGCCCTGCAGGAGCAATGCCCGTATGCCCTGGCCTTCGTCGACATGCGCATGCCGGACGGTTGGGACGGGGCGCGCACCATCGAAGAACTCTGGAAGCAGGATCCGCAGTTGCAGGTGGTGGTCTGCACCGCCTATTCCGATTACTCATGGGACGAACTGCTGGATCGTCTGCACGCCCATGACCGACTGCTGATCCTGAAAAAGCCCTTCGACAACATTGAAGTCCAGCAGATGGCCAACACCCTGCTGACCAAATGGCAGATGACCGAACGCGCGTCCTTGCAGATGCATCACCTGGAACATCTGGTGGATCAGCGCACCGCCCAGTTCCGGCAGGCCAGCGAAGCCTTGCAGCGGGAAATCGACGAACGCAAACAGCTGGAAGGCCAACTGGTGCAGTCGGAAAAACTCGCCTCGCTGGGTCAACTGGCCGCCGGGGTCGCCCATGAAATCAACAACCCGATCGGTTTCATTTCCTCCAACCTCGGCACGCTCGACGGCTACTTCCAGCAACTGCTGGCCATGCTCGGCGCCTATCACACCGCCGGGCAGAACTTGCCCGCCGAAGCCGCCGCGCAGTTGCAGCAATTGCGCGAGCGTCTTGAACTGGACTATCTGCTGGAAGACATCCCGACGCTGATTCGCGAATCCAAGGAAGGCATTGGTCGGGTCGGACAGATCGTCCGGGATCTCAAGGATTTCTCCCGAGTCGACAGCCATCAGGAATGGCAGTGGGCCAATCTGCAACAAGGCATCGAATCGACCCTGAACATCGTCGCCGGCGAGCTCAAGTACAAGGCCGATATGATCAAGGAATATCAGGATCTGCCGGACATCGAATGCCTGCCCTCGCAAATCAATCAGGTGATCATGAACCTGGTGGTCAACGCGGCGCAGGCCATGGGCCCGGAGCGCGGCACCATCACCCTGCGCACCGGCGTGCAGGGCGAAACGGCAATCATCGAAGTGGCCGACACCGGTTCGGGCATCGCCCCCGAGACCCTGCAGAAAATCTTCGACCCGTTCTTCACCACCAAACCGGTGGGCCAGGGGACAGGCCTGGGCCTGTCCCTGTCGTATGGCATCGTGAAGAAACACGGCGGCGATATTTCCGTGCGCAGCACGTTGGGCGCCGGCACGACGTTCCGCGTGCAGTTGCCGTTGCGCCAGACCCGCCCGGCGGCCTGATGCCGGGTCAGGCGGCTTCCTGGAAATCCATCTCCGGCGGTTGTCGGCGGAAACCACCCGTGAGCACCGCCAGGTACACCACGCCAATCGCCAGCCAGCTCAGGCCCAGATACACCGCCAGGTGATCGAGGCTGACCATCAGCCACAAGTCCGCCGCCAGGCCGATGAACGGGAAGATCAGGAACAGGATCAACTCGCGCAGACCCTTTTTCTCGCCGCCGATCCAGTAGTGAAAAATTACCGACAGGTTGACCAGACTGAACGCCAGGAACGCCCCGAAGTTGATGAACGAGGTCGAGGTGGTCACATCGAGTTTCAGCGCCAGCAAGGCCACCACCGCACACAGCAGGATGCTGTTGACCGGCGTGCCGAAGCGCTCGTGCAAGGTGCCGAAGAATGACTTGGGCAGCACACCGTCACGGCCCATCGCGAACAACAAACGCGAACCGCTGGCCTGCGCCGACAGACCCGAGGCGAACTGCCCGACGATCAGGCCGATCAGGAAGATCGACACGAACAGATCACCGCCAATGTTGCGCGCAATCTCGTAGGCCGCCGAGTCGACGCTGTCGAACTGGAACGAAGGATGGGCGATCTGCACGAAGTACGAGACGCCAACGAAAATCAGCCCACCGATCAGGGTGATCAACATGATTGCCCGAGGGATGGTGCGACGTGGATCGCGGGTTTCTTCGGTGAGGGTGCTGACCGCATCAAAACCGAGGAACGAATAGCAAGCGATGGCCGCGCCGCTCATGATCAGCGGCATCTGCATGTCGCCATTGAGGAACGGTTTGATCGACCACAGCGGCGTGCTGGCATCGCCGCCGACGTAATGCACGCACAGCGCGACGAAGGCAATCAGCACCAGGAACTGCACCAGCATCAGCAAGGCGTTGATGCCGTTGGCCAGCTTCAGGCCAATGATGTTGATTGCGCTGGTGATGCCGATGAACGCCAGCACCCAGATCCACTGCGGGATCGACGGGAAGGCCGACGCGAGGTACGCGGCGCCGATCAGCCAGATCGCCATCGGCAGAAACAGATAATCGAGCAGCACTGCCCAACCGGCGATGAAGCCGAGTTTCGGGCTGATGGCCTTGCGCACATAGCTGTAGGCCGAGCCGGCCACCGGGAACGCGGCGGCCATGCGCCCGTAGCTCATGGCGGTGAAAAACATCGCCACCAGTGCCGCCAGATAGGCGGCGGGCACCATGCCGGCGGTGGACTGGGCGAGGATGCCGAACGTGCCGAGGACAATGATCGGCGTCATGTAGGCGATGCCGAACAGCACCACCGACCCTAGCGAAAGGGTGCGTTGCAAACGAGCCATGGGCGACTTACTCCGGATTTTATTGGATTTATGGCAGAGGCCGAGTTCGGCGAATGTTTCGGGTGTTGCTGATCGTTCCCACGTCGAGGCGTCGAACCGTCTGCGTGGGAATGCCTCAATGGACGCTCTGCGTCCGCTCTTGGGACGCAGAGCGTCCCGGGCTGCATTCCCACGCAGAGCATGGGAACGATCGGGTACAACGGGTCAAGGAATCAGCAGCTCGCGTACTCCAGAAGCGTGTTCAACCACCTCCCCCGGCAACCTCAACCGCTGATCATCCAGATACCGATAATCCTTGCGCGCCAGCTCCAACTGGCCGAAATCCAGCTCAACACTGAACCGCCCTTCCTCACGCCCGGCCTCGAATAGCACCGTGCCCAGCGGATCCACCAGCGCACTGCCGCCGGCAAACATCAACCCGTCATCCCCGGCGTCGACCCGATTGACCATCAGCGCAAACGCCTGGTTTTCCTGAGCCCGGGCCATGATCGCGGTGCGGTGGGTCGGGCCGTACGGGTCCATGTTGCCGTTGGTCACGATCAGCAATTCGGCGCCCAGTTGCGCCAGGGCCCGGGCCGACTCGGGGAACTCGATGTCGTAGCAGATCAGCAGACCGACGCGCACGCCGTTCCACAGGCAGGTGGCGTAACGGTCACCAGCCTCGAACACACCGCGATCAGAGGCCCAGAGGTGGGTCTTGCGGTATTTCAGGGCGATGCCTTCGGGAGTCATCAGCAGCGTGGTGTTGTAGAAGCGGCCGTTGTCGTTTTCGGCCATGCCGATCACCACGGCAAGGTTGCGCTCGCGAGCGGCGGCCTGCACGGCGCTGACGGTCGGGCCGTCCAGTGGTTCGGCGATCTGCGCCACGGTGTCGGCGGTCGGAAAGCCCATCAGGTGGGTCTCGGGGAACACGATCAATTGCGTGTCGGCGGCGCAGGCCGCCATCGCCGCGAGGGCGCGTTCGAGGTTGTACGCCGTGTCTTTGTCACGGCCCGCCAACTGGGCGAGTTCGACTTTCATGGGTAGTCCTTGTTATGAGCGCCGGGCGCCGAAAGATTGCCCGGCGGCTGTCTGTGGGCCAGTATGCTTCGCATTCGACCGGCCAGGGAATTACGCGGCCGGGGTAACCCGATAGGGGTAGAGGCATGACTCTTTCGTTTGACGACATCACCTGGCACCGCGCCGTCGGGCAGTTGATCGACGCCCTCGACAAGCCGAACTTCTGGGCGCAACTGGTGCGTCTGCTCGACCAGTACGTGCCGTTCGATAGCTGGGTGGCGCTGCTGTTCAGCGCCGACCGCCACCCGCAGGTGTTCGCCGAATGCCCCGGCGCGGATGGCAGTCCCGATCAGTTGTTTCAGGATTACCTGCGCGGTCTGTACCTGCTCGACCCTTTCTACATTGCCTGCCGCGAGCAATCGCGCACCGGGTTGTATCGCCTGTCGGAGGTCGCGCCGGAGCACTTCGAACTGACCGAGTATTACCAGCGATACTTTCGTCTGAATGTGGTGGCCGACGAAATCCAGTTCAATTGCCAACTCGAAGGCGACCGCACGCTGTGCCTGTCGCTGGGCAGTCAGCAGCGCTTCACCGGCGAGCAGATTGCCCTGCTGTCACTGATCCAGCCGTGGGTGCTCGGCCTGTTGCGCCAGCGCCTGCCCTATGAAATCAACGAAACCGTGGCCCTGGCCCCGCCCCCTGCGCAACCGGACTGGCGGGTGCAGCTCGAAGCGTCGGTGCAGCAACTCAAGGGCGCGCAACTGACCGCCCGGGAACTGGACGTCGGGCGCCTGATGCTCAGCGGTTGCTCCAGTAAAGAAATCGCCCGTAAGCTGGAAATCTCTGTTGAAACCGTGAAAGTCCATAAGAAACACATGTACAGCAAGCTGGGGATCAAGTCCCAGTCGGAGCTGTTTTCGATCTTTCTGCAGGCGCAGAACGCCTGACTGCCGCAAAAAAACCGTCCGAACCAAGGAAACCGTATGAGCCTGTCACTCCTGAGCCGCTACGCCTTCTTTGCCGTCTGCGTGATTTTCACCCTCGCCAGCCTGCCCTTTCTCGAACATGACTGGCTGTGGCCGATCACCGCCGTCACCGGCGTATTGAGCCTGATCGGTCTGTTCGACCTGATGCAGAGCCCGCACGCGGTGCGCCGCAACTATCCGATCCTGGGCAACATCCGTTATCTGGTCGAAGGCATCCGCCCGGAAATCCGCCAGTACCTGCTGGAGTCCGACAGCGACGCCCTGCCCTTCTCCCGCGCCCAGCGTTCGCTGGTGTACTCGCGGGCCAAGAACGAAACCGCCGACAAGCCGTTCGGCACCCTGATCGACGTCTACCAATCCGGCTTCGAATTCATCGGCCACTCGATGCGCCCGGCGCCGTTGAGCGACCCGAGCAGTTTCCGCGTCACCGTCGGCGGCCCGCAGTGCACCCAGCCGTATTCGGCGTCGGTGTTCAATATCTCGGCCATGAGTTTCGGCTCCCTCAGCGCCAACGCGATCCGCGCGCTGAACCAGGGCGCGAAACTCGGCAATTTCGCCCACGACACCGGCGAAGGCAGCATCAGCCCGTATCACCGCGAACACGGCGGCGACCTGACCTGGGAACTGGGCAGCGGCTATTTCGGCTGCCGCACCAGCGACGGCCGCTTCGACCCGGAACGCTTCGCCGCCCAGGCGCAGACCCCGCAAGTGCGGATGATTGAAATCAAAATGAGCCAGGGTGCCAAACCCGGCCACGGCGGAATTCTGCCCAAGCACAAGGTGACCCAGGAAATCGCCGATACCCGCGGCATCCTGATGGGCGAAGACTGCATTTCACCGTCGCGACACAGCGCGTTCTCCACGCCGATCGAGATGATGCATTTCATCCAGCAACTGCGTGAACTGTCCGGCGGCAAACCGGTGGGCTTCAAGTTCTGCCTCGGCCATCCATGGGAATTCATGGGCATCGCCAAGGCCATGCTGGAAACCGGCATCCTGCCGGACTTCATCGTGGTCGACGGCAAGGAAGGCGGCACCGGCGCCGCGCCGGTGGAGTTCACCGACCACATCGGCGTGCCGATGCGCGAAGGCCTGCTGTTCGTACACAACACCCTGGTAGGGTTGAATCTGCGGGACAAGATCAAGCTCGGCGCCAGCGGCAAGATCGTCAGCGCCTTCGACATCGCCAGCGTGCTGGCCATCGGCGCCGACTGGGCCAACTCGGCGCGCGGCTTCATGTTCGCCATCGGCTGCATCCAGTCGCAAAGCTGCCACACCAACAAATGCCCGACCGGCGTCGCCACCCAGGACACCCTGCGCCAACGCGCACTGGTGGTGCCGGACAAGGCCCAGCGGGTCTACAACTTCCACCGCAATACGCTCAAGGCCCTGGCGGAAATGCTCGCCGCCGCCGGCCTCGACCATCCGTCGCAACTGTCGGCCAAGCATCTGGTACGGCGCATGTCGGCCACCGAAATCAAACTGTTCTCGCAGCTGCATGTGTTCCTGAAACCGGGGGAACTGCTCACCGGGGAAGTGAACGGCGAGTTCTATTCGCGGATGTGGCAGATGGCGCGGGCGGACAGTTTTGAGCCGCAGGAAATTGCGGCTGCCTGAGAATCAAACCGGCGCACTCCCTTTACAGATGTTGCGCCGGTCTCCCTTAATATAGGCCATCCTGAAAAGCGGGTAATACGCACGTTTTAAGTGCCTCAACGCCTGGAGATACAATCAGCTCCATCCCTGGACTTCAACAGTGCGATGGAGCTTTGCTGATAATCGTTTTTTTCAACCACCATCGTATCCAACTGCTTTGAGTAACTGCTTAATTCATCAGCATCCGGATCGATTACATAGAAACAAGGCCCCGTACTCCCTGCTTTCAGTTGCCTCTTCAACTCCTCGAAGGATTTTGTACGAACCGACGACCCCAGTATCTGGAGATAATCGGAGTAAACCGAGTTGGCATAGACTGGTAAATCTCTGCCCTCCTCCATTACTTTTTTCACGGGTGATCGCAGATCGCTCTCAATTCTGAACTGGCTGCGATCCGGGTCACTCAAAATAAACGAAGCGGAAACTCCACAAACGAATATCAACATCGTCCACCTGACAAAACCATCACGTACCAGACCAAAACCGTACGACACTAAAACAATTGTTATCGGAAGAAAAACCATTGCATTTTTCAGAGTCAGGATTGGCGTAAAAAACAATGACCTTAGGTAAGCCACCGTCACACCAAAGAACCAGCAAAACAACAAAACCTTCAAAACATCCTTCTTATCCTGAACCCGAAACAACTTCACCAGCGCGAGAACCAGCAAGAACAGACACAGCAGCACTACCGGCAAACTTCCGAACTGCACGACAAACATATCTATAAAAAAACTTTCTGCCGGTTTTTTTATCCACGTCCCGGTCCTGCCAAAGTTTTTCAACAGGTACTGGAACAGTGGAATCAATGAGCTGCAGATCAGCAGTCCAGCGATAGCACTCGCACTAAACAAACGCCTTTCAAAACCAGCTCGAATAGAAAAATAAATTAAAAGAAAAAGCTGCGCCGCCATCGGAAGAAAACCAAAGTAATGGGTGTTCACAAGCATTGAGCCAACAACTGAATACAACAAAACAGTTCTGAAATTTTGTGTCTCAAGCAAATTGAAAAACATCAGGAGCGACCACACCATCAACAAGACCAGAAGACTGTAAGATCTTGTTTCTTGCGCTTCGACGACAAGAATAAAGCTGACCGTGCTCAACAAGGCTGCAATCACGCCAACCCGACGATTAAACAACGCCGCCCCCAAGCAATACATTGAAGGAATTACTGCAACACTCAAGACAAGCGAAAAAATCCGTCCCACCCGTTCCCCATAACCAAAAACCTGATGCACGAGCCAAAGCAAGATCTGATACAGCGGCGGATGAACATCTTCGACGGTCAGCTGAAAAACGGTATTTAAACTATTAGCCGGATTACTGACATTAACGCTAAAGACTTCATCAAACCAAAGACTCCGCTCAAACAGGCCATGGCCTCTCAAGACCCCTCCAATTATCACAAAAATTAATAATGCGACGTGTTCTCTCTGCACCACACTGATTGCTTTTGAAAACATGAACCTCTCCTGTGTTCCGGCGCTGCACCTGCGATTGGAGTATTTATTGTTTGATGTCTACAAACATTACTGCACCCAAACCGACTGCCAGCCACAGCGTGACGAGCCGCAACAAGACTGTTGCCGCAATGGAATCCGGTAAACCGACACCATCCGAAACCAGCAGCCCCACCATCACCGCTTCAGCACTGCCCAACCCACCGGGCATGAAACTCAGCGCGCCGGCCAGCATCGAAACGGCATAAATAAAAATCGCGGATATCAGAGTTACGTCTGCCTTCATCGCCAGCAAAATCCAGTAAAACGCCAACCCTTCCAATCCCCATGCCAGGACGCTCAACAGCGTCGCGCCAATCTGGCGGCCTGGGGTGTGGCAGCTGCGAGACTGATGCAACACATGAACGCAATGGCGTAGTAACCGGGAAAACCAGCCGTGCCGGTGCTCGATGCGCCGATCAATCGCGCTGACATGACCCGACCGGGACACGAGCAACATGCAGCAGGCCAGCAGCACCAGACAGGCGACAATCATCGACAGCCATTCGGGATGAGCGCTCAAACCCAAAAGAGCCAGCGCAACTATCCCCAGCAAGTCGGAAAGTCGTTCACTGAACAACGCAGCAAAACTGTGCACGTAAGGCACATCCCAACGCTTGAGCAGGACGCCGCGCAACGCCTCGCCAGCCTTGCCAGGGGTGGTGGTCAGGGCGAACCCCGCCAGGTAGATTTTCAGGCTTGGCCACCATGGCAACGGATGGCGCAAGGCATTGAGATAAACCTGCCAACGCAAAAAGCGAAGACCGTAGCCAAGCAGAACCAGCCCGATGATTTTCCCTGCCTCCCACCCTCCCACCCGGCTGACCGCCGCGCTCACGGCCGCCCCTCCGCCCCACAGGGAAAGAGCCAGATAAACGAGAGCGGAGCAGACTGCCGAGCCGATCAGAACTCGATAGCGCCATCCGGAGAGCTTCACAGACTGATTCATAGATTCAGTCTCTTGAAAATCGGCTGGGGTATAGCCCGTATCAGACACATGATCCAAGCCCAGAATCCGGGTACGTAAAGCACCGCCTTCCTGGATTCGATGCCCGCGACAATCCGTCGGGCGACTGTCTCCGGTTGTGCAACCAGTAACGCCGGCATCTTCAGCCCCTGCGTCATCGGCGTATCGACAAATCCGGGTTTGATCGTGATCACATGCACGCCCGACTTGAACAGACGTGGGCGTAAACCTTCACAAAATGTGGAAACCGCTGCCTTGGCTGAACCGTAGACATAGTTGCCGGGCCGCCCGCGATCCCCGGCAACCGAGGAAATAACCGCCAGCGTGCCGCTGCGCTGGACAGCCATCCGGTCAGCCAACAGCGTCAGCAGCGCAATCACCGAAGTGCCATTGGTGACGAATGCCTGCACAGTCAGCTCGATGCTTTTTTCGCACGCGGTCTGATTCGGCAAGGAGCCGTAGGCAATCAGGCAAATATCCACCGTCTGCAATGTCGCCAGGCAGTTCTCCAACATCATCGAGTGCGCGGCGATTTCGTTGACATCCATCACGTACGGCGTAACCGCACTCGCACCGCGTATTTGCAGGTCGGCGCAGGTCTGTCGCAGTTTTGGCGCATCCCTGGCGACAAGAAAGAACTGACTGCCTTCAGCCGCCCAATGACGCGCGCAAGCGCTGGCGATCGCCGATGTGGCGCCCACAATGAGTATTTTTTTCATTGAATGACTCGCTGCCAGAAACGGGAAATCAGGGCCGGGTCACGCATCGCTTCCACTTGCTCCCAGGCGGGATAGGCTCGGCGGAAATCACTGCCGCTCATGTGGGCGTCCTTTGCCGGATACAAACGGCCACCCGCTTCCCGGACGATGGCATCGAGGCTCGGCAGGAGTTTTCTGCTCAAGGTTTTGTTCTGTGGAAAGTCCAGCGCCAGTGAGGTGCCCGGCATTGGAAATGACAGCAGCCCGGGCGATGCGATATCGCCGCAGCGCTTGAGTACTGCGAGAAAGGATCCGCTGCCGCTGCGGGCAATGGATTTGAGCAGTTCGGCCAGTGCCGCTGGGGCCACCGAGCTTGGCAAGACACACTGAAACTGCTGGAAGCCCTTGTGTCCGTAAAGGCGGTTCCAGTGCTCGATGCTATCCAGTGGATAGAAAAATGGACGGTAAGCAAGCGTGCGACATTGCCTGATTACCGGTTGCCGTTGCCAATAAAAATGGTTGAACAGTTTCAATGTGATTGGATTGACCAGCGACACGGGCAGCCGAATCGGCAAACGCAGCGAATGTGAAGTGGCAGCCTCAAGCGGACCCGTTTCGCAATGATTGCCGGCCGTATAAACACCCCGCCCTTGCGCACTCCCCTTGGCCAGACAATCGATCCACGCAACGCTGTATTCGTGGCCGGCATCCATTTCACCCGACAGGTCAAAGAATGCCTTCAAGCTGTCAAAGCGCACCCGCAAGGTATCGATGAGGCTGGACTGGATTCTGCGCAGGCGAAGACTTACCCAAGTAATGATCCCCGTCAGGCCCAATCCTCCTATTGAGGCGGCAAACCACTGCGGGTTTTCCGATGCGGAACACACCATCGGCGGTTGCATGGATCGATGCAAACCGAAACTCATCACAGAATGGGCAAACGTGCCGCAGCGATGATGATTTTTGCCGTGCACATCATTGGCCACCGCCCCCCCCAGCGTCACATGTTGCGTCCCGGGCGTAACGTGCAAAAACCAGCCGCGCGGGACGGCCAGTTGCAGAATCTCGCCCAGGGTGATTCCGGCCTCGGCACAAATCCAGCCGTTATCCCAATCGGCATCTATCAAGCGATTCAGAGTACGCATTTGCAACACATGATCACTGGCAGCCAGACAGCTGTCGCCATAGCTTCGGCCATTGCCGAAGGGCAACGAAGAGCCGTAAATTTCGACCACCCGATGCCACTGCGGTCCCAGGTCGGTTTGCCAGTGGCATGGATGGCCGGTTTGTGGAGCGGAGGGGTAATTGCCCCATGACGAGAGCGACAATTGAGTATTCTCCCTGCGGTAACTGAGCCCGTTGACAGTTTCGTGAGTCACTCGAAATAATTGATTTCAAACTTGTTGCTGTGTTCTTCCTCACGAAACGCCCTCAGTACACCTCTAAGTTTGACAGCGGATACTGAGTCCACTGCATAGAGAGACACTGAGTCCTCTGCCGAGGTTATATTTGGAACGACCAACTTCAAACTGGCAACTTTTATAAAATACGCCGGCCGCTTGCTGAACCACTCGTCATAAATAAAAGCGTATTTAACATCGTGACGCCTCATCAAATCACCGATCCACAACGAGTTACTTTCCAAGCGCCCAAATTTCAACACTTCATAATTCGCCAGACCGGTGAGGTCTAGTACATATTGATCGGTCACCAATGAAACCAGCCCCAAATCGTTGACGGCTAACGGCTCATTCAAACGAGAGGCAATCAATGCCATCATGTACTGTTGATTGTAGATATTGGCAGATGCCCATGGCGTACTCAATGTCACATACACAAAGCTGGTAAAGGCCACAGGCAAACAACTGAATACCACTAGCATCCAGCGCCCGCTCAGATACCTGCTGCAGGCCACCAGAAAAAAAAGCGAAACAAATGCAAGCCAATACACTTCATATCGGCCGTACCAACCCGACTTGCCAAATACCATATGCAGCACCGTGACGTTTAACAACAGCAACACCAGTGCCATTCTTCTGGAGTAAATACAGCAAAGCATCAACACACCGAAAACCACCCAACCCCATAGCTTGAATTGCGCCAGCGCATGTGCAGCAAGGGATTGAAGATCGGAAATATCTGATTTGGAAAGTACCGAAGATGGCAACACATCGAGTCCGACGCTTTGCAGGAACAGGCTGAAGGCTGCAAGGGCCATCAGTATGGCAACACCACAATAAACTACTCTCCAGCGCTCACCGCTCATAAAAAGATAGCCCAAGGCGGGAAAGGAAATTGCCAAATCTTCGTAACGTACCAGCGGCAGCAAGAAAATCGCCAAATACAGAACGATCGATACTTTTTGTTCTCCGAAAAACTCTTTACGAATAACACCTGCGGCAATCAAAACCGTCAGATAAACTTGCAAGCTGTGTTCCATCCCGTTGAAGACAAGTCCATATAGATTCAACGAAAAAAACAACCCCATCGCGATCAGCACCGAAAACTGACGATTCAAGCGCTTCAACAAATCAAACATCAACAGAAAAGTCAGAAGCGAAAAGATGATATTCAGCACCAGTGGCGCATAGTAAAACGCATCCCCCAACATTGAGAAAGGCGCAAGCAAAACAGGCCATATAATGCTTGACGAAGGGGCAGAATACTCTCCCGCGTTAACTCCGTAGTGCCCCACCCATATATTCCTGGCCATCTTCATATGAATATATGGATCATCCAGCGTATAGATCATCACACCATGATTCATCATCATGATCGATAGAAACAAAACACCTGCCGGAACAAAAAAAATGAATACGGCTGTCCATACTTCCGGAGCGCTTATGCGCTGACTTGCGGAAACGCTGGTTATGACTTCACCCATTTTTGATTAAACCCTTGATCAGCCTAATGAATAGCCACAGGCACGGTGTGCTCTGGCTTATTCGTTTCATGCCGCCACCCAGAAAATCAGACAAAACACTGCGCCCATTGCCAGGCTCAGGCGATCACGCACGGCAAAGACCACCGGGTCGTCATTCATCCGGCCGCGATGGGTCAGCAACCAGATTCGGGTAATCCAGAGCAGCAGCACGGGGCACGCCAGCCAAATCCAGCGAGGGTGCGCATACAGCGCGGTAGTCGCACCGTCATGGATGTAAAGCGCCAGCACCATGACAGCCAGATACCCGGATGCAGCGCCCAACGAGGAGAGCATTGCCAGATCCGCTGGAAAGTAGTCGCGTCCACCGGTTCTCCCGGTGATGCCGCTGTTGAGCGCCAACAACAGTTCGGCGTAGCGCTTGATCAGCGCCAGGCTCAAAAACATGAACATGGAAAAGGCCAGCATCCAGACCGTCAGTTCCAGTTCGAAAGCAGCTCCGCCAGCAATGATGCGCAGGGTATATAGAAGGGCCAAAGCAATGACATCGAGCGCCATAAGCCGCTTCAGCACCAGCGAATAAACCAGCGTCAGCAAGTAATAACAGGCAAGTACCACCACGAATTGACGCGGCAGCCAGATCCAGGCCCCCGTGAAGGCCACCAGCAACAGCAGAGGAAAAACCATCAACCCGGACTTGATCGACAAATTTCCACTGGCGAAGGGTCGAGCGTGTTTGGTTGGATGCTTGCGATCATCGGCAAGGTCAAGCAGGTCGTTCAGAACATAGACACCCGATGCGCATAATCCAAAAAACAGGAAGGCCAGCACGCCGTACCACAACGACATCGGATTGACCAGTTGATGCGCGGCGAGCAAGGGAATAAAAATCAGGGTGTTCTTCACCCATTGATGAATGCGAAAGGCTTTGTACCAACTCCTGAAGTTCGAAGCGTAGGCACGATCCACCTGAACGACGTTGCCCAAGTGCCTGGCGGCAAGTTCGACACCCGGTAACGGATTGACGACATAGCCTTGCCTGGCGGAACGCCATACCGGGAGATCGTCGAGTGAGTTGCCGACGTAGTCGAATCCCCCGTCACCGTACAGCTCCACCAACAAATCACGCTTATTCATCCCCGACAGGTTGCACTCAAGCGTGGTTGCCAAAACCTCATCGAACACCTTCAGGTGCTCAGCTATGCGTAACGCCAACGAATGATGGCTGGCCGTGGCCAGCACTATTTTCCGGCCGCTGTTGCGTTGCGCCTCGATCATCCATAGAACATCCGGATCGTAGGGCAATGTCGTGACATCGATGGCCGTTGCATGAGCTAACTGTTCTTTCAGGTAGGATCGACCGCGACCGAGCCAGATCAAGGGTTTGCAACATTGCAGCGGGGCCTGCCTCATAAAGGCCATTGCACATTCGAACAACAGATCAGTCTTCAGAAGCGTTCCGTCCAGATCGATGACGAATGGCGTCGTCGACAGGCAAGGGGCATTTACCGACGGTGCATCAGGCAGAGATACGTTCATGGCTGGCGCTCCCGACACAGCACAAACCGGAAAAAGCAGTACCCCAGCAGCAGATTCATCAGGGAAAACCCAGACACCGTCACCAGCCCCGGCAAATTGCGTGAATCGGCAAATACGCCCACGCCATAACTCAAAACACCCATCACGCTCATGAACATCAGATACGCCACCACCGACGTTCGGGTCTCGAACGTGTAGAGCGCGTTCATGTAAAACGAGAAGGATGCGGCAATGCAAAACGCGGCGAAGTTACTGGCAGACTGGTCCAACTGAACCGCGCTGCTCAGTACAAAAAAAATCTGCCAGTGAACCAGCGTTGCGGCCAGGCCGATTGCCGTTTGCGCGGGAAATCCTTTCCACAAGATCCTCATCGTCAATCCTTGCTGTCACTGCAACGGGCGGGGCTTTCACGCTAGGGCAAGGTACGGGTGCGGTCTACTGTCAGAAATTACAGGTAGGCGCTGGTTTCTGACCAACGGTCACCATTGCAATAACCGCCCGTGGGGCGGCTCTTTCATGACGATGAAGCCGTAGTCGCCGATCAGGTAGAGGCGGTAATAGAGGCTGTCCACCAAGGGTGGATAGCCCATCAGACCGGCGTGGGTCGCGTTGCGCCGTTCGCGTTCTGCAACCACATTGGTGATGCCCGCCGACGGCAGGGTTTCGGCGAGCATGAAGTAGTCGATGTTCAGCAAGTAACGCAGCACCGGCAGTTGTTTGAACGTCCCTTCCGCCCCCGCGAGCCAGCGGTCGGAGTACGTCACCGAGAGATAAATCCGTTTGGCTTCGCGCAGTTCTCGATGGGACGAGATGTCGTGGCTGAGGCTGTAGAGCGCACTGCTGGCGAAGGTTTTTTCCATCGTCAGCACCCGGCCATAAGCGAAGGACAGCGACAGCGTGGCCAGAAGCGCAATCGCCAACACCAAAGGCAACCGTTGATGCAGCGGCATCAACCCCAGCCAGGCCAGATAGAACAGCAACATCAACAGCACGCCAAACCCCATCAGGGTGCGTGCGCCTTCATTGAAATCGCGAAACAGCAGGGTCATGCCCGGCACCAGCAGCACAACCAGCGGCAATGCCAGCAGGCAGCTGAAGCTCAGCAGCAAGCCCTTGGCGCGGGACAGGTGGCGCTCGCGAATCTGCCGCCCCAACTGCACGGCGCCGGTCACAGCACACAGCACCAGCGCAATAAAAACCGCCGTGTAACCGCCGTGAAACAGCAGCGCAACCTTCTCCATCACCCGAGCGAGATTGATGCCGATCTGCAGCCACGGATCGGCGCCGGGATTGAGCAATTGCGCGCGCCCGGCGTCAGTGAATGGATAGGCCGTGACGCTGTAGATCAGCACCGCCAGCAGCAGTTGCGCCAGCCGCCAGCCTGACCGGTGCCAGAGTTCATCCCACGGCACTTGCCGATGAACATTGCGCAGCAATTCCAGGCAGCACAACCCGAGAAACACATTCAGGCTGATCTGATACAGCCCGATCGCCAGCGCCAGCAACGCTGACGGCACCAGCCATCGCTGAATGCGTGAAGCGCCGCAAAAAGTGATCGCGTAAATCACCGCGACCAGACTCAGTGCCATGCCGGCCCCGTCGTATTGATAGGACAGGTTCTGCAACAGGAAGGGGTTGTACCAGAGCGGCAACGGCACCAGACAGCACGCCAGGGTCGGTTCGGGAAAATAATGGAAGGTCAGCCGGGTCAGAGCGAACGACATCACTACGGTGGCGAGCAACAGCGGTAATGGAAAAATGTTCGGTGCTGCGCCGGTAAATGTCAGCGCCTGATACAGCCAGTCCATGAACAACCGCCCCTGCGCCGCCCAGGCATTGCCGGCAGCCAGAGTGCGCCAGTTGTCGTCGATGTAGGGGAAGTCGGCGAGGATCAGCGGCAGGATGTAGAGCAACGTGGCGATCAGGAAGAACAGTACGACCTGACGGCGGCCTAGTTCTCGTACGAGAAAATCGCTGATCCTCATACCTGCGCCTCTGTTCACGGCTGCGCTGGAAACGACGTAGATAAACCTTCGAACATGACTCTGAATCAGAAGTCGTTTTTTGCGCTGATTTCAGACCAGCGGCATCAACTCACACCCATGAAAAAGCCCCGGACTTTCGACCGGGGCTTTCGAGTTTCAGCAATAACGAATTACGAAGCCGAACGCATCGCGCCCTGTACCGAATCCTTCGGTTGCAGCTTGAACACGTAGAACAACACGGTCAGCAGCACCAGGAACGCCGGGCCCACATACAGCGCCACGCGAGTGTCCGGGAAGTACGCCATCAGGCCGACCACCAGCACCAGGAACGCCAGCGCCAGATAGGAGCTGACCGGGAACAGCCACATTTTGTACTTCAGGCCGGCCCGTTCGCTGGCGCTCAGGCCTTTGCGGAATTTCAGCTGGGCCAGCAGGATCATCACCCAGGTCCAGATCGCGCCGAAGGTGGCGATGGATGTCACCCAGACGAAGACTTTTTCCGGTACCAGATAGTTGAGCAGCACGCCCAGCAGCAGGGCGAAGATCGACAGCAGCAACGCCCGACGCGGTACGCCGTTGCTCGAGGTGCGAGCGAAACCGGCCGGCGCCTGACCGTTCTGCGCCAGGCTGTAGAGCATGCGACCGGTGCTGAAGATGCCGCCGTTGCACGACGACAGTGCGGCGGTGATCACCACGAAGTTGATGATGCCGGCGGCGGTCTTGATGCCCAGACGCTCGAAGGTCATCACGAACGGACTGCCCTGGGTGCCGATTTCGTTCCACGGATAGATCGACAGGATCACGAACAGCGCGCCGACGTAGAACAACAGGATCCGCCAGAACACCGAGCCGATCGCATTCGGGATGGTCTTCTGCGGGTTCTTCGCTTCACCGGCGGTCAGGCCGATCATTTCCACGCCCAGATAGGCGAACATCACCATTTGCAGCGACATCAACACACCCGTCACACCGTTGGGCATGAAGCCGCCGTGGGCCCACAGGTTGGAAATCCCCAGCGCCACGCCGTCGTTGCCGAAACCGAAGGCGATGATGCCGATGCCGCCGAGCACCATGGCGATGATGGTGACAATCTTGATCAGGGCGAACCAGAACTCGAATTCACCGAAGGCCTTGACCGCGATCAGGTTGATCGAGCCCATGCTGACCAGCGCCGCCAGCGCCCAGATCCAGCGCGGTACGTCGGGGAACCAGATGCCCATGTACACCGCCACCGCCGTGATTTCGGCGACGCAGGTCACCAGCCACAGGAACCAGTAGTTCCAGCCGGTCAAAAAGCCCGCCAGCGGGCCGAGGTAATCCTGTGCGTAACGGCTGAAGGAGCCGGCGACCGGGTTGTGCACGGCCATTTCGCCGAGGGCGCGCATGATCACCAGGATCGCCAGACCACCGATGATGTACGAGAGCATGATCGCCGGGCCGGCCATTTCGATGGCCTTGGCCGAACCGAGAAACAGACCGACACCGATGCAGGCGCCGAGCGCCATCAGGCGAATATGCCGTTCACCGAGTTCGCGTTTGAGCGGACCGCCTTGAGCGGTTTCGCCATGGGGCGGGTGATTGCCGACTGGCATGGGGACTTCCTCGTCTTGTTATTGGATGTGACCACCGAGTGTTCAAGCGTCGGCCGATAAGCCTGCGCCTGGGTAAAACCGGCCCTGCCTCGTGGGCAGGGCCGTCCCGCAGAAGCAACCTGCGGGATCAGCGGGCCGTGCAGTATAAAAAGCTTGCGACAGGTTTTTTCACTCTATAAGGCATCTGATTCAGACGTAAACCTCGACAATCTTGCGGTTTACGAGACAAATCATCCTGCATTTCGAGGATTATTCACCGCACAAATGGGCGCGGAGTATTGCACAGCAATGGTGCAACGTCATGCCGCAACCGGGTCTGAAGGTTTACTCAGATGACGCCGGCCACCGTTCTTCACAATTTTTTCACCGACGCCAACCACCGACTAAGCTTCAGACAAGTCCGATCAATCTGCGTGAATGGATCAATCGACTATGGGCGCTTTGTGGCAAACCGATTCGAGTGAAAAAGTGGTTCCGACTGAACGTGTGGATGAAGCGCCTGTCCCTGAAAAACCCCGTCGCAATCGGCACGGGTGGAAGGCTTTCTGGCTTCTGGTGGTGATCATCGCGATTGTCGTGGGCCTGGCTGCGATGAAGGAAATGCGCACCTCGCGTTTTCAGTCCCGCGAGGTCAGCCAGTACGCCGCCAAACTCAAGTACGAATTGCAACCGGGGCCCAGCGAAGCGATCCGCTATCCAGGCAACGGTCCGTTCGATCTGCGTCTGGGTTACAGCTCGCTGGACGAATTCCTGCCACGGCTGATCAAGCGCAACTACGTGATCACCGAGCAGACTCGCTTCTCCCCGGCCCTGCTCAATTACACTGACAAGGGCCTGTTCGTGCCCTATTCAGAGAAGATCCAGGCCGGGCTGTCGATCACCGATTGCCGGGCCGCGCCGCTGTATCAGTACAACTATCCGCAACAGCTGTATTCGAGTTTCGAGTCGATTCCGCCGGTGGTGGTCAACAGCCTGCTGTTTATCGAAAACCGCTTTCTGCTCGACCCCAGGCAACCGCTGGCCAACCCGGCGGTGGACTGGCCGCGCTTCGGCATGGCCGCGTGGTCGCAAGTTGCCAAGCTGCTGCACTTGCCGGGGCAGTCGGCCGGTGGCAGTACCCTGGCCACGCAACTTGAGAAATACCGCCATTCACCCGATGGCCTGACGGTGTCCGGCGCGGAGAAAATCCGCCAGATGATTTCCGCCAGCGTGCGCGCCTATCAGGGTGGCCCGGACACCTTGCCGGCGCGGCAGAACATCGTTCGCGATTATCTCAACAGCGTGCCGCTGTCGGCGGTGCCGGGGCATGGTGAGGTACATGGCATGGCCGAGGGCCTGCGGGTCTGGTATGGCGCCGATTTCAACGAGGCCAACCGAACACTCGCCAGTACCGCCACCGATCCGAAATCCATGGCGGACAAGGGCCTGGCCCTGCGCGAGATGCTCTCGCTGATGATCGCCCAGCGCCGCCCTTCGCATTACCTGACCAAGGGACGAGAAGAACTGGTCGAACTGACCAACAGCCACTTGCGCCTGCTCAAGCAGAACGGCGTGATCGACGCTGCCCTGGCCGATGCCGCGTTGGCCAGCACCATCAGCTACCGCGACTGGCAGACCCAGCCGACGATTCAGCCGATCGAAACCAACAAGGGCATCAGTGTCGCCCGCAGCCGGCTGGCGTCGATGCTCAACCGTCCGCTGTACGACCTTGACCGCCTCGACTTGTCCGCCACCAGCACCCTGCAAGGCGAACTGCAAACCCAGGCCACCACTTACCTGAAGAAACTCGCCGACCCGGCCTATGCCGCTGAAATCGGCCTGATGGGCGAACGCCTGCTGACACCCACCAGCACCACTCAGGTGCGCTACAGCTTCACCCTCTTCGAGCTGACCCCGGACGGTTCCCGCGTGCGGGTGCAGACCGACAGCACCGACCAGCCGTTCGACATCAACGAGGGCAGCAAGCTGGAACTGGGCTCCACAGCCAAGATGCGGGTGCTGACCACCTACCTGCAAATCATCGCGGAGCTGCATGACAAGTACGGGGCCATGAGCGCGCCGGAACTGAAAAAAGTCGAGGTACCGGATCAGGATCGCCTGAGCCAGTGGGTGATCGATTACCTGATCCAGAACAAGGATCACGACCTGTCGAAATTGCTCGGCGCAGCTCTTGATCGCAAATACTCAGCCAGTCCCGGCGAAGCTTTTTTTACCGGTGGCGGGCTGCACACGTTCCATAACTTTCGCAAGGAAGACAACGGCCGCCTGCCGACCCTGCGCGATGCCCTGCGCGAGTCGATCAACCTGCCGTTCATTCGCCTGATGCGCGATCTGGTGCGCTACACCACCTACTCAGGTCCCAACAACAGCGCCGAACTGCTCAAGGACGACCGCGACCCAAGACGTCAGGAATACCTCGCCTCGTTCGCCGACCGCGAAGGCACTTCGTTCCTGCTCAAGTTCTGGAAAAAGTACCGGAACAAGGACACCCAGGCCCGGCTCGACACCTTCCTCGACAGCATGCGCCCGACCCCGATCCGCATGGCCGCCGTGCACCGTTACCTGCTGCCCAACGCCAGCCAGGAAGACTTCAACACCTTTGTGCGTTCGCATCTCAAGGGCGTCAAAATCACCGAAAAACTCACCGACGAACGCCTGGAACGGCTCTATCTGGCCTACGGTCCCGGCACCTACGACCTGCCGGATCAGGGTTTCATCGCCAAGGTTCACCCGCTGGACCTGTGGATGATCGGCTACCTGCTCAACCACCCGGACGCGACGTTCAAGGACATCGTCAAGGCCAGCCAGTTCGAGCGCCAGGAAGTCTACAGCTGGCTGTTCAAGAGCAAGCACAAGGGCGCCCGCGACAGTCGCATCCGAACCATGCTGGAAATTGAAGCGTTCCTCGACATCCATCAGCGCTGGCAGAAAGTCGGCTATCCATTCGATCACCTGGTGCCGTCGCTGGCGACCGCGATCGGCAGTTCCGGCGACCGCCCCGCCGCGTTGGCCGAACTGATCGGCACCATCCTCAACGACGGCGTGCGCATGCCGACCCTGCGCATCGACAGTCTGCACTTTGCCGCCGGCACGCCCTACGAAACGAAACTGGTCAATGATCCTCACGTCGGCAAACGGGTGATGCCGTCCGAAGTGGCCACGGCGATGCGTGAAGCGCTGTCGCAGGTGGTGGACTCGGGAACGGCCAAACGTGTTTCCGGCAGTTTCAAACTGGCTGATGGAACACCGCTGACCATGGGTGGAAAAACCGGTACCGGTGACAACCGGATCGAGGCCATCGGCTCCGGCGGGCGAATTCTCAGCTCGAAATCGATCAACCGCACGGCGACCTTCGTGTTCTACATCGGCGACCACCATTTCGGCACGCTCACCGCATTCGTGCCGGGGCGTTCGGCGGAGAACTTCAAGTTCACCTCGGCCTTGCCGGTACAGGTCCTCAAGGGCATGGCGCCGATTCTGATGCCTTACCTGCAACCGGGCAGCGACTCACAGTGCCGTGCCCCGCAGAAAACGACCGTGGCCCTGGCTTCAGATTGAACCGATAGTGGGCGGTAGTTATGTGTTTTATACATATCAATATTCAATGATTAACGTATCAACCCGACACGGAGACAACAGGCATTTAAACTAATTAATCGAGACATTGAACGTTAGGCTGAGAATTCATTACTTGTTCAAGGCCTGCACAATGACAGCAACATCCACATATAAAGGGCAACATTACGATTTAATTAAATCGCGCATCGATCCGGTATTCAGGGCTATGCAATTGCATCGGGCCCGAGCCCTGGGAAAGGCGTCACTCAACCGTGAGTCATGGATGGTCACGACTCCGGATGCCGAGCTGGAACGCCTGTCCGCCGATAACCGCCGCGCCTGGGGCGCGCAGAACCGCATTGACAGAATGCTCGGGAGCCTTCAGGACGTTTATGCATTTGCCGAGCCTTTGCTGAAGAAGAAGTTGCTCGAACAGTTCAATGTCGAAGTCGATGTGAGAAATACATACGTCAGACTCTACGAGGCGGCGACAACCCCCTGGTACGTGATTGATATCACGAAAGCGTCACGGGCCCGCACCGTTTCAATGCTCGACGCCGCGCTGCACAACTTCGCGCACGATGAAACCTATCAACACTACTCGACATTCATTATCAAAACCGATGCGGCCCGCGACTTGTTCGACGTCTCGCCGATTGGCAAAACAATCAGCATCAGCCAGTTTCAGACGCTGTGCCGGGAACTGGACATCGGGGCCCGGTACAGGGCCCATCTCGAAACATTCCTGCTGAACAAGGAGCCAGTCGCCGAGACCTATCTGCGCACACGCGTCGAGCAAAGTCAGCAAGCTGCGCTGAAGGCTGCCGCCCGCATGGCGCAGATCAAAAAGGACATTGGCCCCGGTGCCTACGTGTTGATTCGCGAGCTGTTGCTGGGCCGGCAGAATCTGGTACTCGACGGTCAGGCCATGTGCGTCTGCGATCTGGGCCTGATGGACCTGACCTTGACGGGGATCGTGATCATTCGCCCCGACCCGGCACAGGCGCAACACTCTCGGAAAATGATTGCCTACGTGCCGCACGACCCCGACCACCCGCTCAAGGAATACGCTTCGACACTGGCGTTCATGGACGAGCTGACACGCCAGTTACGGGCAAACAGAACGCTGCCGTCTTCCGGTATCAGCTATCGCCAGTTTTTCAGCCAGTTTGTTGATCAGGAACAGCGCGGGCACTTTTTCGCCGGGCTCGAGCAGCGCCTGACGTATGTCAAATGGTACGCCAGGGAACCGGGGGATCCGCGACCGTCCTGGCGGGAAACCCCGGTCGAGAAACCTCAGCTGCAATTCAGCGCACCGCCGATCACAGCCCCCCTGTGGACGTATCTGTACCAGCAACGACTCAATAAAATTCTCAACGACGCGCGCGGTCTCGCAGTATCGACCGCCGATGCCGACAGCCAGGCGCGCTGGGCCTGGTGGGAGAACTTCAAGAAGATCGCCTCGGACATCTTCAATGCCGCGCTACTGGTGATGACGCCCTTTGTTCCGGGACTGGGCGAACTGATGATGGCCTATACCGCTTATCAGATCGTCAACGACGCCGTCGAGAGCGTGGTGGACATGATCCAGGGGCATTGGGTCGAGGCGGCAGAATATGTGGTGGGAGTCCTGACCGATGTCCTGCAACTGGAAATCTTTGCCGCCGGTTCTGAAACAGGTCACGCTTTGGGGCTCAAACCGTCACTCTTGGTCGAGGGAATGAAACCGGTACAGTCGTTCGACGGTAAAACCCGTCTCTGGCAGCCGGACCTCAGACCTTACGAACAACCGCAGCTGGCGCCACCGAAGACATCACGCCCCGATGCACTGGGGCTGCACAGGCATGCCGGCAAGATTGTCTTGCCACTCGAGGGCAAGCACTACGAAGTGCAGCGCGACCCGCGCAGCGGACTTCATCGGATTCGCCACCCGACACGCCCAAACGCCTATTCGCCCGAGCTGCGCCATAACGGTCAGGGAGCCTGGGTCCATGAGGGGGAAAAACCGCAGGACTGGCACGGACCCAGGCTCATGCAGCGCCTTGGTCATAGCGTTGATGGCTACACCACCGCCGAACAGGATCACCTGCGCAATATCAGCGGGACGCCGCAAGCTTCGCTGCGACGCATGCACGTCGAAAATGCCGCTCCCCCGCCCCTGCTGGCCGACACGCTCACACGCTTCAACACTTGGAATGAGGCCAAAAACGTGGGCCGGCTGATCCGCTCGGGACAGCCGCTGGATCCGGCCTCGTACTGGTTTGAACGAATGGTGCCGGACATGCCCGGCTGGCCGGCCGACAAAGCCCTGAAGGTTTATGAAAACGCCGATTTGACCGGTAGTTATCGCCAGTACGGCAACCGGCAAGCCACGGACCGGCAGACGCTCGGCATCAGCCTGGCCGACATGATGGCCGGCAAGCTCCCGGAGCGGCTCGTGAACTTTCTGGACGATACGCAAATGAAAGCGTTGCTCGGCAAGCAATACCCGAAAAACCAACGGGCACAGGTCTTGCGCAACCAACTGGCGGATATCGTGGAAACCCGCACGCCGGACATCTTCCAGTACCAGTACCGACTCAAGGATCACAACAGCGATGCCCGGGTTCAACTGCTGCAGCAGCAGTATCCGCAACTGCCTTCCAGGGTCGCTGAAACCCTGCTGACAAGAGCGACTCCCGATGAACAGCAGGTCATGCTCGAGGAGCGACGCATCCCGCTGCGCCTTAGGGACCAGGCCCGGGAAAGCGCTTTTGAGGTCAGCGCTGCGCGCGCGGCTGAAGGCTTGCATGAGCCGGCACTGAGGGGGCCCGACACCGAACGCCTGACCCTCAATGCCCTGAAGTTTCATACCGACACGTTTGCCGATTTACGCATCGATGTGCGCGAAGGCACTTATGACGGTCCGCTACGCTGCAGCGCAGGCAGTACAGAGGCCACGACCCGACGTGTGTTGATCAGGGACGAACATGGCCAATATGAAGTGCGCGACGGCGCGAACCATAAGCTGCACGAGGGCGGCGACTTGTATGAGGCCATCCTGCAGGCGCTGCCTGCTGACAAGCGCGCGGCCCTGGGCTATCGCACCGGGCAGGGAGAAATGTTCAGGCAATGGGTGATGGCCAAAACCCAGGCGCCCGCCGAGCGCAGGACATTACTCGCCCGGCCCCCGATCCGCCCGGTCGTACCACTGGAAACCGAGTTGCTGCTGCGCGGAGGGGGACTGTCCAGAGAGGCCCGGACCGTGGAAGAAAAAGTCAGGAACCTCTATCCGCATTTCAACGAAAACGAAGTAGCGGCTTTCAGCCGATCGCTGCATGCCAATGGCGATCCTCATGCGCATATCGATCGGCTTGAACGCGAGCTCAAGACGTTGAAGCAGGAACTCGAACAGTGGCGACAACGCTACCTGAGCAATTGGGATCCCGATGCCGCCGATACCAACCTGCCTCAAGGCTACTGGGACTATCATCGCAAGGGCGGACGCTTCATTGCCGACCGGCTGCTGGAGTGTTTCGAAAGAAAGTCCGAAGTGTTCGGCGAGCGCTCCACGAGCCTGGAGAGCGGCTATGCGCTGGATCTGTCCAAGGAGTTTCTAGCCCATGACCTTGAACGTTGGTGGCGGGAGATGCCGAGCGAGCTCAAACCCTGGCTCGAACAGGTCACGACCCTGAACCTGGATGGCTCACGGTTCTCCCCGGCACCGAACGGTCTGCTCAAGGACTTTCATCATCTGCGCCAGTTCAGCGCCAGAGGCTGTGGATTGCCCGCACTCCCTGAAAGCGTCGGCAAGATGCGGCTGCTCGAGACACTGCGCCTGAACGACAATCAGATCCGGTTGACGCCTCCCGCCCTTGAGCAACTGCGTAATCTGACACGCCTTGAAACCCTCAGGCTGGATGACAACCCTCTGGGCACGCCGCCGAATATCGAGCGTATGCCCAGACTCAAGGTGTTGAGCCTGGTGAACGCCCATATCGACACCTGGCCCGAGGGGCTGTTTGCGAAGGCCCGGCCTCGAGGCTTCTTTCTGGACCTGCGGATGAACACGATCAGGGATGTCCCCCAGGTACCTCTGGGCTCCAATGAAGCGCAGCTGATTGCACGCTCCCGACTTCACGGGGATCGGTTGTCGTCGTCCGCGCGCGCCACGTTCGAGGCGTACAGAACGTCGGTGGGCAGGGCCCCTCACGACACCTATTCCACTGTCGCCGATGACCTGCTCGAACGGTGGCCCGTCTCTGTCGACACATCTTTTATGGAAGAAACGGCGGGCGTGGGTGCCTACCGGGCGGAAGCCTGGCATGCGGTGGCCAGCGAACCCGGTTCCGACGGATTTTTCAGGGTTCTGCAAGACCTGACCCGTTCCGCCGATTACGAGCAGGGGGGAGAGGCGCAGGACCAGTTGACCGACCGTGTATGGCGAATGATCGGTGCCATGGACATCGATACGCCGCTGCGCGAAGACCTGTTCCTCATGTCGACCGATCCTGAAGGCTGCGAGGATGCCGGCGCCCAACTGTTCAACAACATGGGCGTCAAGGTACTTGCCTCCGAGGCCCGCTCGTTTTCCACCCACCGCGCGGAACTGGAAAGCAAGCTGGTAACGCTGGCCAAGGGCTCGGCGCGCCTTGGACAAGTCGGCGAAATCGCCCGGGCAGACATCCGGGCGCGCGAGGGCAACCCCGATGAGGTCGAGGTGCATCTGGCCTATGAAACCGGTCTGGCCAAACGCCTGGAACTGCCCTGGCAGTCCGAAGCCATGAAGTTTCGCCCGGTCGCCGGGGTCGATGACGCGACCATCGACCGTGCGTACGACACAGTGATCGAGCGCGAGACAGGCGACGGTCTGGTCAACCAGATGATCGAGCAGCCGTTCTGGGAAGCGTACTTGCGTGAGACCTGGCCTGGAGAATTCGAAAGCAATAAACGTGTTCACCTGGAAAAATTCGATCTGCTGGAGGATCTGCGCTCGGCCCAGGAGGACTGGGTTCGTTCGGCACAGCTGCCGCCGGAACAACGCTATCTGCGCAGGCATGCCCTCAGTGAGCTTGCCCGCAAACTGTCCGTACCCGAGGAGGAAGTCTTCACACCAGAACCGATGAGCGACCAGACCTACGAACGCTTGCTGCGAGACATCGGCTATCAGGAGAAGGAACTGAGCAGAAGGCTGACTCGCGAGGCCATGAGCCGGGCGAGGATCTGAACCTCGCCACGCCCTGAAGGCAGCTGCCTTCAGGGCGTGGCACAGGCGCGACCTAGACCTCCGAATCCCAGATCACGGTGATGTTACCGGCATACCGTCTGGCCTTGCCGGGTTGCAACATCTGCTCCACGTAGAACGCCGGTATTTCAAAGTGTAAGGTGCCCGCCGCCCGCTCCAGAAAGCGCTTGGGTTGAAAGATCGTCCCCTGCGAATCGTCCGTCAGAGGCCTTTGTCTGACCGGTTGACCGGCCATGTCGGTGATGCCGTGAGGCAGGCTCACGCTGAGGTAGACCTGCGGGAACGTCGAGCCGGTTTCGGTATCACGCAGGGCACAGGCCCCGATACCGCCATACTCGCACTGGAAGAACATCTTGAATTTCGAAGAGGCGGAAATGTTGAAGGTCTGATCCCGGAACAATCGTGCAGGCCGGCGTCCTTCCTGAAGCCAGGCCTGCCAGCCGCCCTGCGGCACCAGTTCGATCCTATTGCCGCCCGGCGGCAGGGCGACCTTGAGTACATGCTGGACATCCAGTACGAAGCGAAAGGTCAGGCTCGAATTGTCCGGCAGCATGTTGTCGCCCATGTCAAAGTCGCCGCCAGGCGCGATGGAATAATTCAGTTCCCCCGTGTACAGCCCCGCCGACATGACCAAGGGATCGGGGGTGCGCAGTTCGTAACCCAGATCCAGGTAGTCGTAGGTCATCCACGGAATGGAGAAGGCTGCTGCCTTGCTGCACGCCGAATCGCTCGGGGTCCGCCAGAAAAACGTATAACTGTCAGGCCCGTAGGTGGCCATCGCGCCATGCTGACAGGAGCCGGGCGCACCTCCCCATGAGCCACCGACCCACAATCGATTGTGTCCCTCCAGATCGTTCGAGGCACCCGTCAGATCGGTCACGGTGTCGCTCAGGACATATTGCGATCCAAGGGCTCCGATCCGGATTTCCACGGGATGCGACTCCCCCGTCACCACATTCGAGACGTTCAGACTTCGCCACTGCGCTGGCGCCTTGAGCGTCGCCCCGGCCCGTTCGGGCGCTCCGGGTTCGATGGCGTGGATTGCGGAAAAACGCAGTGGCAACCGTAGACCGGACAGGTTGTAGGCCTTGCAATCATTGACGTACGTGGCGCAATAACCACTCTGCGGGGTCTGGTTGATGAATTGATTGTTTTGCGGATTGGCGGGATCGGGAATGAAACTGGCGCGAATCTCTTGAGTGACCGCCAGCGCCGAGGACGAAAACACTCCTGCGAGCACGTGAACAAAAAACCATCCTTTACCGAACGTCCTGACTGTTCCAAAGCTGAAATCCATTGACCCTTCCTTGCACTGAAAGCCGTGGTGAATGCTTGAGGTTGTCCTTCAATTACCCCGCCGGAGCTGCCGCGCTGAACATGATGTTGACGGTGCCGTAGTAATCACCCGGCTTGTAGCCTCCGGCCTGCTCCCTGGGCTCGATCTCCAGGGGCACCCGCACGCCGAGCTTTGCCTCTTCGGCCGACACCACTTGCAGCGGGAACGGATTGTTGGTGAGCTCCTTGCCGTTGAATGTCACCCGCAAATTGATGTTTTCCCGAGAATCGCGGCCATTGGTCAGGTAGGGAAAACTCTCCAGGCGTGCTTCTATGGCACTGCTGTCATGTTTCACATCAAAGTTGCGACGCAGCGTTCCCAACTTCGAAGTGTGCACATTCCAGTGCAGGCGCTGTTCACGATGTATCCAGTCCGGCTCGCTGGGAATGACATAGAAGTTCAAGGTGGGAATATCCACCGAAACGAAGAATTCGATCTCCTCGCGCGCGGCGAATGCCCAGGTGCCCGTCAACGCCAGCCCGCTGGCTGAGGTCAGAGCGATCCATTGTCTGATCATTTTCCGATACCCGTTACTTGCATGAATGAAGAGCAATTGCCTGTGCCTCGGACGCTGTCACCCGGCGACACGCAGGTTTTTCTTCGCCTCACCTTCGACCAGAATGAAGCGGTATTCACGTCCCGGTTTCTTCTCGAACTCGAATGACTTGCCCGCCATGACATGGTGCTTGGTGGTTGGCTCGCAGTCGGTTTCATCGGTTTTCGAACAACTCTTGAACTCATCGATCACCACCACCGTATTGCCGTTGTTACGCACCTTGTAAGCACCGGCACTGTCTTCGATCACGCTGTCGAAACGCGCATTGGCCGGACGCACGAAGAAAATGGTGCCGAAGCCGGCCATGACGTTCACGCCCGCCGTCAGCGTCTTTTTGTAGTCCTCGCGCTCTTCCTGAGAGACCGCGAATTCGTCTTCCTTTTCCGGCACCACCGGCACGAACCGCACCCGGAAATAACGCTCCTTGTCCCGCTCGCCCATAAACAGTAAACGGGTGCCCTGCATGCCCTGGGCCGGAATGATCAAACGGGCCGGGCTGGCCATCAGACCGTCCCGCGCACTGGCATCGGCCTGGACTTTCACGGGCACTTCGGAGGATGTGCCATCGGCGTTGTAAATGATTTCCAGCACATTGATCTTGACGAATGCCGTGCTGTCACCGCTGTTGTAGACACGTTTCAGATACGTGCTTTTATCACCGGCCAGATAGTCGTAGACGACGCCGATATTGATGTTCGGACCGGCGTAAGCACTTTGAAAAAGCAAACCTGCCACCAGCAGAGCAACGAGTTGTTTCATCAGCAGAACCTCGATTTGAGTACAGTGACTCGATCAGATTTCCGAATCCCAAATCACCACGACCGTACTGGAATACCTGTTTCCACGATCAGCCTTGAGTATTCGTTCGGTGTTGGCCTTGTCGATTTCGAAATGCAGGGTTCCGGGCTTGCGATCGACATAGATTCCCGGTTGAAAAACGATGGCCCTCGACTCCTGCGGGAACAGTTCCTGTCGCTTGACTGGCCGTCCACTGGTGTCGGTCAAACCGTTGGGCAGGGTCACACTGACGATGATCGGTGTGCCGTAGTTGGTCCCCTCATTCCATAATCCACAGGCTGTTACCGTTCCGGAGCCGCACTCCAGGTACATCTTGAATCTGGAGCTGGCCGAGATGTGGAAGGTCTGGTCGCTGAACAGGCGTTCCGGGGCCCGCCCTGAGTTCAACCAGCGCTGCCACCCGCCCTCGGGTTGCAAGGTAATCCGGTTGCCACCCGGTGGCAGATCCACCTTCAGTGTGTGCTGTACGTCCAGCACGAAATCCAGCGTGAGGTTGCCGTCATCCGCCCCCATGAACGGCCCCATCGTGAAATCGGCGCTGCCTCGACCGACGCTGTAGGTCAACGATCCGGTGTACAACCCGGACGACATGCTCAAGGGATCAGGCGTGCGCAACTCATAGGCGATATCGAGGTATTCGAAGGACATGTGCCCCACGTCGAACGCAGCCGTCTTGATGCAGGTTCCCGGCTGAGGTGTTTTCCAGAAAAACTGGTAAGTGGTCGGGCTGTAATAGCCAACGCCGCTGTACTGGCATGGCGGCGGCGCGTATACCCAGGAATTGCCGGTCCACAACTTTCGATGCCCCTCAAGCACATCGGTCTGTCCCGTCAGTTCGGTGACCGGTTTACTCAGTTGAAACTTCGACCCGATACCGCTGATACGGACTTCAACGATGCTCGTTTGCTGAGTTTCATGATTGATCACGTTCAACTGTCGCCATTCGGACGGCACTTTTACCCACACGCCGTTACCCGAAAACATGGGGGTGAAGGAGCTGAAGCGAATCGGCACCTGAATACTGAACATGTTGTTGTCCGCGCATTGGGCCGGATGACTGGCGCAATAACCACTGTTCGGCGTCTTGTTGATGAACACGTTTTTATTGGGTTGCGACGGATCGGGCTGGAACAGCGCCCGGATCTCCTGGTTTGCCGCGTGCGCACCTGATGTGCCCAGCACGCTCAGCAAGCCCAGCCAACAGGCTGTTTTTTTCATCGCTCAGCCCGCCTTCTGATCGGTGAATGTGGCATCGGCCAGGGTGTCGGGGCTACAACGCAGGTCACCAATCATCAGCACGTTGTTCTCCACTCGCCCCTGTTGCGGATCGAGGCGGAACTGGCACAGCAACTGGTCCGCGTAGCGAACCTCCAGCGTCGGAGAACCCTCGTTCATTTCCATGGAGAAGAACCCGTCCACTTCGCTCACTCCGCGGCTGGCGTGATTGATGACGTGATGCCCCTTGAGCGGTCGCCCCTGAGGGTCGAGCAGACGGCCGAGCACGGTCAGGGTTTTCATCACCTTCACCTTGCGATACTCCACGCCGCCCTTGTTCAAGTGATAACGGGTGCGCGGCGGTTCGATGGACGCTGCCGGCACGTCGTTGCCTTCGAAGTCGAAGCTCACGGAACTGTTCTTGTAGGCCGTGAGGGGAATGAAGTTGCGTCCCGGCCGCAGGGCTGCGCTGCCACCACTCAAGTCGTCGGCGCGCAAAGCGATGCCATCGATGTCGGACTCGACATCCACGATCATTCCCGCCCCTCGCCCCTGATGCTGGCTGGTCATCACGATCTGCTGCCCACCAATCGCTACGGTGCTGTCGAGGTTCAGCCCCCCGGTGTAATTGCCGTTGTAGGAAGAGCGCTGAACGAAACCATCGCCGTTGATACTGTCGGTGCTGAAATATGCCTGGCCGTTCAGACCGACTCCGTAGGTGTCGGTGATGAGCGTTGCCGCCACGCTCTGCAGCGCGTGACCTTCAAGGGTTTTGCGATAACCCAGAGAAGCGTTGTTATCACGGCTGCCATCGCGGGCCGTGCGGGTGCCGATGCTGCCGGAAATCTGCTGACCCGGACCGCCGAGCGCCACGTTGAGGCTCAGATCGATGCCCCGGTTGCGTGCATCGCCACTGCTGTAACTGCCGGGACGGTCGAACACTGACAGACGCCAGTTCGAGTCACTGCCAAACACCGTGGTGCGCTGGGTCCAGCCCAGGTCGACACCGATGCCCTCGACGTTACCCTCGCTGTGAGCCACCCGGGCGTTGATCGAACTGTTGCGGCTGAGACGATGATTGAGCGCCAGCGATGAATTGCTGGTCTGCCCGACGAACACATTGCGCTGACGAATGCGTGTGCCGTCAGGCAAGGTGTCGTAGGTGTCAGTGGTGTCCAGCCAGCTGCGATTGTGACTGATCACCAGACTGCCCGAGCCATAGTTGTACAGGCCTTGCAGGTCGAGACCGGTGCCATGGTCCTCGGTCTGATAGAAATTGGCATACAGGCTGATGCTGTTGGCCAGGGTCCAGTCGACGGAAGTGCCGTATTGCAGCTTTTCCCGGACTTGACGCGCCGACAGCCCGAGGATGACCCGCGGGTGCAGCAAGTAGTTGAGCGAAGCCCCTGCGGTTGCGTCGCCACTGGCCTGTTTGTCCCAGTTGCTGAGCAACTTGGTCTCCTGACCGGCAAACAGGTTGTAGCGCCAGCGCTCGTCGGGGTTGCGCCAGTTGTTCGGCTTGTAGACCAGCTCCTGGGTGGTCGAGGTTGTCTGGCCGTCTTCGATCAGACGCACCTCCACTTCATAAATGCCCCCGGGCAAGGGCCGGGTGTCGAGGGTCTGCAAACCGGCGGGCACCGACTGGGTGTTGATGAGCAGTCCGTCGCGGTAGATTTCCACCGACGCCTGACGGTTGGCGGTGACATAGATCGGGTAGACGCTGGGGTTTTGCAGGTCGATCGCCAGGCTGTCGGAACTGCCGTACATCACGCCCACAGTGGTATCGGGGCTGGTGCCAAAGGAACGCGGCTGACGGGTCAAGCCTTCCGACGTGGGGGTGAAATAGCCCAGGCGCAGAAAACTGCCTTGCAGTTCGCGTTGCGTGTGCAGCTCGTAGACCGCGTGATAGAGCTGGTCGTCGGGGCCACCCAGGCGGGCCAGTTGCATATTGAACGTCTGGCTCCAGTTGCCCAGGCTGCTGCTGGCTTCGAGGCCGAAACGCCCACCCAGATCCTGCTCCTGACCGCCATTGAGATTGAGCTGATTACGCACGATCAAGCCGGTGCTGCCCTGATCCGGCTGGTCGTAAAAACGCTTGGCCTCGGTGTCGCGTTCGGCATTCTCGGTGAGGATGGAAACCAGCGAGTTTTCCAGGTTGTAGTGCACCGCCAGCATTTGCTCGGGGCATTGACCGGTGCAGGATCCCAGCGCCACGCCGGGTTTGAGGTAGCTTGCCCATTTTTCCCGTTCGACGGCGCCGAAACGGTTTTCGCTGGTATCGGTGAAGTCGAGCAGGGTCAGGCGGTCATCACGAGACAGCACGATCATCGCCTCGCCCAGCGGCTGCTGATCGAGTTCGACCCGAACAGCCAGGGGGACATCAAAAAAGTGCTCCTCGAAGTCTTTCGGCAAGCCTTTGGCCTGCGCGAGCAAACTACGCGGTGTCGTACCGACAGGTTCGGGAGCCGCTACTGCGCCAGCACACAACAACAGCGCAAACGCAGCCGCGACGGGGGTCATCGGGAACATGAACACGGACTCTGATGGCGATCGGAAAAAGTCCGGCTGACAGACATTCGCGTCAGCCAGCCGGCTTTTGTTACTTCAAGGGTTAGAGCGCGGCGCCGACGGGAGGAACAGCGTCGAACATCATGGTGACTGCGCCGGTGTAATCGCCCGGGGTGAAGTTGGTGCCGGCGGCGGTGATGCGCAGCGGTGCACGGTAGTTCACATCGGACTCGGCCTCGCCAACAACCATTTGCGGGGTCTGGGTCAGAACCTTGTTATTGAACTCGACTTTGAGATCAATGATGCTTGAGCCGCCGACCAGTTTCGGCACGCCTTCCAGATAGCCATGAACCGAACCGTTGGTGTTGCGCACATCGAAGAAACCTTCCACGGGTTTCATGGTTCCGGTAATCGGGCTGAAGCTCATGTCCTGATCCTTGTTGACCAGGTCAGCATCCGTTGGCACCACATAGAATCCGTTGGTCGGTACATGGGCGACCAGGCTGATGGAGTGACGTGCTTCACCGGCAGCGAAGACCACGGAAGAGCTCAGAGCCAGAACAGCCAGTGGGGCAGCGAAAGCGATTTTCTTGAACATCGGTCAGTACCTGTTTTCTTTTAAAGGATCGAAGCGTTGAACCTTCAAATCATTCACGCCGACAGGGGCTGTGTTGACATGAAGTTTCAACGCCGGGGCATGATCGACTGTTCACTCCGGAATGTAAGCAGGCAACTTCCCACAAACTTGTAGTTAAACCAGCTCATGACCAGAAAGAAAAAACGCGATATTTTCGACATTCAAAATAACGACTGTCAGTTTAACCCTACATACAGTTTCATATAAAAAACCACACAGCAATTCCAACTAATCAATGCGGGGATAATTGCACTTTCCAGAGCATTTACTCAATCATTTATAGAGTTTCAACTTTAACTTTCCGGTCATTGATACAGATATTTCTCAGTGTTACAGACGCTCGAAATTCGCCTTCAGATCCGCCCACCGCTCGTCAGGGGGAAGGCACGCTCAGTGAAAAAGCCCTTGCCCGCAGCAAAAGATATATCTTAAGTTGTATCTAAACACGACGAGAGAACACTGAAATGAGAGACCATCATTCCCCCCACCGCGAGCATGGCGACAGCCGTGACGGCTTCGAAAAGCGCCATGGTCGCGAACGCGGCGGTCGCGGCCCGCGTGTATTCGCTCCGGGCGATCTGAAATTGCTGCTGCTGGCGCTGATCGCCGAGCAGCCGTGCCACGGTTACGACCTGATCCGCCAGATCGAAACCATGTTCGACGGCGCCTACAGCCCCAGCCCCGGCGTGATCTACCCGACCCTGACATTCCTCGAAGAGAGCGAAATGATCACCGGCGACGCCGAGGGCGGCAAAAAGCGTTACGCAGTGACTGATGTCGGCCGCCAATCCCTCAGCGAACAAGCGGTGGCGCTGGACGGCGTGCGCATGCGCATCGACGTCAGCAAGCGCTCGCTGCGCGGCCACGACCGGCCGCCGGAAATCCATGAAGCGGTGCACAACCTGCGCCACGCCCTGCAAATGCACCACGGGCGCTGGAGCCCGGAAGAAATCCTGCGAGTGCGCGACCTGCTCAACGACACCGCCAAAGCCATCGTCGACGGCCCCGCCGTTCAACCTGCCCCGGAGAAAGCCGAATGACCGCAGTCGATACCCAAACCATTCACCGCGTCATGCATGAAATCAAACGTCGCCGCCTGGAAGTGTTGCGGGTGGTCGACCTGACTCCACGCATGCGCCGCATCACCCTCGGCGGGCCGGAACTGGCAGGTTTCATCAGCCTCGGCACCGACGATCACGTCAAACTGCTGTTCCCGCAGAACGCCGAACAGGCCGCCGCGCTGGAAACCCTGGTGCTCGGCGCCGGCAAGAGCGACGTGCCGATGCCCGAGATGCGCGACTACACCCCGCGTCGTTATGACCTGGACAAGCTTGAACTGGACATCGATTTCGTCCTGCACGGCGACGGCCCTGCCTCGACCTGGGCCGAGCAGGCCAAACCGGGGCAGTTCCTGCACATCGGCGGCCCGCGCGGCTCGATGATCGTGCCGGACATCTTCGACAGCTACCTGCTGATCGGCGACGAAACCGCCCTGCCCGCCATCGCCCGCCGCCTGGAAGGCCTGGCGGCCAATCGCAAGGCGCTGGTGGTGATCGAAGTGGAGAATGGCAAGGAGCAGCAAACGCTGGAAAGCGCGGCGCAGGTCAACGTGATCTGGGTGCTGCGCGAAGGCGGCAAGGACAACCTGCTGACCACTGTCAAACAATTGCAGGTGCCCAAGGGCAATCTTTATGCGTGGGTGGCGACCGAGACCAAGGTTTCGCGGCAGATCCGCCGGGTGCTGCTCGATGAACACGGACTCGACGAGAAGTTCGTCAAAGCGGTCGGTTACTGGCGCGCAGAAGGCTCCGAAGAAGAGTGAATACGAGCGGCGGCGCTGCTAAAGGCGCCGCCCCTGCCAGCGATCAATCCCGATCACCAGCAACGCCATCAGCACAAACCCCAGCAGAATCCCCCCGGCATTGACGAACACCTGTGGATAACCCAGCAGGGCCACGTCAATGAACGGATACGCGTAAGCCCCCAGCAAATGCCCGCGCAACAGCGCATAGGCGAAGTACACCAGCGGATAGATCAGCCAAAGCGGCAGGTGCTTCAGACGCAAAGAGCCCTTCGGCACACACAACCACCAATAAGCCAGAAACAGCAGCGGCATTACGTCGTGGAGCAATTCGTCAGCGATAAACTGCCAGCCCTGCGGGTGCCACAGATGTCGCAGCAGAATGCTGTAGGCCAGTCCCACTACGGCAATGCTCACCGCGATACCACTGCTGACCCAGGGTTGCAGAAACCAGCGCCGCGCGGTGGATTCACGATCGGCCACCGCGCAGGTCAGCACCACAGCCACCAGGGTGTTGGTGAGCACGGTGAAATAACTGAAGAAACTCACCAGCCCGCCCAGCAGACTGGCGCCGACGCTCAGCCGGGCGAAGAAAATCAGGTACAGCTGAATTCCCAGCCCGGCCCAGCCCAGCACCGCAACCGAAGTGATCAGGCGTCGCCGCAAGACGGCGTTCATCTCAGAGCGGACGCTTGGTGCGCATCAGTTTCACGTACAGCCGCTCGACTTTCTCCCGCGCCCACGGCGTCTTGCGCAGAAAGGTCAGGCTCGACTTGATGGTCGGATCGCTCTTGAAGCAACGGATGTCGATGCGCTCGGCCAGGCCCGACCATTCGTAGTGGGTCACCAGCGCATTGAGGATCTGTTCGAGGGTCACGCCGTGCAGCGGATCGGGGTTGTGGTCGTTCATGCCGGGCCTTTGGGCGAAGTAAAAATGCAGAAGCCGCGCACCTTAGCCGAGGGCATGGGCGGGTGGAAGGCCTTGGATTAAATGTAGGCCAACCGGAGAAGATCGCAGCCTGCGCCAACGCCTGCAATGCGCTGTATTGCCGCACTGTTACCGAATCCGAAAGGGTTCATGTCAGCAAAAGCCCTTTGTGTTTTTGTAACAGGACATTATCCTGCCGCCCTTCTGCTGAACCGCTTCACTGCCTGCGTCAAATCGTAGCGGCCAGTTTATCCCCCAAAAAAGATCAAGAAAGACCCAATTCATGCCCGATTTTCCGTTCTCCCGAGACAGCGCTATCTCAACCCTGCGCCTGATCGGCGGCTGCACCGCCCTTGGCCTCGCCACCTGCACCCAGGCCGCCCCGGCCTTCGACAGTGAATCACCGTGGATGCTCGGTGACTGGAACGGCACCCGCAGCGAACTCGCGGCAAAAGGTATCGACTTCAAGCTCGACTACACCGGCGAAATGGGCAGCAACCTGCACGGCGGCTACGACCACGACCGCACCGCGCGCTACAGCGACCAATGGGGCCTCGGCACTCATCTGGACCTGCAAAAACTGCTCGGCTGGAACGACGCCGAATTCCAGTTGACCGTGACCAAACGCAGCGGCAACAACATCAGCAACGACCGCATCAACGACCCGCGCGTCGGAGGCTTCACCTCGGCCCAGGAAGTCTGGGGCCGTGGCCAGACCACCCGCCTGACGCAGATGTGGTACCAGCAGAAATTCTTCGACCAGAAGCTCGACATCAAGGTCGGCCGCTTCGGTGAAGGCGAAGACTTCAACAGCTTCCCGTGCGACTTCCAGAACCTGGCGTTCTGCGGCTCGCAGGTCGGCAACTGGGTCGGCGGCATCTGGTACAACTGGCCGGTCAGCCAATGGGCGCTGCGCGTCAAATATCACCTGACGTCAGAGCTGTACGCGCAAGTCGGCGCCTATGAGCAGAACCCGTCGAACCTTGATCGCGGTAACGGCTTCAAGCTCAGCGGCAGCGGCACCCAGGGCGCAATCCTGCCGATCGAACTGGTGTGGAAGCCCAAGCTCAACGGCCTGCCGGGCGAATACCGCGCCGGTTACTACTACAGCAACGCCAAGGCTACCGACGCCTATAAAGACAGCAACGGCCAGCCGGCAGCCCTGAGCGGCGAAGCCTATCGCAGCGCCTCGAGCAAACACGGCGTATGGCTCGGCGTGCAGCAGCAGATCACCAGCGTCGCCAGCGACAACTCCCGCGGCCTGAGCGTGTTCGCCAACGGCACCATGCACGACAAGAAGACCAACGCCATCGACAACTACGTCCAGGCCGGCCTGGTCTACAAAGGCCTGTTCGACGCCCGCGCCAAGGACGACATCGGTTTCGCCCTGGCCCGCGTCCACGTCAACCCGGCCTACCGCAAAAACGCCGAAGCGACCAACCAGGCCCGCGCCGTCTACGACTACGACGATCCGTCGTTCCTGCCACCGCAGGACACCGAATACAGCGCCGAACTCTACTACGGCGTGCACGTCACCAACTGGCTGACCGTGCGCCCGAACCTGCAATACATCCGCCATCCGGGCGGTGTGGACAAGGTCGATGACGCACTGATCGGCGGGATCAAGGTCCAGTCGTCGTTCTAAAAGAACGACAAAGAAACCTGTGGGAGCTGCGGTGCGACGATTCGACTTGCCAGCGATAGCGGTGGGTCAGACAGCAGATATGCCGGCAGATAGATCGCCATCGCTGGCAAGCCAGCTCCCACAGGGATCGAAGAAAAATTCGATAGCAAGACAAGTTTTTATCTGAACCATGCCCACGCCAAATCGTCATCTAAAGTGACTACAGCGCGGGACTACATAAACGTCACGGAGAATCACACTATGAGCACTGAAGGTGCTTCGAGTCGAAGCCGTCTTCTGCCGAACCTGCTCGGCATTCTGCTTCTGCTGATGGGCCTGGCCATGCTGGCCGGGGGAATCAAGCTGAGTACGCTCGGCGGCTCACTGTATTACCTGCTGGCCGGTATCGGCATCACGCTGACCGGCATTCTGATGCTGATGCGTCGTCGCGCAGCATTGGGCCTGTACGCCATCGTGCTGTTTGCCAGTACCGTCTGGGCGCTGTGGGAAGTCGGCCTGGACTGGTGGCAACTGGTGCCGCGTCTGGCGCTGTGGTTTGTCCTCGGTTTCGTGATGCTGCTGCCGTGGTTCCGTCGCCCGCTGCTGCTCGCGGGCCCGGCGCCGATGGGCACCGGCGGCCTGACCGTGGCCGTGATTCTGGCCGGCGTCACCGCCCTGGCCAGCCTCTTCACCCACCCGGGCGAAATCTTTGGCGAACTGGGTCGCGACACCGCCGACACCACCAGCACCGCGCCAGCCATGCCTGATGGCGACTGGCAGGCCTACGGCCGCACCGAATTCGGTGACCGCTACTCGCCGCTGAAGCAGATCACCCCGGCCAACGTCGGCAAGCTGCAGGAAGCCTGGCGCATCCAGACCGGCGACCTGCCGACTGCCGATGACCCGGTGGAGCTGACCAACGAAAACACCCCGCTCAAAGCCAACGGCATGCTCTACGCCTGCACCGCCCACAGCAAAGTGCTGGCGCTGGATCCGGACACCGGCAAGGAACTGTGGCGCTTCGACCCGCAGATCAAGAGTCCGGTCGGCTTCAAGGGCTTCGCGCACATGACCTGCCGTGGCGTGTCGTACTACGACGAAGCCGCGTACGCCAAGTCTGAAAACGCCGCGTCCGCTGTCATCTCCGAGGCCGGCAAAGCCGTCGCCCAGGCCTGCCCGCGTCGCCTGTACCTGCCGACCGCCGATGCCCGACTGATCGCACTCAACGCCGACACCGGCAAAATCTGCGAAGGCTTCGGCAATAAAGGCGTGGTTGACCTGACCCAGGGTATCGGCCCGTTCACCGCGGGTGGCTACTACTCCACCTCGCCTGCCGCGATCACCCGTGATCTGGTGATCATGGGCGGCCACGTGACCGACAACGAATCGACCAACGAGCCATCGGGCGTGATCCGCGCCTTCGACGTGCGTGACGGTCACCTCGTGTGGAACTGGGACAGCGACAAGCCAGACGCCACCGAGCCTTTGGCGCCGGGCGAAACCTACAGCCGCAACTCGGCCAACATGTGGTCGCTGGCCAGCGTCGATGAAAAACTCGGCATGGTTTACCTGCCACTGGGCAACCAGACTCCTGACCAGTGGGGCGCCGACCGCACCCCGGGCGCCGAGAAATTCAGCGCCGGCGTCGTGGCTCTGGACCTGGCCACCGGTAAAGTGCGCTGGAACTACCAGTTCACCCACCACGACCTGTGGGACATGGACGTCGGCAGCCAGCCAACCCTGCTGGACATGAAAACCGCCGACGGCATCAAGCCTGCGCTGATCGCCCCGACCAAACAGGGCAGCCTGTACGTCCTCGACCGTCGCGACGGCACGCCGATCATCCCGATCCGCGAGATCCCGGTTCCGCAAGGCGCCGTGAAAGGCGACCACACCGCCCCGACCCAGGCCCGTTCGGACCTGAACCTGCTGGCCCCGGAACTGACCGAAAAAGCCATGTGGGGCGCCAGCCCGTTCGACCAGATGCTGTGCCGCATCCAGTTCAAGGAACTGCGCTACGAAGGCCAATACACGCCTCCGTCGGAACAGGGCAGCCTGATCTATCCGGGTAACGTCGGCGTGTTCAACTGGGGCGGCGTCTCTGTCGACCCGGTTCGCCAGATGCTGTTCACCAGCCCGAACTACATGGCCTTCGTCTCGAAAATGGTGCCGCGCGAAAAAGTCGCCGCCGGCAGCAAACGCGAGAGCGAAACCGCTGGCGTGCAACCGAACACCGGCGCGCCATACGCGGTGATCATGCACCCGTTCATGTCGCCACTGGGCGTACCGTGCCAGGCCCCGGCCTGGGGCTACGTCGCCGGTATCGACCTGACCACCGGCAAAGTCGTCTGGAAACGCAAGAACGGCACCAGCCGCGACAGCTCGCCAATCCCGATCGGCTTCACCCTGGGCGTGCCAAGCATGGGCGGCTCGATCGTCACTGCCGGCGGCGTCGGCTTCCTCAGCGGCACGCTGGACCAGTACCTGCGCGCCTACGACGTGAACACCGGTAAAGAACTGTGGAAATCGCGCCTGCCTGCCGGCGGCCAAGCGACCCCGATGACCTACACCGGCAAGGACGGCAAGCAATACGTCCTGCTCGTTGTCGGTGGTCACGGCTCGCTGGGCACCAAGATGGGTGACTATGTGATTGCGTACAAACTGCCGGAATAAGTTTTAGCGGCGGTAAGGAAAAAGGCGATGCCCTGTGAGGGGTGTCGCCTTTTTTTGTGGGCTGCGGTTTTTAAACGGGGTGTTTATGTCCTACAGACGGGGTTTTGGCGGGGGATGTTTCTGACATGTCGCGTCGGTTGTGGCTCGGAAATGGGGTGGATAGGCTTTGGGGGTCGCTGAAACATTCAGCGAACGGGCTTCGCAGTCCGCTCAACTCACTTGGTGCATAATCGCCACCCCAAACTGAAGTGCCTCGGTACTTTTCGTTTGCTTATGGTGGCTGTGCGCGGGATACCTTCGGGTATGCCGGAGTTTGCCAAGTGATCCGGTCTGCGAACCCGCGCACAGCTGCCACCCTCCATCGCTTCGCAGCGATTCGTGGTAGCTCAATTTGTCACTTGGAGTTCCACCATGAAAAAGCCAACACCGAATCCCCCCGAATCAAACGACACCTCACCCTACGAATCCGCCGATTCGAAGAAACTCCACGAAGCCGCCGAACGCGCGCTCGACCACCATTTCAATCCGATTCCAAAAAAATGCCCCGGCCGCCGACCGAGCCAGATGTTCCAGATCTCGCCAGACATGGACGATGAAAGCCTGTTGGCCCATGCCTGTGAGTCCCTGGCTACAGCAAGCGTCATGGCCAGTGATGTAGCGGCTTTTGTCGATACGCCGCAGCGGCATCGGATCCTGGGGATTCAGCAGGTGATCATGCTGGCGGAACTGGCGGTGAATCGGGTGCTGGATAACGTCGAAGTACAACGTTACCCAACACACAGCTAAGCCGCCCTGACAAAATCGACTGCCAGCCACAAACCGCATTCGCTGGCAGATCGACTGGGACGCAGAGCGTCCCGGGCTGCATTCCCACGCAGAGCGTGGGAACGATCAAAGTCGCCCTGACGGAATCGACTGCCAGCCACAAACCGCATTCGCTGGCAGATCGATTGGGACGCAGAGCGTCCCGGGCTGCATTCCCACGCAGAGCGTGGGAACGATCAAGTTACAGCCATGCGCGGGAGGGCCTACGCCCTGCCAGGTTCCATTCCCCGGTCGACCAACCCGCGCATGGCTCCCCAAAAAACAGGATGAGCGTTAGCTCGACAAAGCTCTTGATCTTGATCCACCCGTCCCTTCGGAAGGCTGAGTGGAGGTGTTCATCCGGGGATTGGCGCGCAGCGCCGTTTGGCGAAGCCGAACTCATCGACGAAGTCGATGCCCCCGGAGGGACGCCGGAGCGAAGGAACCCGAGCCTGCGAGGGCCGAACGCCGGGACGAGCCTTTTTGGGTACTTTTTTGGCGTTTGAAAAAAGTGCCTCGCCGTAAGGGCGAAACCGCCAGCGGGCGCACCCGAAGAAACGGATATTCACCCAAAACCCCAGAGCATGGTCGGCCCAAAGGCCGCCAAGCCCAACCCCCAAAACCCTGTCAAAACCCTGAACACACAAGCAGAAACACCCACCCCCATTGAAACCACCCAAACCCTGCCCCATCTAACAGCCATACCCAATTGCGCAGGTGCCCCATGAGCGACCAGCAAGAATTCCCCGAAAACCCCGACGACATCACCGAAACCGACGCCGAACACATCGAACACCACGTCCCCGGCAAAGGCCTGGCCCTGCCCGGCCAGAACCTGCCGGACAAGGTCTACATCATCCCGATCCACAACCGCCCGTTCTTCCCTGCCCAGGTCCTGCCGGTCATCGTCAACGAAGAACCCTGGGCCGAAACCCTCGAACTGGTCAGCAAATCCGAACACCACTCCCTGGCCCTGTTCTTCATGGACACACCCCAGGAAGACCCGCGCCACTTCGACACCAAGGCATTGCCGCAATACGGCACCCTGGTCAAGGTGCACCACGCCAGCCGCGAAAACGGCAAACTGCAATTCGTCGCCCAGGGCCTGAGTCGCGTGCGCATCAAGACCTGGCTCAAACACCATCGCCCGCCGTATCTGGTGGAAGTCGAATACCCGCACCAGCCCACCGAGCCGACCGACGAGGTCAAGGCCTACGGCATGGCGCTGATCAACGCGATCAAGGAACTGCTGCCGCTCAACCCGCTGTACAGCGAAGAGCTGAAGAACTACCTCAACCGCTTCAGCCCCAACGATCCGTCGCCGCTGACCGACTTCGCCGCCGCCCTCACATCGGCGACCGGCAATGAGCTGCAGGAAGTGCTCGACTGCGTGCCGATGCTCAAGCGCATGGAAAAAGTCCTGCCGATGCTGCGCAAGGAAGTCGAAGTCGCGCGCCTGCAGAAAGAAATCTCCGCCGAAGTGAACCGCAAGATCGGCGAGCACCAGCGCGAGTTCTTCCTTAAAGAACAGCTCAAGGTCATCCAGCAGGAACTCGGCCTGACCAAGGACGACCGCAGCGCCGACCTCGAGCAGTTCGAGCAGCGTCTGGAAGGCAAGGTCCTGCCGACGCAGGTGCAAAAACGTCTCGAAGAAGAGATGAACAAACTGTCGATCCTCGAGACCGGATCGCCGGAGTACGCGGTCACCCGCAATTACCTCGACTGGGCGACCTCGGTACCGTGGGGCGTGTATGGCGAGGACAAACTCGACCTCAAGCACGCGCGCAAGGTGCTGGACAAACACCACGCCGGCCTCGACGACATCAAGGACCGCATTCTCGAATTCCTCGCGGTCGGTGCCTATAAAGGCGAGATCAGCGGCTCCATCGTGCTGCTGGTCGGCCCGCCGGGCGTGGGTAAAACCAGTGTCGGCAAATCGATCGCCGAATCGCTCGGCCGGCCGTTCTACCGCTTCAGCCTCGGCGGCATGCGCGACGAAGCCGAGATCAAGGGCCACCGCCGCACCTACATCGGCGCGCAGCCGGGCAAACTCGTGCAGGCGTTGAAAGACGTCGAAGTGATGAACCCGGTGATCATGCTCGACGAGATCGACAAAATGGGTCAGAGCTACCAGGGCGACCCGGCCTCGGCGCTGCTCGAAACCCTCGACCCGGAACAGAACGTCGAATTCCTCGACCACTATCTGGACCTGCGGATGGACCTGTCGAAAGTCCTGTTCGTCTGCACCGCCAACACCCTGGATTCGATTCCCGGCCCGTTGCTGGACCGGATGGAAGTGATTCGCCTGTCGGGCTACATCACCGAAGAAAAAGTCGCCATCGCCAAGCGCCACCTGTGGCCGAAACTGCTGGAAAAGGCCGGCGTGTCCAAGGGCAGCCTGAGTATCAGCGACCCGGCGCTCAAAGCCTTGATCGACGGTTACGCCCGTGAAGCCGGCGTGCGCCAGCTGGAAAAACAGATGGGCAAACTGGTGCGCAAAGCGGTGATGAAGCTGATCGACGACCCGAAAGCGGCGATCAAGATCGGCCCGAAAGACCTCGAAGCGTCCCTCGGCCATCCGGTGTTCCGCAACGAACAAGTGCTGTCCGGCACCGGCGTGATCACGGGACTTGCCTGGACCAGTATGGGCGGCGCGACACTGCCGATTGAAGCGACGCGGATTCACACGCTCAATCGAGGTTTCAAACTCACCGGGCAACTGGGCGATGTGATGAAGGAGTCGGCGGAGATCGCCTACAGCTACGTCAGCTCGCACCTGAAACAGTTCGGTGGTGACGCGAAATTCTTCGACGAAGCTTTCGTCCACCTGCACGTGCCGGAAGGTGCGACACCGAAAGACGGCCCGAGCGCCGGCGTGACCATGGCCAGCGCCCTGCTCTCCCTCGCCCGTAATCAGCCGCCGAAAAAAGGCGTGGCGATGACCGGCGAGCTGACGCTGACCGGCCATGTGCTACCGATTGGCGGGGTGCGTGAGAAAGTAATTGCGGCAAGACGGCAGAAGATTTTCGAGTTGATTTTGCCGGAGCCGAACCGGGGTAACTTCGAGGAACTGCCAGATTACTTGAAGGAAGGCATCACTGTGCATTTCGCCAAGAAGTTTTCGGATGTGGCGAAGGTGCTTTTCTAATTTGAAGACTGGCCCCGCCCATTGGACGAGGCCTTCTGCATATAAAAAACAGCGATAGCCATAATTATAAAAAAGAATAAAAAACTGTCACATATGACAGTTTCAATATCATTCCTGGAAAACCACACTGCCTGCTCGATCCAACGAGCAGGCCGCCATCATGCCCCAGCAAATCAAATATCTGTTCGCAAGCGGAAAAGCTGACTTTACAAGAACCGGAACGATAGCAAACATCCCTGCCCCGCTCACCGACCTTGAAATGACCCCTGAAGGAGCATTCAGTCAATTGAGCAACAGCATTAGTATCGATTTGGTTCAATACAAGGGACAAGCCAGTGAAGTTCAAGTGCAAATCTCGCTTGCAGACCCCGACAACCCTAAAGTCGTTGGTTATCATGAGTACAGGAATACTGCAGACCACAGACCTTCAAGGGAACTTTTTTCCTTTGACATTTCCAACGCCATGATCACTTCAATAAAAACACAACTGACACCCCAGACATCCTTTTTTGAGATAACCCAATTAAGTTTTGAGGCACTCTCTAATGATGGCGATCACAAGCGCACAATAACAGGAACCGCAAAACTCCTGATTAATGAAATGCAATAAACCAAACGACAACCCAGAGTGGCAAGACCATGTCAAACCTGAACGCTGTTGTTGTAACCGCGAAATTTCAATTAACGATCGATATCAAAGCTGAAGGATTTAGCTTTTCTTCAAAAACAATTGTAACGGATAACGTGGATGGCTGGACGTCTGACGGAAAAACCGTGGAACTGGACATTCTGACGGAAAACTCTGCATCCAAACAGATAATAACTCTCAAAATCTCTCAAGAGGAAGCTCCCATAGTTATCTCTATTGCCCAGAGCACATTGGGAAGAAATGGATTAAACCAAGTGCATTACAACAACATCCAACAAGATCTGGAAAGTACAACGACCAAATTATCAAGCAACCTGTTCAAATACGATGTATCGAAAATAGAACTGGAAGCAACTTCGGACTTACTTGATCAGAGCTGTAAAATTTCAGGCTTCGGAAGTATTCTGATCCACCATGTCTAGGCATTGACTCTATCTGTGGATTCTCTTGGAAAACTTCACAGATAGATCTCCATCACTCACAGCGAAATGCCCCTGAATCGCGTCCTTCGCCGTCACAATTTGTCTCATCTTCAGTTATGCTCGCCGTTCGTCGCCAACGCCGGAGCCACTGAGTCCATGTCCCCCCTTCGCCTGTTTGTCCCGCTGTCCCTCGCCCTGCTGGCCGCCTGCGCCACGCAACCGAAAACCAACGTGACCGTGGAAAAACAGAGCGAATGCCCGGTGCGGCTGAGCAACGGGCAAAATCTGATCGTCACGCTCCCGAGCAACCCGACTACCGGTTACCGCTGGGCCATCCAGGATTCGGCCGGCGGCGTATTGCGCGCCCTCAGTCCCGAGGTCTACAGCAACCCGGAAGATGCCGGCGTGGTTGGCGCGGCCGGTCTCTCGACCTGGCGATTCCAGGCTTTCGCCCCCGGCACCGGGCGTCTGCGCCTGACTTCGCAGCAACCCTGGGCGCCGGAAGTGTTGCCGGTGGAGACCTTTGACTGCGCCATTTCGGTGAACTGATCGTGGGCTGGCTGATCCTGGCGCTGATGGGCGCAGTGACCTTTCTCTATGGCCTCAGCACCCATGCAGCGCTGCTGTGTCTGCTGGTCAAACCGTTGCCGGTGTTGGCGTTGCTCGGCTGGCTGCATGACGCGCCACCCAGCGACTATCGGCGCTGGATCAGCCTCGGTCTGATTTTCTCGCTAGTCGGCGATGTATTGCTGGCGTGGCCGGGGGATCTGTTTGTGTTTGGTCTGGGGGCGTTTCTGCTGGCGCATCTGTCGTACCTCAAGGCCTACCTCAGCGATTGCCGGCGCCTGGCCCTGCTGCCGCTGATCCTGGCGCTCAGTGTGGGCGCCGTGTTGTTGGGTATCCTGATTTCCAGCGGGCTCGGTCCATTGACCGTGCCAGTGATCGTCTACGGCACCGCCATCAGCGCCATGCTCTGGCGCGCGCTCGCCCGACTCGGCAGCGGCGTACCACAACGCTCAGCGCTGCTCGCGGCGGGTGGCGCGGTGGCGTTCGTGTTCTCTGACAGCGTGATCGGCATCAACCGGTTTGTCGCACCATTTCATGCGGCACCTTACGTGATCATCCTCAGTTACTGGTTGGGGCAGTGGGGGATTGCGGCATCGGCATTTGCGAGAAGCCAAAAAAATTTATACCCCGACACAAATTAAGCTTGTGTCGGCATATTTTATTACGCAACGATCTAAAGCACTGTCATTTATTACAGTAGACGCTCATTTTCCAACTTCATAAGATCAGCCAGCCCTAAAGACAATAAAGTTTTCAGGCTATCAAAAGGATCTGATCATGAATTCACCAAACAATACCTCACCCTTAATCGCAACCGGCACCTTGACCGCCAGTGTGAATGGTATTGATAACTTTAATGCCGAAAATCTTTTATTGATAAGCGATGGAAGAACTATTGCTATTGGCGGGATCCAAAGAACCCGATCGCACTTTCACCCAGCCGGTGGCCCAGGTGCCTGAATCCTCATTTCCAGTGGACTCGGGCCGTTGACCGTGCCGGTGATCGTCTACGGCACCGCCATCAGCGCCATGCTCTGGCGCGTTGGCGTTCGTGTTTATCACCGCCTCCACTTTCCAAAATAGAGATAGATATATTTGAACTAAAAATCCGCCACCCATAATTAAGTAGAATTAAAGACTGTAAGTTCTGACAGTTATCAGCCGCTTTTTCCAATCTTAAACTGCGCCAGCGACTTCACTTCCTTTTGTCGCACATCAGAGGATTTTGAATATGGGCATTCAGAGCGGTTCATCCAATTCGGTGGCCAATACGTTCACTTACCAAATTGATAGCGGTGAGGCAGGCGAGTTTTACTATGCGCAGGGATACTCGGGAAGGTATCTCGAAATCACTGGGGCACGGGACGACTGGGAGCATCAACTTGAGCAAATGATCTTTCGATTTGATCCTGCTATCACAAGCGGGCAATACTCGCTCGACAGCCCTGTCGTTCAAGTCGGAGTACTGACTGGCTGGGTCAATATCCGTTACACCCCAATATCCATGACCCTGAAGCTCACGGTCGATCATGCGTCCCAGCACATTTACGGTGTGTACGACATTCAGACGAAAGAGGATTACGCGGGTGGCAACAACCCCGGTATCAGAGTAAATGGGCTGTTCGACGTGAACTGGAGCACCACCAATTCGCGCCGTCGATAATCAAAAAACTCTCCCAGATATAAACGTCAGACTCAGGCGGCAAACCCTGCGGTTGCCAGAGCCTGAGTCTGAAGACGTGTGAAGTCCTCAAACAACAGAATGAACCCAATTCACACAAGGCCTCCCCCCCACGCCCCGATACACGGTTTATCAGACAACCCGCGCATCTGCGCGCCAGTTTGGCTAAAATGCCGGCCTTTTCATCGACACCGCCGGAACCGCCGTGAGCAAAGAACCCGATCGCATTTTCGCCCAGCCGATGGCCCAGGTGCCTGACTTCGCCTTCAACGAAGACGTGGTGCGGGTGTTCCCGGACATGATCAAGCGTTCGGTGCCGGGTTACCCGACCATCGTCGAGAACCTCGGCGTGCTCGCGGCGCAGTTCGCTCAACCGAACAGCGTGCTCTACGACCTCGGTTCGTCCCTCGGCGCCGTCACCCAAGCCCTGCGTCGCCATGTGCGCACCGACGGTTGCCGGGTGATCGCAGTGGACAACTCGGCGGCGATGGTCGAACGCTGCCGCGAGTATCTCAACGGTCAGGATTCGATGTTCCAGGAGTTGCTGCCGGTCGAGGTGATCGAAGGCGACATCCTCGCCCTCGATTTCAAACCGGCCTCGGTGGTGGCGCTGAACTTCACTCTGCAATTCATCGCCCCGGATCAGCGCACGGCGTTGCTGTCGCGTATTCGCCAATCGTTGCTGCCGGGCGGCGCGCTGATTCTGTCGGAGAAGCTGCGCTTCAACGATGCCGAAGAACATGCGCTGCTGACCGATCTGCACGTCGCGTTCAAGCGCGCCAACGGTTACAGCGAACTGGAAATCGCCCAGAAGCGCAGCGCCATCGAAAACGTCATGAAGCCCGACAGCCTCGAAGAACACCGCGAGCGTCTGCTGGCCGCCGGGTTCTCGAAAGTCGTGCCGTGGTTCCAGTGTCTTAACTTTGCCTCGTTGATTGCCTTGCCATGATTGATCTGTCCCCCCTCGCCCGCCGGCTGGCCGGCACGCCGCTGGCCGAATGGGCCAACACCCTGCAAGTGCAGCTCGACAAGAAAATGGAAAAAGGCCACGGCGATCTGGAGCGCTGGCAAAGTGCGCTGGACGCCCTGCCGAAGATCCAGCCGAGCGAAGTCGACCTGCTCAACGGTTTGAAACTCGATACCGATTGCGACGATGAAACCCGTGCACAAATGCGCACTGCGCTGATGGGGCTGTCGCCGTGGCGCAAGGGGCCGTTCGATCTGTTCGGCGTGCACGTCGATACCGAATGGCGTTCGGACTGGAAGTGGTCGCGGGTTTCTCCGCATCTGGATCTGAAGGGCAAACGCATCCTCGATGTCGGTTGCGGTAACGGCTACTACATGTGGCGCATGCTCGGTGCCGGCGCCGACAGCGTGATCGGAGTCGATCCTAACTGGCTGTTCTTCTGCCAGTTCCAGGCGGTACAGCGTTATCTGTCAGAGCCGAATGCCTGGCACCTGCCGTTCCCGTTCGAAGACCTGCCGCCGAATCTTGAAGGCTTCGACACGGTGTTTTCGATGGGTGTGTTCTATCACCGTCGCTCGCCGATCGAGCATTTGCTGGCGTTGAAGGATTGCCTGGTGAAGGGTGGCGAACTGGTGCTGGAGACGTTGGTAGTCGAAGGTGACAAGCATCAGGTGCTGGTGCCGGAAGACCGTTATGCGCAGATGCGTAACGTGTGGTTTCTGCCGTCGGTGCCGGCGCTGGAATTGTGGCTGCGTCGTGCCGGGTTTACTGACGTGAAATGCGTGGATGTGAGCACCACCACTGTTCAAGAGCAGCGCGGGACAGAGTGGATGAAGTATCAGTCGCTGAGTGATTTCCTTGATCCGGAAGATCACAGCAAGACGATCGAAGGGTTGCCGGCGCCGATGCGGGCGGTCATCGTCGCGAAGAAGTAACGATCCCTTCCAGACACTGCAAAAAATTGTGGGAGCTGGCTTGCCAGCGATAACGGTGGATCAATCGACATCAATGCTTGATGTGCCGACGCCATCGCTGGCAAGCCAGCTCCCACAGGGTTTGATGGAGTTCTTCAGTCTGCGGGTTTTGCCCGCCGCGCTCTGAAGAACTCGGTCAACACCGCCCCACACTCTTCCGCCAGCACCCCGCCTTCATACAGCACGCGATGGTTGAGAAAGCCCTGAGTGAAGAACTGGCCCTGGCTCTGCACAATCCCGGCCTTGGGCTCCAGCGCGCCGTACACCACCCGCGAAACCCGCGAATGCACGATCAGCCCGGCGCACATGCTGCACGGCTCGAGCGTCACGTAGAGCGTGCTGCCCGGCAGACGATAGTTATCCACCGCTTGCGCGGCAGCGCGGATCGCGACCATTTCAGCGTGTGCGCTGGGATCACTGGTGCTGATCGGGCAGTTGAAACCACGGCCAATGATCTCGCCGTCCTGCACCAGCACCGCGCCCACCGGCACTTCGCCGAGTGCTGCACCTTGCGCCGCCAGCTCCAGCGCCTCGCGCATGAAGTCGCGGTCACGGCTGCGGTCGATGATCGCCGCGGGGCGAATCTGGCGCATCACTTCACCTCGATGGCGGCCATCAGGCCGGTTTCCATGTGGTCGATCACGTGGCAGTGGAACATCCACACCCCGGGGTTATCCGCCACCAGCGCCACTTGCGCGCGCTCGTTCTTGCCCAGCAGGTAGGTGTCGGTGAAGTACGGCACGATCTTGTGCCGGTTCGACGCAATCACCTTGAAACTCATGCCGTGCAGGTGGATCGGGTGCTGGTACTGAGTCATGTTCTTCAGTTCGAAAATATAGCTCTGGCCGAGTTTCAGGCTGGCGATTGGCCGGTCGGCGCAGGTCTTGTCGGTGATGTCCCAGGCCTTGCCGTTGATCTGCCACAGGCTCGGTGGCTTGCCGTTGTCGACATTCACCGACACCGAACCGACCCATTCGAAATTGAAGTTGAGTTTCTCGGCCCTGGCCAGGTCCGGCTCGGCCACCGGGTTGGCCGGCAGTGCTTTCGGCCAGTCGGTCGGCGCGTCGTTGTTGGCCACCGAACGCAGGGTGCCCAATCGAACCGGACCGTTGCGCAGCGACAGTTCCTCGCCGGCCGGCGGTGCCTTGATCGCCAGGCAGATGCGCATGCCGGGGCCGAGCCAGTATTCCTTGCCCAACGGGCGCGGCTCGACCGGGTTGCCATCCAGCGCATAGATCTGCGCTTCAACGCCGGGAATGTTGATGCGATAGGTCAGGGTGTTGTCGAGATTGAGCAGGCGTACGCGGGTGATCTGCCCGGCCGGCAACTCGATCACCGGGGTCGGCACGCCGTTGATCGTCGACAGCCGCCCCGCCGTACCGCCACGGGCGGCTTCACGCGGGATGCTGAATTCGACGAAGTTGCCCTCGTCGTCGATGTGCCAGTTCTTCAGGCTCAGGGTCTTTTCGTACTTGAACCCGGTCGGCTCGCGCTCCTCGACAATCAACGGTCCGACCAGCCCGCGCCCGAGCTCCTCGCTGCTGCTGACGTGCGGGTGATACCAGTAACTGCCGGCGTCCGGCACCCGGAATTTGTAATCGAAGTATTCACCCGGCAGTACCGGCAGTTGCGAAACATAGGGTACGCCGTCCATTTCCAGCGGCAGACGGATCCCGTGCCAGTGAATGGTCGTCGCCACGGGCAGATGGTTGATGAAGCGCACCCGCAGCCACTCACCCTGACGCACGCGCAATTCGGTGCCCGGCGCCGATGGGCCGAAGGCCCAGGCTTCGGTCTTGCGCCCCGGTACCAGCTCGACGTCCAGCGGTGCAGCGATCAGCTCATAGTCATGCCCTGCGTCGGCATCGGCCAACTTGCCCAGCCAGTAACGCGACGCGCCCCCCGCTCCCACGCCAACGACAACAAGACCGGCCAGGCCACCGAGGATTTGGCGACGGGTAAAGGACATGAACTCAACTACCTCACGTATCTGCGGCGGGCCTGTGCGCCCGCAAAAGGCGAATACGATACACCTGCGCCTGCGAAACGGTAAGGGCAGCGTGGCGGATGGCCGCACATCAAAGACGATCTCGGGTAGTAACCCTGTACCGCACTTCCCTTGAGCGAATGGGTCACCCTCCGACCTCACTCTCAAGGAATAGAGCGAATGAACCCGACAGAACAACGTACGCTGCCCAATGACGCCGACAGAGCTGCACTCAAGGTCATGGCCACCCAAGTAGTCACGGCGTGCCCGAGTCTCAACGACACGGCCCGACAGGTTGCCATTGAAGTTCTCGCCAGGCAGGGCGTTACCGGCCTCGACCCCGATCACGTCTATTACCATCGATTCAGAACAGCTCAGAGCCTGTCCACATCATTCACCGGTTGGCAGCACTATGGCGAAAAGCCCTATGAAAGCCTGACCCTGACGCAACTGGTAATACACCGGTTCCGCGCCACGGATCAGGACAACGCCGACTTGCTCGGTGTATACGGCGGTTTTTACAGCGCAGGACCAGACTCCGAAAACTTCGATGCAAGCAACGAAGTCCGGCTGCACGGTCACGAGGTGATCAACGACTTCTGGAACCTCAATTTCAGCGAGCGTTACCGCAACGGGTTGCAGTCGTTCTGGAATCAGCACTCCAGCGAATTCCGCACACTGGCCAAATGCAACTTCCTCGGCAAAGCCGTTGAAGCCCGGGAGCTCGGCCACCTGAACGACGAAGACTTCCAGACTGCAATCAGCGCGGTCATCGGACCGCTGAGCTGGCCCGTGAGCCTGCCAAGTCTGCAAGCCGAGTTCATGCCCGGCCATGGCCTGCGGGTTTGCGCACTGGATATCGACGGCCGCGTGGCCACCGACATCCTGCGCATCATCGACTCGACCGGCCGGCAAATCCTTTATGTGCCCGGCGACAACCAGCCATTTCATGTGCTGGACACCCCCGCTGACCTGCATTGGTGGGCCTTGCAACAGTTGAACGAGAAAGCGCCGCGTGAGCTCTTCCTCAAACATTTCTCGCTGGCTGACCGGCACTGGATGACCGAACACATCAGTGACCTGATGAATCGACTGGTCAGCACCTGGGGGCATTCGGATCATCATCTGATCAACCGTAACGATCACACGGTCACGGTGGATGCATTCAGCTGGCTGCGTGACTGTGCCCATAGCGCGATGTTCGCCGAAGCGGATCTTTCCCTGACCTCAAACGCGGATCTGCGCAAGAAACTGTGGATCGGTTATCTGAGCGCCGGCCTGAAAATATTTGGCCCGATGACCGTAGTGGGCTGGCCCGTGGCATTGCCGGTCATTGGCGCCAGTCTCGCCGACATGGGGCTGAACATTGACAGGGCGGTCAATGGCAGGACTGCCGCGGAACGCAAGGAAGGTGTCCTGGCGGCCATTTTCAGCGGCATCGACGCGCTGTTTAATATTCCGTTTCTCAAGGGCACAGGCGCACTGGCGGAGCTCGACGTGCCGTCAGAAGCCATCGAAGCAAGCGAACTGACAGAAGCCGATACAGCAGCGGAACTGGAGCCAGAACAACCGAATGACATCGTGCCTGTTCTGCCAGAACAGCCCTCGGTCATATCCGAACCAGTGCAAGCTTCACAAATCCCGCAACGCTTTCAATCCAACGCAATCCTCGACGGTCTTGATCCGGTTACGGAGCCGGGCAAATATCGCGGCATCTACAGACTCGACACCGATCCTCCCTACGCCATCCAGATGAACGACACGGCCTACTGCGTCCGTTACTTCAACGACTCACAGGGTGGCGGATTCTGGGCGATCATCGACCCGGCCAAACCCAGCCAACTGATCCACGCCATACCCGTGCGCTTGAACAGCGAAGGCCTGTGGGAGCGCATGACCCGACTGGGACTCAAGGGAGGCGGCCAGTGCCTGGGCAGGCAATGCACCGTCGATGTGGCACTTGAACTTGATACACGCGAACCCTCGCCCGCTGAGCCGGAGCCGTTGGTCACACAACCTGGACCGTCAAACCCTGCGCCCAGCGAGCCGCCGAACATCCGACTGGTCAAGACGCCTTACGCAGTCGATCCGCAGCGGGAGTTCGAACTGAGGCGTTGGGCCCTGCAATTACGTGAAACCCATATTCAACTGCGAATTGGCCCTGACGGCGGGCTGATCGCTCCGGATCGCTATGCCCTGTATTTCGCCGATAAAGCCCGCGCGCTTCGGATCTCCGCCAGGCGCTTCTACAAGAACCTGCCATGGGCAAACCTGCCGCCACGCCCGCCGATACCTGCAATTACCTCTTCAATGACCTTCATGGATTTCGTAGCACAGGCACTCAAGGAAGCGCCCGGTCTGGTGATCGGCGAAACCCCGGGCCGAATCACCAGCATGCGACTGATCATTGAAAACATGCCTGCTCTGGCGCGCGAAGGCGTCAAGACGCTTTATGTGCGCCGACTGCTCAGCGACTTTGCCCAGGCTGACCTGAATGCATACTTCAAGTCCGGCGTCATGTCCGAGGACTTGCAGCAGTACCTGAGTCGCCTCGGTACCGATCCGGCAGGGCGGTTCGACGAACTGGCACTGGTCAAAAGCGCCCGAGAAAACGGTATTCGAGTCCAGGCGACCGATTGCGCGGCCTCCTACAAAAGGCCCGATACGCTCGCACGGCCCGAGGAGCAAATCATGACCAATCACCTGACAGCCGACATCATGTTTATCGACAAGAACCTGAATGACGTCGGCAAGTGGGTGGTACTGACAGGCGTGGAAAACACCAATACGTTCAGGGGCGTTGCCGGCATCAGCGAACTGGAAGGCGGCATTGGCTTGCGCATTGAAGAAGTTGATCCGGGACTGGGCGAACGTGTCTCACCGGACCCAGGCATCGATATAGAACGGGGCCCGCATTCAGAAACGCTGGTACAACGCGGGACTTTCGATACCCATTACGTCGACGCGCTGGTGCAATTGGAAGCGGCGCCGGTCAGCCGAAGCGAACTGCAAATACACCGACTCCTGTATCGCGCGGGCATGTATGTTTTCGAACGTTCGCAAGGTACCTATCGGTTGTTCCACAGAAGTGTGAACGGCGAGATTGTACAAACCCCTGTCCAGACCTTCGCAGACGGGCGCTATTACATTGATCGCCCATCCTGGGGTCCGGTACACCGCGTCCCCTACGATAATCTTGAGCAGTTATCCAGCGCACTGAAACAGATGGGGCTGCAACTGCAAAGCCGCCTTCCCCACTGACCTGCCCATTGCCACAAACAAAAAAACCCTGGCCGAAGCCAGGGTTTTTCATTGCATCAATACAACCGGTGTCGCGGGATCACTCCCACTCAATCGTCGCCGGCGGCTTGCTCGACACGTCGTAAGTCACGCGGGAGATGCCTTCGATTTCATTGATGATGCGGCCGGAAACGGTTTCCAGCAGTTCGTAAGGCAGGTGTGCCCAACGTGCGGTCATGAAGTCGATGGTTTCCACGGCACGCAGGGCCACGACCCAGGCGTAACGGCGGCCATCGCCGACCACGCCAACCGATTTCACCGGCTGGAACACGACAAACGCCTGGCTGACCTTGTGGTACCAGTCGGCCTTGCGCAGTTCTTCGATGAAGATGTGGTCGGCGCGACGCAGCAGGTCGGCGTATTCCTTCTTCACTTCGCCAAGGATGCGCACGCCCAGGCCCGGGCCCGGGAACGGGTGACGGTAGACCATGTCGTACGGCAGGCCCAGTTCCAGGCCCAGACGACGGACTTCGTCCTTGAACAGTTCGCGCAGTGGCTCGACCAGTTTCAGGTTCATTTCTTCCGGCAGGCCGCCCACGTTGTGGTGCGACTTGATCACGTGGGCCTTGCCGCTTTTCGCGCCAGCCGACTCGATCACGTCCGGGTAGATGGTGCCCTGAGCCAGGTACTTGATGTTGTCCAGTTTGCAGGATTCGGCATCGAACACGTCGATGAAGGTACGACCGATGATCTTGCGCTTCTTCTCCGGATCGGCTTCGCCGGCCAGGTTGTTCAGGAACTGGTCTTCCGCGTTGGCGCGGATCACCTTGACGCCCATGTTCTCGGCGAACATGGCCATCACCTGCTCGCCTTCATGCAGACGCAGCAGGCCGTTGTCGACGAAGACGCAGGTCAGCTGATCACCGATGGCCTTGTGCAGCAGCGCCGCAACCACCGAGGAATCCACACCGCCGGACAGACCCAGCAGCACGTTGTCGGTACCGACCTGTGCGCGGATGTTGGCGATGGCGTCTTCGGCGATCTTCGACGGGGTCCACAGGGCTTCACAGCCGCAGATGTCGAGAACGAAACGCGACAGGATGCGACCGCCCTGCTTGGTGTGGGTCACTTCCGGGTGGAACTGTACGCCGTAGTAAGCGCGCTCGTCGTTGAACATGCCGGCGATCGGACAGCTCGGGGTGCTGGCCAGGATGTGGAAGTCGCTTGGCATCTTGGTGACCTTGTCACCGTGGCTCATCCACACGTCGAGGCCGAACAGGCCGTCGGCGTCGATGTGGTCTTCGATGCCGTCGAGCAGACGGCTCTTGCCGACCACGTCAACACGGGCATAACCGAACTCACGCAGTTCGGAGCCTTCAACCTTGCCGCCCAGTTGCTCGGCCATGGTCTGCATGCCGTAGCAGATACCGAAGACCGGAACGCCCAGGTCGAACACCGCTTGCGGGCAGCGCGGGCTGTTGGCTTCGTGCACGGACTCGGGACCGCCGGCGAGGATCACGCCTTTTGGCGCAAATTCGCGGATCGCATCTTCGTCCATGTCGAACGGGTGCAGTTCGCAGTACACACCGATCTCGCGCACGCGGCGGGCGATCAGTTGGGTGTATTGCGAGCCGAAGTCGAGGATCAGGATGCGGTGAGCGTGAATATCGAGGGCCATGATTCAGTCTCGTCTAAGTCATTCAGAAACAGTCGTGATTCAGAAACAACTCGGGGCTGAATAAAACAGCCCCGGTTGCTTAGCTTGTTGCTTGAAGGCTCAACCTACGCGGTAGTTTGGCGCTTCCTTGGTGATCTGCACGTCGTGAACGTGGGACTCGGCCATGCCGGCACCGGTGATCCGCACGAACTCAGGCTTGGTGCGCATTTCTTCGATGTTGGCGCTGCCGGTGTAACCCATCGAAGAACGCAGACCGCCCATCAACTGGTGGATGATCGCGCTCAGGGTGCCCTTGTAAGGAACACGGCCTTCGATCCCTTCAGGTACAAGCTTCTCGGCGCCTGCCGAGGAGTCCTGGAAGTAACGGTCGGAGGAACCTTGCGCCTGGGACATGGCGCCCAGCGAACCCATGCCGCGATAAGCCTTGTACGAACGACCCTGGAACAGTTCGATCTCGCCCGGCGCTTCTTCGGTACCGGCGAACATCGAGCCCATCATCACGCAGGAAGCACCAGCCACGATGGCCTTGGACAGGTCACCGGAGAAACGGATACCGCCGTCGGCGATCAACGGAACACCGGTGCCTTCGAGGGCAGCGGCAACGTTGGCGATGGCACTGATTTGCGGAACGCCGACACCGGCGACGATACGGGTGGTGCAGATCGAGCCAGGGCCGATACCGACCTTGACGGCGTCGGCGCCAGCTTCGGCCAGAGCCTTGGCGGCAGCGCCGGTGGCGATGTTGCCGCCGATCACCTGCACTTCAGGGAAATTCTCTTTGACCCAGCGAACGCGGTCGATCACACCCTTGGAGTGACCGTGAGCGGTGTCGACCACCACCACATCCACACCGGCATTGACCAGGGCTGCAACGCGGTCACCGGTGTCTTTACCGGTACCGACTGCAGCGCCAACGCGCAGACGACCCTGGTCGTCCTTGCTGGCCAGCGGGTAGGCCTTGGCTTTTTCGATGTCTTTGACGGTCATCATGCCTTTGAGGGCAAACTTGTCGTCGACGATCAGGACTTTTTCCAGGCGGTGCTTGTGCAGCAGCTCGCGGACTTCGTTCTTGTCGGCGCCTTCGCGAACAGTGACCAGACGCTCTTTGGGCGTCATCACTTCACGAACGGTGGCATCCAGACGGGTTTCGAAGCGTACGTCACGGGAAGTGACGATGCCGACCAGGTCGCCATCGTGCAGCACCGGAACGCCGGAAATGTTGTGCATGCGGGTCAGTTCGAACAGATCACGAACCGTGGCGTCAGCCTCGATGGTGATTGGGTCCTTGACCACACCGGCTTCGAACTTCTTGACCTTGCGAACTTCGGCAGCTTGCTGCTCGATGGTCATGTTCTTGTGGATAATGCCGATGCCACCTTCCTGAGCCATGGCAATTGCCAGACGGGCTTCGGTGACGGTGTCCATGGCGGCAGAAACCAGAGGAATGTTCAGCTCGATGCCACGGGTAAGGCGGGTCTTCAGACTGACTTCGTTAGGAAGCACCTCGGAATAACCGGGCACTAGGAGAATGTCGTCGAAGGTCAGAGCTTCTTGGCTGATACGCAGCATCGCGGGGGCTCCCGAGCGGGAAAATGGAAGCGCGCCATTATACTCAGACACCCTACCGGGCTCAATGTAAAACTTGTCTTATATCAATGTTGCTGATGTACGGGAAAAGTTGCCCTTACAGTTCGACCTTGACCCAGCTCACCGGCTGATCCAGCCAGTCGGCGAATTCGTCGATGAAACTCTGCTTGAACCCCGCCTCCAGCCAGTTGTTGAAGATGAAACCGAGGTTGGAAAACCCGCATTCCTGTAAATACAGAAAACCGTTGATATCGTCTTCATGCCCGCATTCGGGGCAGGTGAAGTTGTCGGTGCGGCCCGGCATCCAGTCTTCCAGACTTTCGAACAGCGCTTCGCCGATCTCCTGCCGGCACTCGGCGCAACCGGCCTCTTCGAGAAAACCCTTGGCCGGGGTGTAGATGCAGCGTTTGGTGATGACTTCCAGCCCATTGATCGGCTCACCGAACGGCAGCGCCTCGGGATGCAGCACCACCGCGCGGGCACCATCGGCGATGGCGTAGGCCATGCGATTGCCAGTGCGTCCGCAGGTGCTCAGTTCTTCCTTGACGATATTCTTGCGCACCAGCCAGCGCAGGATCGCCCGGGCCCGGGGCTCGTGCACCGGCAGGTTGGAGATTTTCGGGACGATGATGCTCTGCGAATTCATGAAAAGTCCTGCGGTATGGCTTCTGACGCCTTCGCGGGCAAGCCCGCTCCCACAAGGTTCTCAGTCGCTCACACATCCTGTGTACATCTGAGAAATCTGTGGGAGCGGGCTTGCCCGCGAAGAGGCCCTAAAGGCCGGCAGCTTAATCCCTGAGACAATCCGGTCAAGTGCTTAAATATCGACCGATCAGCGCCAGACCGCTCGCCAGCACCAGCCAGGTCACCAGCCGCACGAAGGCCTCGCGAGACAGACGCATGGTCAGTCGACGTCCAATCCACAAGCCCAGCGCCATGGCCGGCAACAGGCACAGCGCTAGCATCAACAAGGGTAGCTCGGCATACACCCCGGCGATGGTGAACAGACTCAAACGCACCACCGTGCTGCAACTGATCAGCGCACTTTGCGTGGCCCGCGCCGCGTCCTTGGGCAGTCGGCTGTTGAGGTAGATCGCATACAGAAAGCCGCCACTGCCGAACAACGCCCCGAACAACCCGCCCACGGTTCCCATCGGCAACGCCCATCCAGCGGACAACTGTGCCGGCCGCGCCTTGATCCACAAGCTGTAAACCGCGTAGGCACTGATGAACAACCCCATCAGCAGCAACAGCAGATCGGACTTGAGGTTAAGCAGGAAAATCACCCCCAGCGTGCAGCCCACCGCCATGCACGGCAGCAGCCGCAGCAACTCCGGTTTCGCCACATCCCGCCGCGACGGCAGCAGATTGCCGAACGCCGCGACGAAATCCAGCAGCACCAGCAACGGCACGATCTTCGACAGCGGCATGAACAGAATCAGGATCGGCCCCGCCACCAGCGCCGTGCCGAAACCGGCAATCCCGAACACGATGTAGGCCAGCGCGATAGCCAGTCCGATCACCACCCAGCCCTGCGCGCCCCACGACCATTCGCTCAACAACCCCGCCACGCTCATTCGCTCGCTTCCTTTATAAGTTTGCGATGACTTTAGCCAGCGCCGAGGGTTGCGACTAATATCTTCGAAACCGCCAAGCCATCTCGAAAAGGCATGCCTCGTGCTTTCAACCCGTCAATTGCGCTACTTCGTGGAAATCGCCGAGAGCGGCAGCTTCAGTGCCGCGGCCGAGCGCCTGTTCATTGCCCAGTCAGCGTTGAGCCGACAGATCAAGGACATGGAAACCCGCCTGCAAACGCCGCTGTTCGAACGCACCGCGCGCCAGCCTCGGCTCACCGCCGCTGGCGAAGCGCTCCTGCCCCGGGCGAGAAACCTGCTCAATGAACTGAACAAGGCCAGCACTTTGGCCACGGAAATTGGCCAAGGGCAGCGCGGTACTTTGCGAGTGTGCCACTCGAGTACCGTGCCGATCAGTGGCCGGTTGTTGCGCGACATGAGCACTTATCTGGAGCAGCAACCCGGGGTTTCGCTGGACATCGGCACGCTCTCCTCGGAGGCGCAACTTGAAGAACTGGCCGAGGGCCGGCTCGACATCGGCCTTCTGCGCCTGCCGGTGCTGCGCCAGCGCGAGGGCATTCAGATTGTGCCGCTCTACACCGACCGTTTGCTGCTTGCAGTGCCGGCGGATCATCGACTGGCGTTGGCGGAGGCGGTCGATCTGGCGCAATTGAAGGACGAAGCGTTCATCTCCATCCCGCATCCGCAGCGCGGCGGGCTGAGTTATTTGTGCGCCGACCTGTGCATGCGTCACGGTTTCTTCCCCCAGGCTGCTCGGGTGATGTCGCGCAAGACTACGCAATTGCAGTTGATCCAGGCCGGCTTCGGCATCGCTCTGCTGCCGGAATCGATGCAGGACATCGCGCCTGCGGGTGTGAGATTTCTGCCGCTGACCGGCGATTGCCAAAGCACTGTCGCCCTCGCATCTCGGCAAAATCCCACACCTCTGGTGCAACACTTCCTCCAGACATTCACCGGCGAATGCCTTTAAACTGCGCCCCATGATTAAAGATCCCTTTGCAAGACTCGGCCTCGACCGCGAAGTCCTGACCGTCAGCCAGCTCAACGGCCGCGCGCGGGTGTTGCTCGAAGACGTGTTCAGCAACATCTGGGTCGAAGGCGAAATCTCCAACCTCGCCCGCCCGGCGTCCGGCCACGTGTATTTCACGCTCAAGGACAGCGGCGCGCAGGTGCGTTGCGCACTGTTCCGGCAGAATGCGGCGCGGGTGCGTCAGGCGCTGAAGGACGGCCTGGCGGTCAAAGTGCGCGGCAAGGTCTCGCTGTTCGAAGGGCGTGGCGACTATCAGCTGATCCTCGACACCGTGGAGCCTGCCGGCGACGGTGCCCTGCGCCTTGCTTTCGATGCCCTGAAGGAAAAGCTCAGCGCCGAAGGCCTGTTCAGTGCCGAGCGCAAGGTGCCGCTGCCGGCCCATCCGCAGCGCATCGGCATCATCAGTTCGCCGACCGGCGCGGTAATCCGCGACATTATCAGCGTGTTCCGCCGCCGCGCGCCGCAAGTACAACTGACGCTGATTCCCACCGCCGTTCAGGGCCGCGAAGCCACCGCGCAGATCGTCCGCGCCCTGAAACTGGCGGATGCCCGTGGCTTCGACGCGCTGATCCTGGCCCGTGGCGGCGGCTCGCTGGAAGACCTCTGGTGCTTCAACGAAGAAGCCGTGGCCCGGGCGGTGGATGCCTGCGTGACGCCGATCGTCAGCGCGGTCGGCCATGAAACCGATGTGTCGATCAGCGACTTCGTGGCGGACGTGCGCGCCCCTACACCGTCCGCCGCTGCTGAACTGCTTGCCCCGGATTCCAGCCACCTCATCCGTCAGGTCGAAAGCCTGCATCGCCGACTGGTGATGCGCATGCGTGACCGCCTGATGCGCGATCGCCTGCGCCTTGAAGGCATGACCCGCCGCTTGCGCCATCCTGGCGAGCGTTTGCGCCAGCAGGCACAGCGTCTGGATGACCTGGACATGCGCATGCGCCGCGCCTTCGAGCGCCAGCTCAATACCCGTCGCGAACGCTTGATCCGCCTGGAAACCCGCCTCGCCGGGCAACATCCGGGACGCCAACTGGCCCTGTTGCGCCAGCGCCTCGACAGTCTTGCCGAGCGCCTGCCTCGCGCGATCAACGAAGGCCTGAAACGCCGTCGCCTGCAGTTGCAAAGCCAGATGCAGACCCTGCACGTGGTCAGCCCGCTGGCGACTCTTGGTCGCGGCTACAGCATTCTGCTGGATGAGCGCGGCAACGCGATCCGCAACGCCGCACAGACCCACACCGGTCAGCGCCTCAAGGCCAGACTGGGCGAAGGCGAACTGCAAGTGCGCGTCGAGGACAATCACCTGACGCCCGTCACTCTCTCTTTACTGGACTGATCCATGCCGCGTTTTCTCGCTCCGCTGCTGTTGCTGTGCCTGAGCTTCAACGCCCACGCCGACAGTTACATCACCCGCCTGCTGAACAAACCGGTGCCGGGCGGCGTGGCGGTCGTCGATCTGGGGACAGCTGCGCAAGCGCCGAAAGCCACGTATCAAGGCAAACCGGTGCTGGTGGTCAAGGAACAGAATAACTGGCTGGCGATTGTCGGCATTCCGCTGACCGTCAAACCCGGCATTCAGCAGATCAGCAGTGGTGGCCGTAACCTCAATTTCAGTGTCGGCAACAAGAAATACCCGGAACAGCACATCACCCTGAAGAACACCCAGCAGGTCAATCCGAACCCGGCCAACCTCAAGCGTATCGAGGGCGAGCTGGCCGAACAGATCAAGGCCTACCGCAGTTTCAGCCCGAACACGCCGAGCAACCTGCTGCTGGACAAACCGGTCAACGGGCCGCTGTCGAGCAAGTTCGGCGTGCGCCGTTTCTTCAACGGTGAAGAGCGCAATCCGCACGCAGGTCTGGACTTCGCGGTGCCGGCCGGCACGCCGATCAAGACTCCGGCAGCGGGCAAGGTGATCCTGATCGGCAACTACTTCTTCAATGGCAACACCGTGTTCGTCGACCACGGCCAGGGCTTCATCAGCATGTTCTGCCACATGTCGAAGATTGATGTGCAGAACGGCCAGCAACTGGCGCGCGGCGCGGTGGTGGGCAAGGTGGGCGCTACAGGTCGAGCGACCGGGCCGCACATGCACTGGAACGTCAGCCTGAACGATGCGCGGGTCGATCCGGCGATTTTCATTGGGGCTTTCCAGCCTTGATTTCCGGCTGAACCCCCACCAGCAGGGATTGCGCACGACGAATGGTCCGCGCAATCCCCGCAAACAATTACAGCCATATCAAGAATAAAATCTCGGAAAAAACCGCTTTCCGGGTATTCCTCTCAATTTTTTTCGACTGCTTGCCATCCTCATCCCCCGCGGTTAGGGTTGAAGGCATGAAAACCTCTCACACCCTCATTCAGCTTCGCCAGCACCGCAGCCTGTGCCTCGTCAGCGCACGACTGCCGGGCTGAATCGCTGCACCTCGTCCCACGCTTTTCCAAGAACGTTCGTTCCACCGGCAGGCCGCCTCTTTTCGGCCCAGACAATAAGGAATTTCCCGATGAGCATGCTCAAAGACCCGTCTTCGAAATACCGCGCGTTTCCAGTGATCAACCTGCCGGATCGCACGTGGCCGTCGAAAACCATCGATGCCGCGCCGATCTGGTGCAGCTCCGACCTGCGTGATGGCAACCAGTCGTTGATCGAGCCAATGGACGCGGTGAAAAAGCTGCGCTTCTGGAAAACCCTGGTGCAAGTGGGCGTGAAGGAAATCGAGGCGTCGTTCCCGGCCGCTTCGCAAACCGACTTCGACTTCGTGCGTACCCTGATCGAGGACGGCCACATCCCGGACGACACCACCATCCAGGTGCTGACCCAGGGCCGTGAAGACCTGATCGAGCGCACCTTCGAATCCCTGCGCGGGGCCAAGAAAGCGATCGTTCACTTGTACAACGCCACCTCCCCTTCTTTCCGTCGCATCGTCTTCAACCAGGACAAGGACGGCATCAAGGCCATCGCCGTGAACGCCGCCAAGCTGTTCGTCAAATACGCCGCCATGCAGCCGGACACCGAGTGGACCTTCGAGTACTCGCCGGAAACCTTCAGCGCCACCGAGCTGGAATTCGCCAAGGAAGTGTGTGACGCGGTGATCGAGGTCTGGAACCCGACGCCTGAGCACAAGATCATCCTCAACCTGCCGGCCACCGTTGAATGCGCGACCCCGAACGTCTACGCCGACCAGATCGAGTGGTTCCACCGCAACATCAACCGTCGTGACAGCGTGATCATCAGCCTGCACACCCACAACGACCGTGGCACCGGCGTGGCCGCCACCGAACTGGGCCTGATGGCTGGCGCCGATCGCGTCGAAGGCTGCCTGTTCGGCAACGGCGAGCGTACCGGCAACGTCGACCTCGTGACTGTGGCACTGAACATGTACACCCAGGGTCTCAATCCTGGGCTGGACTTCTCCGACATCGACGGCGTGCGCAAAGTGGTCGAAGAGTGCAACCAGATCCAGGTTCACCCGCGCCACCCATACGTCGGCGACCTGGTGCACACCGCCTTCTCCGGCTCCCACCAGGACGCGATCCGCAAGGGCTTCGCCCAGCAGAAATCCGATGCACTGTGGGAAGTGCCGTACCTGCCGATCGACCCGGCCGACATCGGCCGCAGCTACGAGGCGGTGATCCGCGTCAACAGCCAGTCGGGCAAGGGCGGCATCGCCTACTTGCTGGAACAGGAATACGGCATCAGCCTGCCGCGTCGCATGCAGATCGAATTCAGCCAGGTCGTGCAGCGTGAAACCGATCGCCTGGGCCTGGAGATGACCGCGCAGCAAATCCACGCGCTGCTGCACAGCGAATATCTGCAAGCCAACACCCCGTACGCGCTGGTCAGCCATCGCCTGCAGGAAGAAAACGGTAACAGCGCCGTCGAAGTGGAAGTGGCGAGCAAAGGTCAGGGCGAAACCAACCTGCACTGGCGTGGCAAGGGCAACGGCGCGCTGGAGGCGCTGGTGGCCGGTCTGCCGATCCCGGTTGAGATCATGGACTACAACGAACATGCCATCGGCGCGGGCACTAACGCCAAGGCGGCAGCCTACATCGAGCTGCGTGTGAACGGCGAACGTGCGGTGCACGGCGTTGGTATCGATGAAAACATCACCACCGCCAGCTTCAAGGCACTGTTCAGCGCGCTGAACCGCTCGCTGAGCCAGCCGGAAGCTAAAGCGGCGTAACTGACCGCTGCAATGCAAAAGGCCCCGGAGTGCGAACTCCGGGGCCTTTTTATTTTCTATCTGATCGTTCCCACGCTCTGCGTGGGAATGCAGCTCGTGACGCTCTGCGTCACTGGGACGCGGAGCGTCCCTTGAGGCATTCCCACGTGGACGGTTCGACGCCTCGACGTGGGAACGATCTAGGTGATCTGGGCTATCAGGTGAACTCGAAGGTGTCCGCGTCCAGATTCGCCGGAAACCGCTCGCGGTAAGCCGCCAGCGAAGCCGCTTCCAGAACCACCTTGAACACCCCGTCAGCCTCCCCCGCCGCCAGCAACGTCTCGCCCTGAAAATCCAGCACCTGACTGTCGCCGGTATACGCGAAACCCTTGCCATCGGTCCCCACCCGGTTGACTGCCGCCACATAGCACAGGTTTTCGATGGCACGGGCCGGCAGCAACCGGTTCCAGTGCTGACGCCGCGCGCCCGGCCAGTTGGCGGTGTACAGCAACAGATCGGTGTCCTGAGCGTCGCGGCTCCACACCGGGAAGCGCAAGTCGTAGCAAATCAGCGGACGCACCCGCCAACCCTTGAGTTCGAACTGCACCTGGCGTTCGCCGGGGGTGTAGTGATTGTGCTCGCCCGCCATGCGGAACAGGTGACGCTTGTCGTAATGCAGCACTTCGCCGTCCGGCCGCGCCCACAGCAAGCGGTTGCGGTGACTGCCGTCAGCGGCCTGGATGATCACGCTGCCGGTGACGACCGCGTTCAGCTTCGCCGCCTGGGCCCGCAGCCATTTGCTGGTCGGGCCGTTTTCGGCTTCGGCCAGGGTTTCGGATTCCATGGAAAATCCGGTGGTGAACATTTCCGGCAGGATGATCAGATCGGCACCCCGCGCCTGCTCCAGCAACGCGTCGAAATGCTCGAGATTAGCCTGTCGATCATGCCAGGCCAGGCTGGTCTGGATCAGCGCCAGATTCAGATCAGGCAACGCACTCAGATCACGCATAATTTTGCCGCCGCTTCCCGCAGCGTCTCCTCACGTTTGGCAAAGCACAGGCGCACCAGGCGCTGGCCTTCGGGTGGATGCTGGTAAAACACCGACACCGGAATACTTGCCACGCCGTGCTCGCGGGTCATCCACATCGCCATCTCGACATCGTTCAGGTCAGGGCGAATCTGCGAGTAATCGACCAGTTGGAAATAAGTGCCGGTGACCCGGGTGAAACTGAATCGCGACGGCGCCAGCAGATCACAGAACAGATCGCGCTTGGCCTGATAGAAGCCTGGCAGCTCTTCAACGTGTTCCGGATGCTCGGCCATGTAATCGGCCAAGGCGTACTGTAACGGTGTCACACCGCAGAAACTGACGTACTGGTGCACCTTGCGCAGCTCCGCCGTCAGGGCCGGCGGCGCCACGACGTAACCGGTTTTCCAGCCGGTGACGTGATAGGTCTTGCCGAACGAGCTGACCACGAAGGCGCGCTGATACAGCTCTTCATGGGCCAGCACGCTGACATGCGGCACGCCGTCGAACACCAGATGCTCATAGACTTCATCGCTGATCACGTAGATGTCGCGATCACGGATCAACGCCGCCAGTTGATCCAGCTCGGCACGGCTGATCAGCGCACCGCTCGGGTTGTGCGGGGTGTTGAGGATGATCATGCGCGTGCGTGGGCTCAGGGCTGCGCTGAGCTTTTCGAAGTCGATGGAGAAATCTTTCAGCCCAAGCTGCACATGCACGCAGCGCCCACCGGCCAGTTCCACCGACGGCTCGTAGCTGTCGTAGGCCGGGTCGAACACGATGACTTCGTCGCCGCTGTGGATAACCGCCTGAATGGCACAGAAAATCGCCTGGGTCGCGCCGGGAGTAACGGTCACTTCATTGTCGGCATCGACGTTGGCGCCATAACTGCGGGCAATCTTCGCCGCAATCTGCTGGCGCAGCGCCGGCAGGCCAGTCATGGGCGAATACTGGTTATGGCCGCTGGCAATGTGTCGACCGACCGCGTCGCGCAGTGCCTGCGGGCCGTCGAAATCGGGAAAACCCTGGGAAAGGTTGATCGCTCCGGTCTGCGCCGCGAGCTGAGACATCTGCGTGAAAATAGTGATGCCGACATTCGGCAGCTTGCTGGTGATCATCGGGAGCCCCTTGCAGGTGAGCTGCAAGTTTCAAGCTGCAAGCGACAAGTTTCAAGCATCAATCCTTCGCCCACAAAAAAGGGCTCTGAACAGAGCCCTTCCTTGCTTCCACGCTTTAACTCGAAGTTTGCAGCCAGAACCCCGCAGCTGCTCTTTTTACTTCTTGTCGCGACGCTTCTTGTCGGCCTTTTTGTGGTGCGACATCAAGCGACGCTTCTTGTTGACCTGGCGGTCGGTCAGCGTGTTCTTGTTGCCTTCGTACGGGTTCTCGCCGCCCTTGAACTCGATACGGATCGGCGTACCGACCAGTTTGAGCACGCGACGGTAAGTGTTTTCCAGATAGCGCACGTACGACTTCGGCACTTTCTCGATCTGGTTGCCGTGGATCACGATGATCGGCGGGTTCGCCCCACCCAGGTGAGCGTAACGCAGCTTGATCCGGCGGCTATTGACCATCGGCGGCTGGTGCTCGCTGACCGCGTCTTCGAGAATCTGCGTCAGGCGGCTGGTCGGCCAGCGGGTGACCGCCGACTTGAACGAGTTCTGCACCGAAGCGTAGAGGTTGCCTACGCCAGTGCCGTGCAAGGCCGAGATGAAGTGAATGTCGGCGTAATCAACGAAGAACAGACGACGTTGCAGCTCGACCTTCACGTAGTCGCGCTCGCTCGGGGTCATGCCGTCCCACTTGTTGATCGCGATCACCAGCGCACGACCCGCCTCGATGGCGAAACCCAGCAGGTTGAGGTCGTGATCGACCACGCCTTCGCGGGCGTCCATCACGAAGATCACCACGTTGGCGTCTTTGATCGCCTGCAGGGTTTTGACCACGGAGAACTTTTCGACTTCTTCGTGGATCTTGCCGCGCTTGCGCACACCGGCGGTGTCGATCAGCGTGTACTTCTCGTCGTTACGCTCGAACGGGATGTAAATACTGTCGCGGGTGGTGCCGGGCTGGTCGTAGACGATTACCCGGTCTTCACCGAGCATGCGGTTGACCAGGGTCGACTTGCCGACGTTCGGACGGCCGATGATGGCAATCTTGATCCCGTCTTTTTCGCTCGGGCCAGGAATGCGCTTGGCTTCCTCGCCTTCGGCGACCACTTCTTCCTCTTCACCTTCCGCCGGCTCGTCATCATCGCGCGGGAAGTCGCTCAGGGCGGTTTCCAGCAGTTGAGTGATGCCGCGACCGTGGGCACCGGCGATCGGGATCGCATGGCCCATGCCCAGCGGGGCGAATTCGGCGCGGGCCATTTCCGGGTCGATGTTGTCGACCTTGTTGGCCACCACGTGGGAGCGCTTGTTACGTTTGCGCAAGTGTTCGGCGATCATCTGGTCGGCGGCGGTGAAACCGGCCTTGGCATCTACCAGGAACAGAACCACATCCGCTTCTTCGATGGCCAGCAGCGACTGCTCGGCCATTTTTTCGTCCATACCATGCTCGTCACCGGAGATACCGCCGGTGTCGATCAGAATGTAGGAACGCCCTTGCCACTTGGCCTCACCGTACTGGCGATCACGGGTCAGACCGGACAAGTCGCCGACGATGGCGTCACGAGTCCTGGTCAGGCGGTTGAACAAGGTGGACTTGCCGACGTTCGGTCGGCCCACCAGGGCGATTACGGGAACCATGCGGCTCTCCACTTCGTTATTTCAGAAAATACAAAAGCCGCTGCGAGGCAGCGGCTGGTGCTCGGGGCAACACCCGTGGGTGCTGCAAACCCTGCAGAAGCAAGGCCGCCTGGGGAATTAACCCCAAGCATAGTTGTTACTTGATGGTCAGGGCTTCCAGTTTGCCGCTGTTGCCATACACATAAATCGTGTCACCCACCACCAGGGGACGGGCACGCAGGCCGTCGCTGTCGATGCGTTCGCGGCCGACGAAACGACCGTCCACCTGACTCAGCAAGTGCAGGTAACCTTCCAGGTCACCGACTGCAACGTAGCTGGAGAACACTTCCGGCGCCGACAGTTGACGACGGGCCAGCGAGTCGTTGCTCCACAGTGCTGTGGTGGAACGCTCGTCGACGCCTTCAACGGTGCCCGACGACAGGCTTACGTAGACGTTGCCGAAACCCTGGGCAACACCGGCGTAGCTCGACGCGTCGCGCTGCCAGAGTTGACGGCCGCTTTCCAGATCCAGTGCCGCAACGCGACCCTGATAGCTGGCGACGTACAGGGTACCGCCGGACAGCAGCAGACCGCCGTCGATGTCGACCACGCGCTCCAGTTCCGAACGACCTTGTGGAATCGCGATTCGCTGTTCCCAGACCGGCACGCCGTTGGAAATGTCGAGCGCGACCACTTTACCGGTCGACAGGCCAGCCACCGCCAGGCGGTTGGTGACGATCGGTGCGCTGGTGCCGCGCAGGGTCAGTACGGCCGGCGTGCTGTCATACACCCAACGCTGGTTGCCGGTGGACGCGTCCAGACCGATCAGACGATCGTCCTGGGTCTGAACCACCACCACGTCACCGTTGTTGGCCGGTGGCGCGAGGACTTCGCTGTTGACGCGCGAGCGCCACTTCTCTTCACCGTTGATGGCGTCGAGGGCAACGACTTCACCGCGCAGGGTGCCGACCATGACCAGACCGTAACCCACGCCAACGGCGCCGGACACAGGCAGTTCGAGGTCTTTCTTCCATTTCACGTCGCCGTTGCCGCGATCCAGGCCCATCACGATACCCGTCACGTCGGCCGCGTAGATGGTGTCACCGTCGATCGCCGGCACCAGCATGTTGTAGGTTTCGCCCTGACCGTCACCGATCGAGCGGCTCCACTGCTTGTGCAGGACTACTTCTTCCTTGAAGTCGGTCAGCTCGGCCGGTGGCAGTTCTTTTTTGCTGTTGCTGCTGCAACCCGCGGCCAGAATGGCCAGAGCCAGCAATGCTGCATGCTTCCAACGGATCACGTCACGCATCCCCTTTGGCCAGGTCGTCCAGCTTGATTTGAAGGCCACCGACCGCCGCTTCATCCGACAGTGCCGCCTTGGCTTTTTGATACGCCGCGTTCGCTTCGTCGGTACGGCCCAGCTGCACCAGCAGGTCGCCCTTGAGTTCTTCGCGAGTGGCCAGGAACGACTTGTCGGCATCGCCTTCGAGCAGTTTCAGGGCTTCATCGGCCTTGTTCTGTGCGCCCAGTACCTGCGCCAGACGCTGACGGGCGATCTCGCCCAGCGCCGGGTTGGCCGGTTTGGCAACGATGGCCTTGAGTTCGGTCGCCGCGTCGTCCAGCTTGCCGCTGTCGACCGCGACCTTGGCCACGAACAGGCTGCCGTACTGCGCGTAGGCAGAACCGCCGAATTCGCTGTTGAGCTTGCCGGCCAGATCCGCAACGCGCGCGGCGTCAGGCTTGCCGTCCGGGGTCAGCGTGGTTTCCAGCAATTGCTGATAGAGCACCGAGGCGCCTTGCGACTGGTTGCTCTGATACTTGTGATAAGCCTGCCAGCCGAACACGATGACCAGCGCCAACAGGCCGCCGGTGACCAGAGGTTTGCCGTTGCGTGTCCACCAGTCCTTCAAATCCGCCAACTGTTCGTCTTCGGTACTCGACACCCCAATACTCCTTAATCGCTAAATCGGCTGTTTGGACAGCTTCAACCCTGCACGACGCAGGTGGCCAGGTGTGCAGCGAGCGCATCCCAGGCAATGCTTTGTTGTTCGCCCTGGCCACGCAGGGGTTTGAAACCTACCACTTGCTGGGCCATTTCGTCGTCACCCAGGATCAGTGCGTACAGCGCACCGCTCTTGTCGGCTTTCTTGAACTGGCTCTTGAAGCTGCCGGCGCCGGCATTGACTTGCAGGCGCAGGTTGGGCAGCTGGTCGCGTACCCGCTCGGCCAGGGCCAGACCGGCCAGCTCTGCTTCTTCGCCGAAGGCGCAGAGATAAACGTCGACCTGACGGGAGATTTCTTCCGGGATCTGCTCCAGGGTTTCCAGCAGCAGTACCAGACGCTCGATGCCCATGGCGAAACCGACGCCCGGGGTCGGCTTGCCGCCCATCTGCTCGACCAGACCGTCATAGCGCCCACCCGCGCAGACGGTGCCCTGGGCGCCGAGCTTGTCGGTGACCCATTCGAATACGGTTTTGCTGTAGTAATCCAGACCACGCACCAGCTTCGGGTTGAGCACGTAAGGAATGCCGACGGCATCCAGACGGGCCTTCAGGCCTTCGAAGTGGGCACGGGATTCGTCATCCAGGTAATCCGCCATTTTCGGCGCATCGACCAGCACGGCCTGGGTGTCGGCATTTTTGGTGTCGAGCACGCGCAGCGGGTTGGTCTTCAGGCGACGCTGGCTGTCTTCGTCCAGTTTGTCGTGGTGCGCCGAGAGGTACTCGACCAGCGCTTCACGATAACGGCCGCGGGATTCGCTGGTGCCGAGGCTGTTGAGTTCAAGCTTGACCGCATCGCGAATGCCCAGCTCGCCCCACAGGCGCCAGGTCATGATGATCAGTTCGGCGTCGATGTCCGGACCGTCGAGGTTGAACACCTCCAGACCGATCTGGTGGAACTGGCGATAACGGCCTTTCTGCGGACGCTCGTGACGGAACATCGGGCCGATGTACCAGAGTTTCTGCACCTGGCCACCGCCGGTGATGCCGTGCTCGAGCACTGCACGTACGCACGCGGCCGTGCCTTCCGGACGCAGGGTCAGGGAGTCGCCGTTGCGGTCTTCGAAGGTGTACATCTCTTTTTCGACGATGTCGGTCACTTCACCGATCGAGCGCTTGAACAGCTCGGTGAACTCGACGATCGGCATGCGGATCTGCTTGTAACCGTAGTTATCCAGCAGGCGCGAAACGGTGCCTTCGAAATAGCGCCATACCGGCGTCTGTTCCGGCAGGATGTCGTTCATGCCACGAATGGCTTGCAGAGACTTGCTCACAGAAATTCCTTAATTCGTTCGATCAGCCGCGCGCGATAACCGCTGCGTCAGCTTCGACCTTCTCGGCCGCTTTCTCGCGGATCAGCTTTTCCAGCTCGTCCACCAGATTGTCATTCGTCAGTTTCTGCGACGGCTTGCCGTCGATGTAAATCAGGTTTGGCGTGCCGCCGGTCAAGCCGATATGGGCCTCCTTGGCTTCGCCGGGGCCGTTGACCACGCAACCGATCACCGCGACATCCAGCGGCACCAGCAGGTCTTCAAGGCGTCCTTCCAGCTCGTTCATGGTCTTGACCACATCGAAGTTCTGCCGCGAGCAGCTCGGGCAGGCGATGAAGTTGATGCCACGGGAACGCAGATGCAAAGACTTGAGAATGTCGTAACCGACCTTCACTTCCTCGACCGGGTCGGCCGCCAGCGAGATGCGGATAGTATCGCCAATCCCCTCGGCGAGCAGCATACCTAGGCCTACGGCGGATTTCACTGTACCGGAGCGCAATCCACCGGCTTCGGTGATGCCCAGGTGCAGCGGCTGGACGATTTCCTTGGCCAGCAGACGGTAGGCTTCGACGGCCATGAACACGTCGGAAGCCTTCACACTGACCTTGAAGTCCTGGAAATTCAGGCGTTCGAGGTGTTCGACGTGACGCAGGGCGGACTCGACCAGCGCAGCCGGGGTCGGCTCGCCGTATTTCTTCTGCAGGTCTTTTTCCAGGGAACCGGCGTTGACGCCGATGCGGATCGGAATCCCGCGGTCGCGGGCGGCATCGACCACCGCACGCACGCGGTCTTCGCGACCGATGTTGCCCGGGTTGATGCGCAGGCAGTCCACACCCAGTTCGGCCACGCGCAGCGCGATCCTGTAGTCGAAATGGATGTCGGCAACCAACGGCACCTTGACCAGTTGCTTGATCTTGCCGAACGCCTCGGCGGCGTCCATGTCCGGTACCGAAACGCGGACGATGTCGACGCCGGCGGCTTCCAGACGGTTGATCTGCGCGACGGTGGCAGCGACGTCATTGGTGTCGCTGTTGGTCATGCTCTGCACAGCGATAGGGGCATCGCCGCCCACGGGCACATTACCGACCCAGATCTTGCGCGATTCGCGACGTTTGATTGGAGATTCGCCGTGCATGACTTATTGACCCAACTTCAGGCGAGCGGTCTCGCCACTGGTGAACGGAGCGACATCGACCGGCTGGCCGTTGTAGCTGACCTGCGCGCCACGGGCAACGCCCAGACGCACGGCAAACGGAGGCTTGCCAACGACAGACAGGCTGTCGCCCTTACGCTTGAGGCCGCTGTACAACACTTTGCCGCTGCCATCGGTCACTTGAGTCCAGCAATCGGCGATGAACTGCACCTGAACCTGCCCCTGACCTGCGGCCGGAGCAACGGGCGCTGTCGGCGCGGGTGCAGCGACGGCCGGAGCTGCCGGGGCAGCAACGGTCGGTGCAGGCGTGGCCGGAGCGGCAGGTGCCGGATTTGCAGGAGCAGCAACCACAGGCGCTGGCGTATGAGCCGGTGCAGCCGGAGTCGCAGCTGGCGCTGCGGTCTCGGTTTCGGCACCGCTCGATTCAGCCGTGGTTTCCGATTGAGGCAGCGCCAGAGCGGTCGAGCCCTCGGCTTCGCCTTCCGCGACGGCCTGGTCTTCCGGCTCGTCCAGCGGATGAATCTGGGTCGTGCCGTCGGCGCCTTCGACTTCGACGTGCTCCGGGGCGAGGCCAATCAGGTCCTTGGTGCGCTGCGAAGTCTGATCCTGCCACCAGACGAAACCACCGCCGATGACCGCAATCAGCAGCAACAGGCTGACGATACGCAAAATAGTGTGGGAAACCCGCACCGGCTCTTCGATACGGCCCAGCGCGTGGACATTGCTGCCCTGGGAGTCGGTGCCGGTGGACTGGTCGAATTGCTGGACCAGAACGGTCTGGTCCATACCGAGCAATTTGGCGTAGGCGCGAATGTAGCCGCGAGCGAAGGTATGCCCGGGCAACTTGTCGAATGCGCCGGCTTCAAGATTGCTCAGGGAAGTCACGGTGAGGTTGAGCTTGAGGGCCACTTCGGCCAGCGACCAGCCATTGCTTTCGCGGGCCTGGCGCAGGGTCTCACCGGGGTTAACGCGATTCGCTGCTACAACTTCGGGATGCGCCGCTTTCATCATTGCTCCGACAGGTATTGCTGATATTCCGGCGTACCGGGATAGAGTCGTTTTAATTGCAGGCCCGCACTGGCGGCCTTGTCGCGATCTTCAAATACTTTTGCCAACCGAACGGCGAGCAACAGACTACGTGCATTTTGCTCGGAGAGCTGGCTGAAACGGTCGTAATAGTCACGCGCGGGCACATAATGCCTGTCTTCGAATGACAACTCAGCCATTTCCAGCAATGCCCGTGGCTGCTGACGGTTCAAACGCAGCGCTTTTTCCAGCTGCTGCTGCGCCAGATCACGCTGCCCGAGCTTCGCCGCCGTCATGCCGAGGTTCTCGAACACCCGCGAACGCTCAGGATACAGGGTATCGGCGGCCGCCTGTTCAAAACGCTCGTAGGCTTCCTTGTAACGCTGTTCTTCGTAGAGAAAACTGCCGTAGTTGTTGAGGATGCGCGCATCGGCGGGACGGGAGGACAAAGCCTTGCGGAAGTGTTCATCAGCAAGCGCAGGCTCCATTTCGGCCTGGAACACCAGGCCCAGCGCGGCGTTGGCGTCGGGATCCGACCCGTCCAGCTCCAGGGCTTTCTTCAGTGGAACCTTGGCCCGTTCGGTCATGCCCTGCTGCAAGTATCCCAATCCCAGCTGCACGTAGGCAGCTCGCGCTTCGTCACGGCCCTTGCTGGTCTTCATCGGGTTGTAGTCGCCCGACAGGACACAACCAGCACACAGGCTGGCCAACAGCAACAGCAGCGCAAAGCGCAGGGACATAGAGATCCTCTCTTAGTTAGTGTTCGCGGCGTTCTGTGCCAGATCGCTGTCGGCGCTCAATTCGCGCACGGCGATGTAACGTTCGCTGCGACGGGTGCGATCCAGCACCTGCCCTACCAATTGACCACAAGCCGCGTCGATGTCTTCACCACGGGTGGTGCGCACGGTGACGTTGAAACCAGCCTGGTGAAGCTGATCCTGGAACCGGCGGATGGCGTTGTTGCTCGGCCGCTCGTACCCGGAATGCGGGAACGGGTTGAACGGAATCAGGTTGATCTTGCACGGAATATCCTTGAGCAGCTCGATCATTTCCACGGCGTGCTCAAGTTTGTCGTTGACGTCCTTGAGCAAGGTGTACTCGATGGTCAGCACACGTTTCTCGCCAAGGGCGGACATGTAGCGCTGGCACGACTCGAGCAGCATCTTAAGCGGATATTTCTTGTTGATCGGCACCAATTGGTTACGCAATGCGTCATTCGGTGCGTGCAGGGACAACGCCAGGGATACGTCGATGTGCTTGGCCAGCTCATCGATCATCGGCACCACACCCGACGTGGACAGGGTCACGCGGCGCTTGGAGATCCCGTAGCCCAGGTCATCCATCATCAGATGCATGGCGGCCACGACGTTGTCGAAGTTCAGCAGCGGTTCGCCCATGCCCATCATCACCACGTTGGTGATGGCGCGGTCGATGGTAGCCGGAACACTGCCGAAGGATTTGTTGGCAATCCACACCTGACCGATAACTTCGGCGGCGGTGAGATTGCTGTTGAAGCCTTGCTTGCCGGTGGAGCAGAAACTGCAATCCAGGGCACAGCCTGCCTGGGACGAAACGCACAGAGTGCCGCGTTTGCCCTGGGGAATGTAAACAGTCTCGACACAGCTGCCGGACGCCACGCGCACCACCCACTTGCGGGTGCCGTCGCTGGAAATGTCCTCGCTGACCACTTCGGGACCACGGACCTCAGCAACAGCCTTGAGCTTTTCGCGCAAGGCCTTGCTGACGTTCGTCATGGCGTCGAAATCATCGACGCCAAAGTGGTGAATCCATTTCATTACCTGACCGGCACGGAAACGCTTCTCCCCGATTGAGTCGAAGAATTTTTCCATTTCCGGCTGGGTCAGACCCAGCAGGTTGGTTTTAACAGTCGATATCGTCATGGATTCACCTTCACTCTTAAGCCAATGCTTAGCGAGTGGTTACTTCAGTAGCTGCGAAGAAGTAAGCGATTTCGCGAGCAGCAGCGGCTTCGGAGTCCGAACCGTGAACGGCGTTGGCGTCGATCGATTCAGCGAAGTCAGCACGGATGGTGCCTGGAGCAGCTTCTTTAGGGTTGGTAGCGCCCATCAGCTCACGGTTGCGAGCGATGGCGTTTTCGCCTTCCAGAACCTGAACGACAACTGGACCCGAAGTCATGAAGGCAACCAGGTCGCCGAAGAAACCACGAGCGCTGTGCTCAGCGTAGAAGCCTTCGGCTTCGGCTTTGGACAGTTGCTTCAGTTTCGAAGCTACAACGCGCAGGCCAGCGTCTTCGAAGCGAGTGGTGATCTTGCCGATCACGTTTTTAGCAACGGCGTCAGGCTTGATGATGGAGAAAGTACGTTGAACAGCCATGGTGTAACTCCAGAAACGGTAATTTGCGAAAAATTAAACCCGCGAATTATACGCGGGTTCTTGGGTATTGCCTAACCTGCGAGGACGATCAGTCCAATTCATCGGCCCAGAGAGTCTGAACCGCCTCCAATACCTTCTCGCCAACACGACCAGAGGTATTGTCGAAGTCCGGCAGCTCTTTGATCCACTGCTGCAACTCGACGAAATTGACAGAATACGGATCTACACCCGGCTTGGCCTCAGCCAGCTCTTCTGCAATACGTTGAACATCATTCCAACCGTAGCTCATGACAGTCTTACCAGTCAGTGCGGCGCTTCGGCCGCATGGTTAAGCGAATATTTCGGAATCTCGACGGTGATGTCTTCTTCACCGACGATCGCCTGACAAGCCAGGCGCGACTGGGCTTCCAGACCCCAGGCACGATCCAGGAAATCTTCCTCCAACTCGTCGGCCTCTTCCAGCGAGTCAAAACCCTCGCGAATGATGCAGTGACAAGTGGTGCAGGCGCAGACGCCGCCGCAGGCGCTTTCCATCTCGATGTGGTGTTCGTGAGCCAGCTCGAGGATCGACGTGCCGGGTGCAGCGTCAACGACCATGCCTTCAGGGCAGAACTTCTCGTGGGGCAGAAAAATGACCTGCGGCATCAGATATCCTCGATTTCATTCAGATTGCGCCCGGACAGAGCGGCCTTCACCGTCTGATCCATACGACGGGCTGCAAAAGCATCGGTCACTTGCGACAGACGCTTGGTCTGCTGCTCGATGGCGTAACCATCGGTGCCTTTCATCAGTTCGGTCAGTTCCTGCACTTGCAACTCGATGACCATGCGCTCTTCAGCGTCGAGCAAACGCTCGCCATCCGCCTCAAGAGCGCCCTGCACCGCTTCGATCAGGCGCTGGGCATCGACTTGCTGCTCGCGAAGAACGCGGGCGACCTTGTCGTCATTGGCGTGCTGGAACGAATCTTTCAGCATCTTGGCGATTTCGCCATCGGTCAGGCCATAGGACGGCTTGACCTGAATGCTCGCCTCAACGCCCGAACCCAATTCACGGGCAGAGACGCTGAGCAGACCGTCGGCATCGACCTGGAAGGTCACGCGAATTTTCGCTGCACCGGCCACCATCGCCGGGATGCCGCGCAATTCGAAGCGAGCCAGGGAACGGCAGTCGGAGATCAACTCACGCTCGCCCTGTAACACGTGGATCGCCATGGCCGACTGGCCGTCTTTATAAGTAGTGAAGTCCTGAGCACGCGCGACGGGAATGGTGGTGTTGCGCGGAATCACTTTCTCCATCAGGCCGCCCATGGTTTCCAGCCCCAGGGACAGCGGGATCACGTCGAGCAGCAGCAGTTCGCCGCCATCGCGCTTGTTGCCGGCCAGGGTATCGGCCTGGATCGCAGCACCGATGGCCACCACTTGATCCGGGTCGATTTCAGTCAAAGGCTGACGACCGAAGGCTTCGGCGACGGCTTCGCGAACACGTGGAACGCGGGTCGAACCACCGACCATGACCACGGCGTGCACATCTTCCAGCTCGACGCCGGAATCACGAACGGCGCGGCGGCAGGCTTTGAGGCTTCGGGCAACCATTGGCTCGATCAGCGCATCGAAGGCTTCACGAGTCAGCTGAGCCTTCCAGTCGCCGTAAGCAACTTCAACACTGTCAGAATCCGTCAGGGCTTCTTTAGCGGCGCAGGCAGCTTGCAGCAGGCTGCGCTGTGCGCCCGGATCGAGGTCGGCGGACAAACCGGCGCTCTCGATGATCCAGCCGGCAATCGCGTGATCGAAATCATCGCCGCCCAGCGCGCTATCCCCGCCAGTGGCCAGGACTTCGAAGACACCGCCAGTCAGGCGCAGAATCGAAATATCGAAGGTGCCGCCGCCCAGATCGTAAATGGCGACCAGGCCTTCGGCATGCTGATCCAAACCGTATGCCACCGCCGCAGCTGTCGGCTCGTTGAGCAGACGCAACACGTTCAGACCGGCAAGTTTCGCCGCGTCCTTGGTAGCCTGGCGCTGAGCATCGTCGAAATACGCCGGAACGGTGATCACCGCGCCCACCAACTCACCGCCAAGGGTGGCCTCAGCGCGCTGACGCAATACTTTCAAGATATCGGCGGAGACTTCGACCGGGCTTTTAGGGCCCTGCACGGTGTCGATGAACGGCATGTGCGATTCGCCGCCGACAAAGCGGTACGGCAGCTGATCGCCCAATTGCTTGACGTCGGACAGGCCACGACCCATCAGGCGCTTGACCGACAGCACGGTATTCAGGGGATCGGAGGATGCGGCCAGCTTGGCCGACTCGCCGACTTCGACGCGATCGGCGTGATAACGCACGGCGGAAGGCAGGATGACCCGCCCTTCGGCATCGGCCAGCGGCTCGGAAAGACCACTGCGCAACGCAGCGACCAGCGAATTGGTAGTGCCCAAGTCGATTCCCACAGCCAGACGACGCTGGTGCGGTTGAGGACTTTGGCCGGGTTCGGCGATCTGCAGTAGGGCCATCGTGATCAGGACTTATCTGTATATCAGGCGTGCGACCGGAGCGGCACTGGGTTAATCGTCGAGGCGCTCTTCTAACTGGCGCACTTCGTAGGTGAGCTTGTCGAGGAACTGCATGCGCCGCATCAGGCGTTCGGCCTGTTCGCGTTGCGCTGCATCATCCCAACAGGCTGCGAAGCTTTCGTTGAGCTCTTCCTGGGCGGTTTTCAGGCGACGCTTGAAAGCCGCGACACCGTCCAGGTCGGCACTGTCCTGCAGATCTTCGAGCTCTTCGCGCCATTGCATCTGCTGCAGAAGAAACTCGGGATCGTGGACGGTGACTTCCATCGGCACTTCATGCCCGCTGATGGTCAGCAGGTAGCGTGCACGCTGGGCCGGACTCTTGAGTGTCTGGTAGGCATCATTGAGCCGAGCAGACTGCTCCAGCGCCGACCGCTGCTCGCGCTCGGAAGCATCGGCAAAGCGGTCAGGATGAACACCGCGCGCCAGCTCACGATAGCGCGTGGCCAACTGCTCGAGATCCAGACGAAAGCCCGGTTGCAGCTCGAATAAAGCGAAATGACAAGGAGTACCCACGACAAGCCTCAGATGTTGAAGCTTTCGCCGCAGCCACATTCACCGCGTACGTTGGGATTGTTGAACTTGAAGCCTTCGTTCAATCCTTCCTTGACGAAGTCGAGCTCGGTGCCGTCGAGGTAGGCCAGGCTTTTCGGGTCGATGATCACTTTCTCGCCGTGACTTTCGAACACCTGATCTTCTGCAACCACCTCGTCGACAAACTCCAGCACGTAGGCAAGGCCGGAACAGCCTGTGGTGCGAACACCCAGACGAATCCCTTCACCCTTGCCGCGCCCGTCGAGGGAGCGCCGCACGTGTCGAGCAGCCGCTTCTGTCATGCTGATAGCCATCGTTGACTCCTTACTCGTCGCCAAATCTTGAAAGTCAGATCAAGCCTTTCTTCTGCTTGTAATCGCGAACGGCCGCCTTGATGGCGTCTTCAGCGAGAACCGAGCAGTGGATTTTCACTGGCGGCAGGGCCAGTTCTTCGGCCAGCTGAGTGTTCTTGATGGTTTCAGCTTCGTCCAGAGTCTTGCCCTTCATCCACTCGGTAGCGAGGGAGCTGGAGGCGATAGCCGAACCGCAGCCGTAGGTCTTGAACTTGGCATCTTCGATAACGCCCTGATCGTTGACCTTGATTTGCAGACGCATCACGTCGCCGCACGCCGGAGCGCCGACCATGCCGGTGCCGACATCAGGATCTTCCGCGTTCATCTTGCCGACGTTGCGCGGGTTTTCGTAGTGGTCGATGACCTTTTCGCTGTAAGCCATGATTCTCAATCCTCACTCATCAGGGCCGCTCTTGAGACCCTGCAACTGCGCTGCGTAAACCGCCGCGTCGCTACAGGATCTGTATCCGGCGGCTTCTATATTTAGTGTGCCGCCCACTCGATCTTCGAGATATCGACGCCGTCTTTGTACATGTCCCACAGCGGCGACAGAGCGCGCAGCTTGGTAACGGCCTCGCAGACTTTCTGCGCGGCGTAGTCGATTTCTTCTTCGGTGGTGAAACGGCCGAAGGTGAAACGGATCGAGCTGTGTGCCAGTTCGTCGTTGCGGCCCAGGGCGCGCAGTACGTACGAAGGCTCAAGCGACGCCGAGGTGCAGGCCGAACCGGACGAAACCGCCAGATCCTTGAGCGCCATGATCAGCGACTCGCCTTCAACGTAGTTGAAGCTCAGGTTCAGGTTGTGCGGAACGCGGGCGGTCAGGCTGCCGTTGACGTACAGCTCTTCCAGGTGCTCGACCTGCTTGTAGAAGCGGTCGCTCAATGCCTTGATACGGACGTTTTCGGCAGCCATGTCTTCCTTGGCCACACGGAACGCTTCGCCCATGCCAACGATCTGGTGGGTCGCCAGGGTGCCGGAACGCATGCCACGCTCGTGACCGCCACCGTGCATGGTCGCTTCGATGCGCACACGCGGCTTGCGGCTGACGTACAGCGCGCCGATGCCTTTGGGGCCGTAGGTCTTGTGGGCGGAGAAAGACATCATGTCGACTTTCAGTTTCTGCAGGTCGATTTCGACCTTGCCGGTGGACTGAGCGGCGTCGACGTGGAACAGGATGCCTTTGGAACGAAGCAGCTCACCGATGGCGGCGATATCGTTGACGGTGCCGATTTCGTTGTTCACGTGCATTACCGACACCAGGATGGTGTCTTCGCGCAGCGCGGCTTCGATCATGGCCGGGGTGATCAGGCCATCTTCGGTCGGATCGAGGTAGGTGACTTCGAAACCTTCACGCTCCAGTTGGCGCATGGTGTCGAGGACAGCCTTGTGTTCGATCTTGGAGGTGATCAGGTGCTTGCCCTTGGAGGCGTAGAAATGTGCCGCACCCTTGATTGCCAGGTTGTCGGACTCGGTGGCACCGGAGGTCCAGACGATTTCACGCGGGTCGGCGTTGACCAGATCGGCCACCTGACGACGGGCGTTTTCGACGGACTCTTCGGCTTTCCAGCCGAACACGTGGGAACGGGACGCCGGGTTACCGAAGTTTCCGTCGACCAGCAGGCATTCACTCATTTTTTGCGCAACGCGCGGATCGACCGGGGTGGTCGCAGAGTAATCAAGGTAAATCGGCAATTTCATGGACTATCTCCTAAATCAGGCTGGCTGGCGTGCCGCTAGCTCTCTGGCTGTCATTCGACGGCGGACGCTTCAATCTTGTCCAGGCGCGGCGCCTTGCCATTGCAACGACGCTGATCCTGACGCTGGGCCACTTCCTGCACCTCACGGCGAGTTACGAGGTCGGCCAAGCTGATACCGCTGAGAAATTCGTGAATCTGCAGGCTCAGGTCGCACCACAGGTGATGGGTCAGGCAGGTGTCACCGGAGTGGCAGTCGCCCTGGCCCTGGCATTTTGTTGCATCGACCGATTCGTTCACCGCATCGATCACCTGAGCCACCTGGATGCCCTGCATGTCGCGGGACAACTGGTAGCCACCGCCCGGACCGCGAACACTGGAAACCAGGTTGCTGCGGCGCAGCTTGGCGAAAAGCTGTTCGAGATAGGACAGGGAGATGCCTTGGCGCTCGGAGATATCGGCCAGGGACACCGGCCCGTGTTGCGCGTGCAACGCCAGGTCAAGCATGGCGGTCACGGCGTATCGGCCTTTTGTAGTCAGTCGCATGGACAATTACCACGGAGTTCGGAATGGGCGGGAGTATGCAATTCCCGAGCATTTAAGTCAACTATAAGACCTAGTGCTTTAGTCGGGTTTACCCGCAAAAGAGCGCGCGAATCATAGCAGGGTCTGCGGCCTAATGGCACACCGGTCGGCAGCAGCCCTACAAGTGCGTCAGTGGAGCTTGGATTCGTCCTTGCCCTTGACGCAGGCGAAGTCTTCTTCACGCAGCTCGGGCAGATCTTTCGCACAGTAATTACTGCCCAGATCCTTCAGCGCGCCGCACATCCCCTCCAGACGCCCGTCCACCGCTTGCAGGTGATCGAGCAACTGGCCGATGGCGCGCGCCACCGGATCGGGCATGTCCTCGCTGACACCATAGGCGTCGAAGCCGATCTTCTCGGCCATCGCCTTGCGCTTGGCGTCAGCCTCATCATCGGATTTAACGATGATCCGGCCCGGAATCCCCACCACAGTGGCACCCGGTGGCACTTCTTTGGTGACGACAGCATTGGACCCGACCTTGGCGCCAGCACCCACAGTGAACGGGCCGAGCACCTTCGCACCTGCCCCCACCACAACGCCATCACCGAGGGTCGGATGACGCTTGCCCTTGTTCCAGCTGGTACCGCCCAGGGTCACGCCCTGATAGATCGTCACGTCATCGCCGATTTCAGCGGTTTCACCAATCACGATACCCATGCCATGGTCGATGAAGAAGCGTCGACCGACCTTGGCCCCCGGATGGATCTCGATCCCGGTCAGCCAGCGACCGAAGTTCGACACCAGCCGCGCCAGCCATTTCAGATCATTGCGCCAGAGCATGCCGGCCAGTCGATGAATCCAGATCGCATGCATGCCGGGGTAGCAGGTCAGGACTTCAAAAGCGTTACGCGCCGCCGGGTCCCGGTGGAATACGCTCTGGATATCTTCACGCAAACGCTCGAACATCATTAATCCTTCCGCTTAAGGAGCTCGCCACGGGCCGCTTTCTGGGTTTCCGTGAGGATGCCACGCAAAATATTCATTTCCGCCCGGCTGACCGAGCTGCGTCCGTACAACCGGCGCAGGCGCGCCATCAAGTGCCGCGGCTTTTCCGGATCGAGGAATTCGATGGCCACCAGGGTCTGCTCCAGGTGCTCATAGAACCGCTCCAGCTCATCCATGGTCGCAAGCTCTGCGCTTTTCACGGAGGCCACTTCTTCCTTCTCGATCTTGCTCGGCTGGCCTTGTGCAGCCAGCCACGCCATGCGCACTTCATAACTCAACACCTGCACCGCCGCCCCGAGGTTCAGCGAGCTGAATTCAGGATCGGAGGGGATGTGCACGTGATAGTGACATCGCTGCAGCTCGTCATTGGTCAGGCCGGAATCTTCACGACCGAACACCAGCGCGATCTCCGCGCCCTGCCCGGCCTCCTCGACCACTTTGATTCCGCACTCGCGCGGATCCAGCAATGGCCAGGGAATGCGCCGGTCACGGGCACTGGTGCCGAGCACCAGATTGCAACCGACCAGGGCGTCTTCCAAGGTGGCGACGACTTGCGCGTTTTCAAGGATGTCACCGGCACCCGAAGCGCGGGCATCGGCTTCGTGATGCGGAAAGACTCGCGGATCAACCAGCACCAGACGCGACAGGCCCATGTTTTTCATGGCGCGCGCGGTCCCGCCGATGTTTCCCGGATGGCTGGTGTTGACCAGGACGACACGAATATTTTGCAGCACGGCGGGCGCTCTCGGACTCGGCAAAGGGGTGCAAATCTTACAGAACAGCCTACCGTTAAGCTATGAAAGCGAACAGCGACCTTCACCTGAAGAAAAGTTCTGATAGAATGCGCGGCTTTCTTTAACAACCTTAGGTGACACATCCATGCAGCCCATGCTGAATATCGCGCTGCGCGCCGCCCGCAGCGCCAGTGAACTGATCTTCCGCTCCATCGAGCGCCTGGATACCATCAAGGTCGACGAAAAAGACGCCAAGGATTACGTATCCGAGGTCGATCGCGCCGCCGAACAGAAAATCATCGACGCCCTGCGCAAGGCTTACCCGAATCACTCGATCATGGGTGAAGAGACCGGCCTGCACGCCGGCACCGGCATCGAAGGCGAAGAATACCTGTGGATCATCGATCCACTGGACGGCACCACCAACTTCCTGCGCGGCATTCCTCACTTCGCTGTCAGCATTGCCTGCAAATACCGTGGTCGCCTGGAACACGCTGTTGTTCTGGATCCGGTTCGCCAGGAAGAATTCACCGCCAGCCGTGGTCGCGGCGCTCAACTGAACGGTCGTCGCCTGCGTGTCAGCGGTCGTACCAGCCTGGACGGCGCCCTGCTCGGCACCGGTTTCCCGTTCCGTGACGACCAGATGGACAACCTCGACAACTACCTGGGCATGTTCCGCGCCCTGGTTGGCCAGACTGCCGGCATCCGCCGCGCCGGTTCGGCAAGCCTGGACCTGGCTTACGTAGCCGCCGGCCGTTTCGACGCGTTCTGGGAGTCGGGTCTGTCCGAGTGGGACATGGCCGCTGGCGCCCTGCTGATTCAGGAAGCAGGCGGCCTGGTGAGCGACTTCACCGGCGGTCACGACTTCCTTGAAAAAGGCCACGTCGTTGCCGGCAACACCAAATGCTTCAAGGCAGTTCTGACGGCGATCCAGCCACACCTGCCGGCCTCGCTGAAGCGCTAAGCGTTTCGCGAAACCAAAAAAAAAAACACCCTTCGGGGTGTTTTTTTATGGGCATGAAAAAGCACCCCGAAGGGTGCTTTTTTTATAAGCCGTCAACCAATCACTGGCCTGGCTCGTTCTGCGACAGGATCAGCTTGCCTTCCTTGTCGACCGGGATCTGGTTGCCCGGATCACGATCCATCCGCACCTTGCCTTCCTTCCCATCCAGCGAATACCGGACGTCGTAGCCCACAACCTTGTCGCTGATGTCATTCACCGTGTTACAGCGAGTCTGAGTCGTGGTGTAGGTATCACGCTCCTGCATACCCTCCTGAACCTTGTTGCCGGCGTAACCACCACCGACCGCACCGGCCACCGTGGCAATCTTCTTGCCCGTGCCGCCGCCGATCTGATTACCCAGCAGACCACCCGCCAACGCACCGACCACGGTGCCGGCGATCTGGTGCTGATCTTTCACCGGCGCCTGCCGGGTCACCGTCACGTCCTTGCACACTTCACGTGGAGTCTTGATCTGTGTTTTGACCGGCTCTACGGCCAGCACTTGCGCATACTCAGGGCCGCTTTTAACCAGGCTGTAGGTGGCAACAGCACCCCCGGCAGTCACACCGACAGCACCCAATACCGCACCAACCAGCAACGACTTGTTCACATGAACCTCCTGACCATCACATGCGGGAACGCGCCCGCGCTTCTCCCAGCCTTGGAGCAAAAAAAAAGACGCGAGTTCAACTCGCGTCTTTTTTGACTGACCGCCGGAAAATCGATGGCCGTTATGGACGGTCGTCGACTTCCTTCTCGGTGTTGGCCGGAGGAATGAGATCTTCAGTGCTCAGGTTCAGCCAGATCAACACCACGTTCGCGATGTAGATCGACGAGTAGGTACCCGCCAGAACACCGATAAACAGGGCGATGGAGAAGCCGAACAGGTTATCGCCACCAAAGAACAGCAGCGCCGCGATCGCCAGCAGGGTGGAGATCGACGTCGCCATGGTCCGCAGCAAGGTCTGAGTCGTCGAGATGTTGATGTTCTCGATCAGCGAAGCCTTGCGCAGGACACGGAAGTTCTCACGCACCCGGTCGAATACGACGATGGTGTCGTTGAGCGAGTAGCCGATGATCGCCAGCACCGCCGCCAACACCGTCAGGTCGAAGGTGATCTGGAAAAACGACAGGATACCGATGGTCACGATCACGTCGTGGATCAGCGATACGATGGCGCCGACCGCGAACTTCCACTGAAAGCGGAAAGCCAGATAGATCAGGATCCCGCCGAGCGCCAGCAGCATGCCGAGGCCGCCCTGGTCACGCAGCTCTTCACCGACCTGCGGGCCGACGAACTCGACACGCTTGACGGTAGCGGGGTTATCGCCACCGACCTTTTGCAGCGCTTCTGCAACCTGATGCCCCAGTTGCGGGTCTTCACCCGGCATACGCACCAGCAGGTCGGTGGTTGCACCGAAGTTCTGCACGACGGCCTCGTGGTAACCCGAGGTCACCAGTTGCTCGCGCACCTTGGTGACGTCAGCCGGACGCTCGTAGGTCAGCTCGATGAGCGTACCACCGGTGAAGTCAAGCCCCCAGTTCATGCCCTTGTGGAACACACTGAAGATTGCCAGCAAGGTCAGAAATACGGTGACGCCGAACGCAAAGTTGCGGACGCCCATGAAGTTGATTGTACGTAACATGGCAGCCCCTTAAATCCACAACTTCTTGAAGTCACGTCCGCCAAAGATCAGGTTGACCATTGCGCGGGTCACCATGATGGCCGTGAACATCGAGGTAAAGATCCCGAGGGACATGGTCACTGCAAAGCCTTTCACCGGGCCTGTGCCCATGGCGAAGAGGATACCGCCGACCAGCAAGGTGGTCAGGTTGGCGTCGAGAATCGCAGTGAATGCCCGGCCGAAGCCTTCGTTGATTGCACGTTGCACGGTCATGCCGGCGGCGATCTCTTCACGAATCCGCGAGAAGATCAGCACGTTGGCGTCGACCGCCATACCCATGGTCAACACGATACCGGCGATACCCGGCAGGGTCAGCGTAGCCCCCAGCAGCGACATCAGCGCCAGCAGCAACACCATGTTCACCGCCAGTGCAACGGTGGCGATCAGGCCGAAGAAGCGGTAGATGGCGATGATGAACAGCGAGACGAACAACATGCCCCACAGCGATGCATCGATACCCTTGGTGATGTTGTCCGCACCCAGGCTCGGGCCGATGGTGCGTTCTTCAGCAAAGTACATCGGAGCAGCCAGACCACCGGCACGCAGCAACAGCGCCAGTTCGGACGACTCGCCCTGGCCGTTCAGGCCGGTGATACGGAACTGCGCACCCAGCGGCGACTGAATGGTCGCCAGGCTGATGATTTTCTTCTCTTCCTTGAAGGTCTGCACCGGCACGTCTTTTTCGACGCCGTCGACCACTTGCTTGACGTAAGTAGTGACCGGGCGCTGTTCGATGAAGATCACCGCCATGCTGCGACCGACGTTGCTGCGGGTCGCGCGGTTCATCAGATCACCACCGTGACCATCCAGGCGGATGTTCACTTCAGGCGTACCGTGCTGCGAATCGAAACCGGCCTTGGCGTCAGTCACCTGGTCACCGGTGATGATCAGACCACGCTCGATCTGCGCAGGAGGACGCTTGCCTTCACGGAATTCGAAGGTCTCGGAAGTGGCTTTCGAAGCGCCCGGCTCTGCAGCCAGACGGAACTCCAGGTTGGCCGTCTTGCCGAGGATACGCTTGGCTTCGGCAGTGTCCTGCACGCCCGGCAGCTCAACCACGATACGGTTGGCACCCTGACGCTGGACGATCGGTTCGGCAACACCCAGCTCGTTGACGCGGTTACGGACCGTGGTCAGGTTCTGCTTGATGGAGTATTCACGGATTTCCGCCAGCTTGGCCGGGGTCATCGCCAGACGCAGCACCGGTTGACCGTTGAGGTCGGCCGGAACAATGTCGAAATCGTTGAAATTCTTGCGGATCAGCGCACGGGCCTGTTCGCGGGAATCAGCATCGCTGAAGCCCAGCTGAATGGCGCCATTGAGTTGCGGCAGGCTGCGATAACGCAGCTTCTCTTTGCGCAGCAGGCTCTTGACGTCGCCTTCGTAGACTTTCAGGCGGGCGTCGAGGGCTTTGTCCATGTCCACTTCCAGCAGGAAGTGCACACCACCGGACAAGTCCAGACCCAGCTTCATCGGATGCGCAGCCAGGTTGCGCAACCATTGCGGGGTGGTTTGTGCCAGGTTCAGCGCGACGACGTAGTCATCACCCAATGCCTTGCGAACAACGTCTTTTGCCGGCAGCTGGTCTTCAGCCTTGGTCAGACGGATCAGACCGCCCTTGCCGTTCGCAGCCAGGCTCGAAGCCTTGACGTTGATCCCGGATTCCTTGAGCGCGGTGCTCACGCGATCCAGATCGGCCTGATTGACCTGCAGGGCCGTGCTGGCGCCGCTGATCTGAATGGCCGGGTCATCGGGGTATAGATTCGGAGCGGAATAAATCAGACCGATCGCCAGCACCGCCAGGATCAGAATGTATTTCCACAGAGGATATTTGTTCAGCATCACGCCGCCCGTTATGAACGCGGGGCGCCTTGCGCGCCCCGTCGATTGAGTAGAAGTTGGAACCTTAGATCGCTTTCAGCGTGCCTTTTGGCAGCGTGGCGGCGATGGCGCCCTTCTGGAACTTCATTTCCACGGTGTCGGAAACTTCCAGAACCACGAAGTCATCGGCCACTTTGGTGATCTTGCCGGCGATGCCGCCGGTGGTGACCACTTCGTCGCCCTTCTGCAGGCTGCTCAGCAGGTTCTTCTGCTCTTTGGCGCGCTTGGCCTGTGGACGCCAGATCATCAGGTAGAAGATGACCAGGAAGCCGACCAGGAAAATCCACTCGAAGCCGCCGCCCATAGGCGCTGCAGCCGGTGCAGCCGCGTCAGCCATGGCATTAGAGATAAAAAAGCTCATTTAGCACTCCAGTTGCAAATGTTGAATCTTGGGGTCAGAAAACTCAGTCCAAAGGCGGAACGGGAAGCCCGCGTTTGGCGTAGAAGGCATCGACAAAGGCGGCCAATGTACCCTGTTGAATAGCCTCGCGCAAACCAGCCATCAGCACCTGATAATGGCGCAAATTGTGGATGGTATTGAGCATGCTGCCGAGCATTTCGCCGCACTTGTCCAGATGATGCAGATAAGCGCGGGAGAAGTTCTGGCAGGTATAGCAATCGCAGGTCGGATCCAGTGGCGAATCATCATGGCGATGGAACGCGTTACGGATCTTCAGCACGCCTGTATCAATGAACAGATGCCCGTTGCGGGCATTACGGGTTGGCATCACGCAATCGAACATGTCCACACCGCGGCGCACACCCTCAACCAGATCTTCCGGTTTGCCAACGCCCATAAGGTAACGAGGTTTGTCAGCCGGCATCATGCCCGGCAGATAGTCCAGCACCTTGATCATTTCGTGCTTGGGTTCGCCCACCGACAGACCGCCGATGGCCAGGCCGTCGAAGCCGATCTTGTCCAGGCCTTCCAGCGAGCGCATGCGCAGGTCCTGGTGCATGCCGCCCTGAACGATGCCGAACAGTGCCGCCGTGTTGTCGCCATGGGCATTCTTCGAACGCTGGGCCCAGCGCAGCGACAGTTCCATGGACACGCGGGCCACGTCTTCGTCAGCCGGGTACGGGGTGCATTCGTCGAAGATCATCACGATGTCCGAGCCCAGGTCGCGCTGGACCTGCATCGACTCTTCCGGGCCCATGAACACTTTCGAGCCGTCGACCGGGGAGGCGAAGGTCACGCCCTCCTCCTTGATCTTGCGCATGGCGCCGAGGCTGAACACCTGGAAACCGCCGGAGTCGGTCAGGATCGGGCCTTTCCACTGCATGAAATCGTGCAGGTCGCCGTGTTCCTTGATCACTTCGGTACCCGGGCGCAGCCACAGGTGGAAGGTGTTGCCCAGAATGATCTCCGCGCCGGTGGCGACGATGTCACGCGGCAACATGCCCTTGACCGTGCCGTAAGTGCCCACCGGCATGAAGGCCGGGGTCTCGACGGTGCCACGAGGGAAGGTCAGACGACCACGACGAGCCTTGCCATCGGTGGCAAGCAACTCGAAAGACATACGACAGGTGCGACTCATACTGTTTCCTCTGGGCCGCGCGGCGCGGGATTACGGGTGATGAACATCGCATCACCGTAGCTGAAAAAGCGGTATCCGTTATCGACCGCGGCTTTGTAGGCAGCCATGGTTTCCGGATAACCGGCGAAGGCCGAAACCAGCATCAACAGCGTGGATTCAGGCAAATGGAAATTGGTGACCAGCGCATCGACCACATGGAACGGCCGGCCCGGGAAGATAAAGATGTCGGTGTCGCCGCTGAACGGTTTAAGTACGCCATCGCGGGCGGCGCTTTCCAGCGAACGCACGCTGGTGGTGCCGACAGCGATGACTCGACCGCCGCGCTCACGGCAAGCGGCGACGGCATCGACCACGTCCTGACCGACTTCCAGCCACTCGGTGTGCATGTGGTGATCTTCGATCTTCTCGACGCGCACCGGCTGGAAAGTGCCGGCGCCGACGTGCAGCGTGACGAACGCCGTCTCGACACCCTTGGCGGCGATCGCTTCCATCAGCGTCTGATCGAAATGCAGCCCGGCGGTCGGTGCCGCCACCGCGCCGAGCTTCTCGGCATACACGGTCTGATAGCGCTCGCGATCCGAACCTTCGTCCGGGCGGTCTATATAAGGAGGCAACGGCATGTGCCCGACGCGATCGAGCAGCGGCAGCACTTCTTCGGCAAACCCCAGCTCGAACAGCGCATCGTGACGCGCCAGCATCTCGGCTTCGCCGCCGCCGTCGATCAGGATCTTCGAGCCCGGTTTCGGCGACTTGCTGGAACGCACATGAGCCAGCACGCGGTGGGTATCGAGCACGCGCTCGACAAGGATTTCCAGCTTGCCGCCGGACGCCTTCTGCCCGAAAAGCCGCGCCGGAATCACCCGGGTATTGTTGAACACCATCAGATCGCCGGGGCGCAAATGCTCCAGCAGATCAGTGAATTGACGGTGTGCCAGGGCGCCGCTGACCCCATCCAGGGTCAACAGGCGACTACCGCGACGCTCGGCCAAAGGATGGCGGGCAATCAGCGAATCAGGAAGCTCGAAGGTAAAGTCAGCAACGCGCATGATGGGGTTCGTCTAGCAGGGCCGGAAAGTCTAGCGGAAATATCGAAAATTGACCATGAAACGTGATTGACCAACGGTAGGCACCTCTCTATACTTCGCCGCCATTGAGCCCTGATGGCGGAATTGGTAGACGCGGCGGATTCAAAATCCGTTTTCGAAAGGAGTGGGAGTTCGAGTCTCCCTCGGGGCACCACATAGCAGTATCTGAGAGTCTCTACCAACCTCTCAGACCCAGAAAAACCGGCCACTTGGCCGGTTTTTTTGTGCCTGTCTGTTTACCCCTGTCTCCCCTTATCCGTTGTATCCCTGTATCCCTGCTTGTATCCTGAGAAAAATACCGAACTTTGGGATACAAGGATGAAGCGCGCAGACATCAAGCGCCGCCCTCTCGCTGATACGACGCTTGCGGGACTGGAGCCGGAATCAAAGGAATACCGGGAACTGGACGGAAACGGTCTCTACCTCAGGGTTAAACCTGATGGTGGAAAATCCTGGCAGCTTCGCTACAAACGCCCGGCGGGCAATTGGGCTTGGATGGGGCTTGGGGGTTACCCAGAAGTAAGTGGTGCATTGGCACGAGACAAAGCTGCGGAACTGCGCAAAGTAATTAGCAGCGGAGCCGATCCGCTCGAACAGAAACGCTCGGCCAAAGCTGCCATTGAAGCTGCAAGGACTCGGACCTTCCGAGCTGCTGCTGAAGCTTGGCTCAAGGCAAAAGAAGAAAAAGGCCTCGCCCCGTCCACACTTAACAAAATCCGCACCTACCTCGACAAAGACATACTCCCGGCGCTGGGAGATAAGCCCCTTGACGAAATTACTCGTACCGACTGTGCAGAGCTCCAAGCGTCTCTTGAAGCCCGGGACGCACACAACGTGGCGGAAAAGTGCCGCACGTGGATCAATCAGATATTCGGGCGAGCCATCGCTCTAGGCCTTACGGAAAACGATCCAGGTAGCCGCCTGCGTGATATCGCAGCTCAAGCCCCGAAAACTCAGCAGCATCCTCATTTGCTGGAGCCTGAGTTGGCAGAGTTCCTACAGGCACTCAAAAACACACCTAGCAGGCTGACGGCCCGAACTGCGGCATGGCTCTGCATCTGGACAGCATCTAGACCGGGCATGGTTCGGTTAGCCGAATGGAAAGAGTTCGACCTGGATAGAGCAACATGGACGACACCCGCCTCCAAGATGAAGATGCGCAGGGACTTTGTGTGCCCCCTACCTAAACAAGCTCTTTTCGCACTCAAAGAACTCCATTGTCTCACCGGCCGTAGTCGTTGGCTGTTCCCTGGAGTCGGCTCTAAGAATCCGACGATCAGTGAAAACACCATCAACAAAGTTTTCGCGACCATTGGTTACAAAGGGCGCCTGGTTGGTCATGGGACTCGTCACACCGCCAGCACTTTGCTTAGGGAGCACGGCTGGCCGAAAGAGCATGTGGAAGCGCAGCTTGCTCACAAAGAAGAGGGAATATCAGGGGTATATAACAAGGCTCAGTACCTTGAGCACAGGGTGAAGATGATGCAGTGGTATGCCGACCACCTTGATGTATTGGCAAGCGAAAAGGTGATCAAGAGACAATTTGGTAAAGCAGTATGAGCTCAGGCATTCATCCCCTATTAAAAATCCTTGTTACGGGTGTTACGCGTGTAACGCCCCCGACCAAGTCCCCGTATTCATTGGGCTTTTCCGTCGTTACACGCATCAGCAACTTTACGTACACCGCACGTAACGCATTTAAAATGTGTAACGAGAGAAGCAACCTCTGGCCCCTGCTGGCTATCAAGCCAAAGGCGCGCCGCGCTGGTCTGACTCTCTGTGTTCGGGGCCTGGGGCAGTCTCATGGATGACGATTTCAATAGTGAAGAACTGGGAATACTCGTCGCGGGCATGGACGTAAATTGCCTGCTGCACGACCTGGACGAGGTCGAGCTAGGAGTTAGCGAACTGGCTCTCTATGGCCACTTTTACGACTATTTCAAGGAAAGCTTCGGCCTCATCCAGGATGCCCAAGCATTTTGGCTTGAAGATGGGGAATACGCGCAATGCGCAGATTCGATCATTCAGACAATGTTCCGTAAACGCGATGATATTGAGCAGCATTACAGCTTTAGTGAGGTTTCCTCGCTACCTGATATCGCACGCCAATTTGTCGGCTTCGATCATCAAGCCTCTGACTCACAGCTGGTAGCAACCTACGCGCTGATTAAGGCAGTACTAGCAGTTGAAACCCTTTCAAATTGGTTATTCGATCTCGAACTGAGTGTCTATGACCTAGAGGCTGATCTGATCGAGTCGATACGGCAGACAGACCCGAAGCAGTACTTAAAACTCATCAATAGAGCACGGGACCGAGACAGCGCTTACGAAATACGAAGCAGGGAAGATTTCGCGATACTCAAAGGAGAAGCAGATAAAGCAATGATGTTGGCCTCTCTCTACGACCAGATTGAAAAAGTCGATGTATCAAAACCAGGCTTCAATGCGCACGGTTTCCTACGCGTAGCCCTAGGCAACGTTAGCGGCGCACAAGCATCGCTACGTGGTAAGAAAGCCGGTATGGGAAACAGTAACCCTGAGTCGGACAAACAACAGGCCGCAGCAAAACGACGTGAGCGCATCTGCAAAGCAGCTGATCGACATATTGCAGCTGATCCAAAAATATCTGAAACAGACCTCGTGAAAGCGCTCGTTGAAAAAGACAAAGTGGCGTCGATACCTACTGTGAAAAAGTATCTTCGCGAACAACAATACATACCGAGGTAACCCAGAAAAAAAGCAAACCGTGTTTGCTTTTTTTTTGCTCCCTAGTCTGTGCCTGTCTCTCACTATGCAGGCATGACTATGAGTACCTATCCCGCAACTGATATTACCCCCCACCCTCACCGCGACCCAGCCACAACCTTGATCAGAATTTCTGAGGTCATGGCTATTGTGGGCCTCGCTCGCCCCACTATTTACAAGCTAATGCAGTGCACTGAAACCGGGTTTCCGCGACCGGTGAAACTGAGCTTGAGCAACGCACGCGGCGCTCCCGTCGCCTGGGTTCTTTCCGAGGTTCAAGCCTGGGCACGTAGCCGCATCGAGGCGCGTGATCAGGTGGCCGCATGAAGCGCAACTACAGCCCATTCAATGGGCCATTTCATGACACCTACGCCATCGGATTTCGTCTCTACGCTCCCGGATCGATCAACTGGCGGCATCGCACCATCGCGGGTGTGAGCTGGAACGGCAATGACCAGGAAGCGTTCTTTTTCAATCCCGACGGCCTCGCTCTACCCCTGACAGCCAACCCGTGGGAACTGCCAGAGCTGATTCGCCGTAACGCGGTGCGCAGAGAGTTCGCCAGTGTTCATGGCACCGGACACTTCGCCATGAAAATTGGCCGCCTCGCTTCGCTGAAATCTCTCGGCATGACCGACTGGGTCACCTATTGGCTGGTGGACCAGTCGGGCGGATACGCGAACGATCCAGCAGTGTGGCAACGCATCACCGAACAAGATCTTGCGGTTGAAAAAACGGCGAGCGAGCGCGCTCATCACGACAGGCGCTTGACCTCGGATCTAGCCAGCTACGTGGATGAGTGTGTTGCGCAACGCCGTGAGCATATGGCTGAACAGCACCGTCGTCGCTGCGTAGAGGACAGCAAGATTTTGGCTTGGCTGAAAGGCGAAACACCGCCACCTCTGTTCGCCAGCGTGCAGGAGGCAGCATGAGCCAAGAGATCGCGAACAACGCCTTGATGCACCCCTTTTCCGTCTTGCGTCGGGTCGGCTTTTCGCCCTGCGTCATGCAGCGTCTTGAACGCTACCGCAGCCAACAGGACAGGGAAGGTCGAGTGGTTAGTATGCTCAGTTGGGCCGACGGCACCTGGTGCGCCCTCTCCCTCCACTGCGAAAAGACTGGGGCCGTTGTCGTCGACGAAGGCCAGCAGGTCGACGCCTACGAAGACGCCCGCTCCATGCTCAGCGGCGGATTTCTACCCCTTCTCTCCCTGCGCTGGGAAGCCCACGCCTGAAACGAAAACGCCTCCGGGGGCGATCCGGAGGCGTTGAGGTCAATCTACATGCACGAACAATTTATGCCGCACCTGAAAAATCCGCAAGCCATCAGCGCAGTTGCACTTTCGAAAAACGGACGTTACTCTCTGGCCGTCGCTGCAAAATCAGCGACCGGGTTTGGCGACCCGAGTTTAAGAAGGCGCACAGGCGCCCCCATCTCGATTGCAGGCGCTTTTTTTGTGCCCGCATTCCTGCTTTATGGCGGCTGTGCGTGGGAGACCTTCGGGTCTGCCGGGTTCCTTCTTACCCGGTTCGCCAACCTGCGCACAGCTGCCACCCCAATTCGTTTGGCGACGAATCGTGGCAGTTCCCACTTAAGAAGGAGCTCCACCCATGCACGCCCTCAATCCGTCCAAAATTCGCGCCGCTGCACACCGTGCAATGGCTCTCGCCGCTTTACACGCCAACTCCAGCCTCGCTACACGCCTCTCCCGCTACAACGCTCACATGGCCAAAGCCCGCGCACTCGAAATCGCAGGCGGTGCCCAATGAACAACACCCTGAGTTTTGCCCTGCCCGAAAACCTGCTTTGCGTGAATCCGACCGCAGAAGCCGGTGTACCCATCGACGCCATTACCTGCGCCATTGACCGTGCTGACTCGGTACTGACGCTGCTGGAAGACCACTTCGAAAACGAATCCTCACGCCTTGCCAATCATGTTATTGCCGCCGTCCTCTGGGACGTGCGCGGCACCCTCGGCCTGATCAAAACGCTGGCCATGCACGGTGACAACACTTCGACGCCTGCGGTGCAGAAAGGCGGTGCGCTATGACCACCTCCACCACGCTGGGTCATGCCACCTTTTCCCGTGTTAACGCCACTGACCTGAAGCTGTTTCGCGTCAACGCCGGTGTGCCGGTCGAAGACGCACTGGAGATGGTGTCGTTGCTGCAGCATCACGCGAACCAGCTCAATTTCGACGCTGCCATGAGTGACAACGGCGAGCGTTTCAGTTGGCCTGCTCTGTACCTGGGCGAGATGGCCAAAGCGCTGATTGATGACATTAACGACGCGTTGTTTCTGCCGAGGGCTGAGACATGAGCCAGCGCCCGAACAGCACCGCGAAACGCCCAAGCTTTGCCGACGTGAAAGCCGCCGCGCTGAAAGACATTGATCGTGTCTTGGTGCATTGGCTGCCCAACGGCAAGCGTGTGGACGGCGGTAAGGAATACACGGCCCCGAATCCTACCCGCAGCGACAAGCGCGCCGGTTCGCTCAAGGTCAATTTGAACAAGGGCACCTGGGCAGATTTTGCCACCGGCGACAAAGGCGGCGACCTGATCGATCTGGTGCGCTATCTGGACGGCGGTACCGACGTTGACGCCTGCCACAAACTGGCCGACTGGCTGAACGTTGCGCCCGGCGCCGCCAAGACGAAAGCCGCCCCGAGCAAGCCCAAGGCAGCAACATGGAACGCCATCCAGCCGATCCCGACCGAGGCCATGAACAAGTGCCCGGCCAAGCACCGTGATCACGGTGTGCCGTCCAAGGTCTGGATCTACCGTGACGCGCAGGGTCAGCCCCTCATGGCGCTGTATCGCTTCGACCTCGGCCCGGATGAAGACGGCAAGCCGAATAAGGTCTTTGCGCCCCTGACATGGTGTCAGCGCGCCGATAGCCAAACCAAGCAATGGCGCTGGCAGGGGCTGCCGGATCCGCGTCCGCTGCTGCGCCTTGATGAACTGGCCCAGCGCGCTGACTCACCTGTGGTTTTGTGCGAAGGCGAGAAAGCGGCCGATGCCGCCGCCGAGCTGCTACCGGACTACGTGGCCACGTGCTGGCCGAACGGCTCCAACTCCTGGCACAAAGCCGACCTGACGTCGCTCAAGGGACGTGACGTGGTGTTGTGGCCGGACAACGACGACAGCGGGAAAGCCTGCATGGCTACCGTTGCCGAAAAGCTGCGCGAAATCGGCGCCGCCTCGGTCAGGGTCATCGAGCTGGAGGTGTTCAAACGCAAGCCTACGCTGAAGAACGACCGCGCCGCGTTCGCAAAAGGTGGTCAATGGGATGACGGCGACGATGCCGCCGATGCGCTCGCCAAAGGCTGGACCGCCGGCCACTTCACCGCGCTTGAAAGCGGCGGCGAGCTGTTCGGTGTGATTGAAGAAAAACCGATGGTTGCCCAGGTCGAACCCAAGCCGGAACCAGAGCCGGAAGCGAAATCCAAAGCAGCGGCCAAGCGACCGGCAAAATCGAAAAATGACCTGATGCCGGGAGGCTTTCGCCTAACGCCCGAAGGTGTGTTTTATGCCGGCGACGACGGTGAAGCACGCCCGGTGTGTTCGCCACTGGCAATCCTTGCGCGAACCCGTGACGAGAAGGGCCACAACTGGGGCTTGCTGGTCGAGTTCGACGATCCCGACGGCACCAAGAAACGCTGGAACATCCCGGCACGCACCATGACCGGCGACTTCGGTAAGGACGTGCTCGGCCCGCTGGTGGACATGGGTTTGCGTCTGGCTGGCAGTCGTTCGGGGCGCAACGCACGCAACGATTTGCAGAGTTACTTGGGCGGTTTCGACAGTGCACAACGTGCGCGTCTGGTCACCCGATTAGGCTGGCATGACAACGCCTTTCTGTTGCCCGAGCAGCAGGTCGGCATGCACGCGGAACATCTGCACTTCTACGAGGCCGGCGCGCAGCTTCCGCCGATCAGCGAAGCAGGCACGCTCGAACAATGGCAACAGCAAATCGGCGCACTGTGCATCGGCAATCACCGTTTGGCGTTTGTCGTCGGCGTGGCCTTCGCCGGCCCCCTGCTGCACATGCTCGGCCACGAATCGGGCGGCTTCCACCTGTACGGCGACAGCTCCGGCGGCAAGACCACCCACCTGCAGGTTGCCGCCTCGGTCTACGGCGGGCCGCGTCTGGTGCGCTCGTGGCGCTCGACCGACAACGCACTGGAGTCGATCGCTGCCGCGCATTCCGACGGGCTTCTGGTGCTTGATGAAATCGGCATGTGTGATGCCCGCATCATCGGCGAGACGGTGTACATGCTCGGCAACGGCACCGGCAAGGCCCGCGCCAATGATCGAGGCCAAGCAGGCCGGCAGGTGCAAGAGTGGCGCTTGCTGTTCCTCTCCACCGGCGAGAAGACCTTGGCCCAGCACATGGCCGAAGCCAACAAGGAACTGAAAGCCGGCATGGAGGTGCGCATGCTCGCCGTCCCGGCCGATGCCAGCAAAGGCCTTGGCATGTTCGACACACTCAACGGTTTCGAGGACGCCGCAGCACTGTCCGACGCACTCAAGGCCCGTGTGGCGAACTATTACGGCACCCCGCTCACCGCGTTCCTGACTGCGCTGTGCGAACCCGGCAAGCGTCACGGCTGGGCCGCAATCCTGCGCCGCACGCTGGAAGGCTTTATTGCCCAAGCGCTCCCCGCCTCTGCCAGTGGACAGGCGCACCGTGCTGCCGCCCGCTTCGGCCTTGCCGCTGCAGCGGGTGAGCTGGCCACCGCGATGGGCATCACCGGCTGGCCGGATGGCACGGCCACCACCGCCGCTCGCGTGTGCTTGAACGCCTGGCTCCACGAGCGCGGCGGCGCCGGAAACTTCGAGGGCGATGCGATTCTGGCGCGGCTGCGCCAGGTCATCGAGCGCTTCGGCGAAAGTCGCTTCACTCGCTGGGAATCGGCAGCGGCGAAGATCGATGAACACGGTCCGCGCACCATCGACCGCCTCGGTTTTCGCAAGACGCTGGAGCACGGCATGGGCGACACCATGCACACCACCAACACCTATTACGTGCTGCCCGAGGCGTGGCGCTCCGAGATTTTCCGGGGCATGAACATCAACGCCGTGAACAAGGAGCTGTTGCAGCGCGGCGTGCTGGAGCCGGCCAGTGATGGCAAGGCATCGAGCTTGGTCCGGTTGCCCGGCCTTGGGGCCCAGCGCTGCTACATCGTGAAGAGGATTCCGGGAACGGATGAGAGCGAGGCTCGGGCTGCCTGAAAGCACGTCCGCTGATCGAGGTAGCGCCGGCTTATTCCCGGCCTCGCCAGCCGCTCATTCAACCCAAACCTATTTTTGAAGGAACAAGACAGATGAACGAATTCCACGCTTCTACCGAACAACACGAACTGCTCGGCCGCGAGACCACCGGGCTGGCACGGCCGGTTTCGGACAACGCTGCCGCGACCGGTCATTGTGACAAGAAACAACGGTTGATCGACGAGATCAACCATCTGACCGCCCAACGCGATAAACACCTGAGCGACGCAGAACAGCACCACACCAAGATGGCGCCGCTGGAGGCGCTATTGGAAGGCGACGAAGTCATCGAGGAGGAACGGCTGACCGAAATCCGCAAGGAGCACAGCAGCCTGAAAGTTCCTTACGACGCCAGTAAGCACCGTGCTTGGCTGCTGGATGCGAAGATCACTCGCCGCGAGAAACTGCTCAATCATGAAACCCTGATGGCGGGTTACACCGAGTCGATGGCGAACTGGAAAGCCGACGAACAAGAACTCAACGAAAAACGCGACAGCCTCAGCACCCGCTTGGCGCAGATTCAGCAGCAAGCGGAAGAGGACATGGCCAAGGCCCGGCAAGCCGAAACCGACGCCGCCACCGCCTATGCGCAGGCCGTGGCCTGGGGCGATATCGAAGGCGAAAAGAACGCCAATGCCGATGCGCAGAAGGCTGCGAAAAACCTCGCGACGGCGACCGAACACAATCGGCGCCAACATCTGATTATCACTGCACTGGAACAAGAGCTGGCCATCGTCGACCAGCACATTGCCGAGGCGCAAAGGGAATACGGTTCGATCCAAAAAACAGCAATGTTCCTGGCCCGCACAGTGCTGGAGGAACAATGGAACGAACAAGCGCAAGCGCTGATGGAGTTGGGCGGCAAGCTGTGGAATGTACAAGGCATGTTGGGAGGAGAACACCTCAGCCTGATGAAGCTGGTACTTCCACAAGAAGGCGAAGACTTCCACAGCTGGACCTGGCGCGAGCTGTCGGATCGATCCGGCAAGTACAGCGTGCAAGACATCCTTTCGCTTTAGGGCATTGAGCCACCGAAACAGCCTGCGCAGGTAGGCTGTTTAACACCCACAGGCTAAAAAATGATCATTCAATTTGACCTTAAAAACACCCCCAACTGGAAAGAACTACTGAAAGCACGAATAGTGTCCTTAAAAGAAATGATGGAATTCGTGGACAAACCCCGCATAAAAACGGAATTCGAGATTCTCACTGTAGAACTGTTCAAAGCCGAAATCGTTAGCATCCAAGAGTATCTGAAGCTGTCAGAGCCGCGCTGAACTTGTGAGCCGTACGAACACTCAAACTGTCATCAAACAAACATAGGAAAAAACATGTCCAAACTTGCCGAATACCGTCAGCTGGAAAAACACCTGGCTGAACAGATGCAGGCGCTGGAAGCGCTGAAGAGCGACGGCGCACTGAAGAAAGAGATCGAGTTCGAGACCAAGCTGCGCGAGCTTCTTAATCAGTACGGTTTCAGCCTCAAGCACATCATTAACCTACTGGACCCACATAGCAGCACTCGTCGCCAAGCACCTGCCCAAACACCCGGCACTCGCAAGCCCCGCCAGTTGAAGACTTACAAAAACCCACACACAGGTGAAGTGGTTGAAACCAAAGGCGGCAATCACAAGACGCTGAAGGAGTGGAAAACAAAGTACGGAGCCGATGAGGTAGAAAGCTGGTTGACTAAGTAACATCCGATGAGAAAAAGGCCTCTACCGAGGCCTTTTCTTTATCCTAATCAGCTATTTTTCCTGCAACCTTCAATGTCGCTTTGTTTTTTCAGATCGGTGTCGATGGCAAGCCGATACCTGCAGTAATCAATTATCCAGTTACGTTCTTCCTCTGTGAGTCGTTCGACTTTTCGAATCTCTCCGTCGTTCGCATGGATGTTGTGGAACCGCATCTGAAACGTTGGATGCTTCTTGATGAAAGTATGGTTTCGATATCTCCATCCTCAAGCGCTTCGTAGTACCCAACGTTGAGCACGGCCACCAGAATCAACAAAATCAAGACAATCAGCTTCTTCATTGTTGCGGTGCCGAAGGGAGGAGTAGGTGAGTCTGGCATCAGACTCTTTCTCCTGGCTTGACATTGCTGACTGCTTGCCATGCTCGTCAATGAAATCGGAACATGCTTAGGACGGCATTTAGGCGCGTGCTTATGACATACCTGGTGAGGGGGGTGAGAGCACGATCGACCAAAGCCGAAATAGAGCTTGCAACGGATATCAGGGATCACGAGAATGCAAGAATCGAAACCAAACTGCCATCACAAGAAATATTTCCAGGAAGGATGTAATGACTGAACGCAGTATGCTGATAAAACAATTAATTTCAATTGTCGGAGACTACAAGAAAGGAAAGATCGCTCCTTTCGATGAGGCTCATGTGAGTAAATGGCTAAATCAATTTCCCGCAGAGTCACAGCTGCCATTGCTTAGTGAATTAAACTACGTATTAAACCGAACTTATCTACGCAAATCGGACATAAGTAATTTCTTCAAAGACCAACTCATCACCCCAAACATTCTTTCGGGCATCTTCTTAAAAACATCACTTCTTGACATCCAGGGTGGTGGTAACAGTCAGCGAGACTGCATCGAGATGTTCAATGCCGACCTACAAATGGCAACAGCAAAAACCGCAACAATAAACAGCAGCAATGCTGAGCACTATTTATATCTTGACGATGTAATTTTCTCCGGACAGAGAATGCGAACTGACATTACCAATTGGCTGATATCATCTGCGCCCCAAAACTGCAGTCTATACATCGTGACACACACTATGCACCGGCTATCACTTTGGTTCAGTGAAAACTTCATCAAGGATAAAATTGCCGCCAGCGGCAAGAAAATATCAATAAAGTTTCTCTTCAAAGAACTAATTGAAGATCGCTTGTACTACACATACAGCTCGGATGTTCTTAGACCAGTAGCTAATAACTGGAACGGATCGATCCTAAAGTACATCAACGGGCTAACAAAACCGCCAACATATCGTCTCCCTGGCAGCGTCGGTGATAAAGCCTTTTTCTCTAGCGATAATGGCCGCCAGCTATTGGAGAACGAATTTCTTGCTGCTGGTGCCCATATAAGAGAAATATGCAAACACTTCAGTGTTAACCACCGCCCTCTTGGATATATGAAACTTGAAAGCCTAGGCTTTGGCACAATGATTGTTTCATATCGAAACTGTCCCAACAATGCCCCCCTCGCCCTATGGGCCGGTGATCCATGGTATCCTCTATTCCCTAGATCCAACAACGCACCCGTAGTGGTACGCTGGAACGTTTAAGGACTTTCAAATGAAGCGTAAAGTCGGGATTCGAACATACTTGCGTGAAGAGTGTATTGTTTTCCATAAAACCAAGGAATCATTTGGAGCACTTTCCAATATGTCCAGTGGTTTTCCGATAACCATCAACAATAGACATATCTCTACGTCAGAAGCTTTATACCAAGCCTGCCGCTTCCCGTTCAATCCGTCACTGCAGGAATTAATAATTTCACAAACAAGTCCCATGACAGCAAAAATGCGCTCAAAACCTTATCGGAATGAAACGAGGGCAGATTGGCCAATGGTGAGAGTAAGGATAATGCGTTGGTGCCTTCAAGCGAAGCTGATTCAAAACTTCGCCATTTTTTCTGAAATATTACAAGGCACCGGTGAAAAACCTATAGTCGAGTATTCCTCAAAGGATAATTTTTGGGGAGCGATTCCTCAAGGAGACTCCACTCTAGTTGGAGCAAATGTACTTGGCAGGTTGCTAATGGATCTAAGGCTTCAACTACAACAAAATTTATTTTCGGCCGACCACTTACCACCACCCGAAGTAGACAATTTCTTATTCTTGAATTCTCCTATTAAAGAAATATATCCTCGCATTTCCGAAAATGACTCTTCAGATCTTTTTACATAAGCGACAATAACCATTGAGACTGAATGACTTTAGCAGGAGCGCCGTCGGCGCTCCTATTAAAATCAATCAATCAAACTTCTCAAAACAGCCGACCAAAATCAAACTTCAATTCTACTTCTAACATTTATCGCCTGCAGAGTACGATTCTCTTGCAGTATTTTGTTGTAGATACTGGTATCGCCTTCAGCGCGAATTGTAAGAATCAATGTATAGCGTATAGCGGGTAAATCCTCGCTAATAGCCCCACCTTGCTCTCTCGCATGATATTTAACATCAAAAACTGGGGACTGGAGAGTGGTGCGTTTAAAACGTTGGTGTTTCGAAAGCGTGGTTTCCCACTTGTGAGCATCTTCTCTCAACTCGTACTCACTTGGGTACAGTTTCCCCAGCGAAAAGAAGGGCTTGGTATCAGGATTAGCCCCCTCCATCGTAAACCGATCTTCGTTTGCTCGAAAAGAGATTTCAAGGCCAGATCTAGTGTAATGCAATGGATGTTCAGGATCTACGATGGCACTAATGCAAAATGTCGCACTTAAATGTACCCATGTTGCATCCGTCGATAGTGGAAGAGGTACTGGAATTCGTAAATGTTTGGAGTTTTCAAGCTCACCTTGAAATACAATAGTTGCCTCATCATCGAGGCAAGTAATCACAGACTCAGGTGAAGTCGGAAATTTTCCCCAGCCAACATCCTTCAGGTCATGTACGCCCTGCTTTGCACTATGCACCATCAGAGCTTTCACTGTGTTTGTGGACAGGTCGAAATTCGTGATGGCATCAATGCCGGCAGCCACGCGTAATGCATATGGAGCCGCATAACTGGTGCCCATCGTATCTATGAAAGAATGAATTCTTGGCGAGTAGACTCTGAATAGGTTCTGAGGGGAACCACCAAAGATAACACCGTCTGGCTTGACTACTCCAGGACTACGACCTGGCCCCATGCAACTATACGGAGCCCTAGCCCACCCGTCGTCGTCCCCGTCACTCGCACCAACGGAGAGGCTGTTGACCATATCACTAGGCGGTTGCACGCGACCATAATCGCCTGGTAGATCACCGTCGTTCCCGACTGCAACGACTGCTAGACAGTCACCGTCCTGGAGAAGCGCATCGATAACAGATGTCCAAACATGAACTTCGTCATCATCAATTGCTATATTAGGCCCGAGACTTAGATTTATATATTTATATATTTTTAGCTTAAGTACATTTTCAATGCGGGTAAGAACATCAAATAGATCAGGATCGTCATCACCTTGACAAATAACTCTGACTATATCAACGGGTGTGTAAGGAGCGCCCAGCGAACAATCTGCCCCTTGCGCAGGTCCAAATAAGTAAGCGGAGCATACCTCACTGCCGTGAGCTAGATACTCTGGGTTTGTAGCTTCCATTCCTTCCGGCACGATCTCAGTCACCCAGTTCGAAATCTGATTTCCGTCCCCTAAGCCGCCGTCGAAAATGCAAACTTTGAAATCACGACTCAAGATATCTGGATCCCAATCAGGAAGCTTGACAGTACTACTTACTGGACTGCGAAGCGCATCCGGCTTGTTCATTCTTAACTTTGGAATACTTCTGAGTACTCTAAGTTGAGCAAAATTCGCTAGAGCTTGCTCTTTTCCACGCGGAATATTCACTGGCAAAAATGTCAAACCACCAACAATCTTGGCCTTTTCTCGCCTTACTGCCCCCCCATTTAGAGTTGTGTAGCTATCGAAAGCGCGAACAATATAATCTTCATCAGCGGAAGCATGAATAACCACTTCGAGATTCAAATTTTCCCCAGATGCGTCAATATTTTTTATCTTTTCGTCCGCATCAAAATATTCTATACGCTCCAGAGTTCTTAAAACATCTTCTGATGCTCTCGAGAGCGAGCTCGACTTTAGATCAGTTAGAAGCTTACGATAATGGTCTTTTGTACCCGAAACAAAAACACAACTAGCCAACCCGGCTTCAGGATGTTTTGTAACACCCCACTTCTCGGGCTTTATAGTTACTGCCCGGGATCCGATGTCATCCATCCCGTATGCAGAGAACAACTTCCTCGGATAATAAGATTTTGCTAAATAGGAAGGATGCTGAATAAACTTTACAACTACCTTTCCACCAGCGCACTCAGCGTCTGGTTTGCTCTCTATCTTAATAATTATTTCTTCAAGCTGCGAGCTAATACGCTTTATTGCATCAGATATTGTGTAGGGATGTTTTTTATCACCTCCGCCACCGCCAATATCCACCTTCGTGGTGAGCGTCTCGCCGTACCCGACTATAAAATTGTTCATTGAGCGTCCCTACATTCGTTGTGCTGGTCCATAATTTTTTTTACCGTTGGCCTGCTTATTTTCAGCGCAGTGGATATCGCTCTCTGAGACATCCCCTCGCCTGCGAGTCTAATGACATCTTTCTTTTTAGTTTCTACTTTATTGCCTGGCTTACTTTCAGCGACTCCAGTGATGCAATTGATAAATTTCGCCTCACTTAATATGCTTTTCTTTTTGGCCTTCCTGAGACTTCTATCGATATCACTGTAGGAGACATCACCAAAAAAAAGTGCTAGATCACTTGCGTGATTTGTTAGCTCAGGCCAATAGCTTTTTATATAAGCTTTGCGCATTTCTTCGCTTGGTAGATCAAAGGATATTTCCAAGTCGAACCTACGCCAAATGGCAGGATCCAATAGATCCCCATGATTCGTAGCAGCTATCAAGATCGAAGATTCAGGCCATTCATCGATAGCTTGTAATAACACAGTGACCAACCGTTTAAGCTCTCCTAGCTCCCTATCATCATCTCGCCGCTTAGCTACAGCATCAAATTCGTCAAGAAGCAATACGCAGGGAAATGATGACGCATGGTCAATCACTGCCTTGATATTATTCCCTGTTTTGCCTAGAAAACTGCTCATGACGGTCGCTAGGTCTAGAGTTAAAAACGGGAGACCTAATCTTGAGGCAAGCCAACGAGCGGTCATCGTTTTACCTACTCCAGGCGGCCCCTGAAATAACAATGATTTCGCAGGAGATAAACCTTCGGCCATTAGTCTCGACGCTGAATTCCGCTCAAGAACGACCTGATCCAGTAAGGCTAATATTTCTTCGGCATAAATGGGTGCCTCTTCCATAATTACTGGACTTTCGACTCTAACTAAATTGAGTCGACTATCAGAATCTACAGGAATAGGTTTGACGGGCTGAACGGACCTTAGCCCGCTGGCCGATAATCGAGAGAGTATTTTTTCGGAAAACTCGGGATCTTGGCGACCACTTTTGACCGCTATTTTATGAAGGTGCATCCGTAATGTTCTAGGGTCACCACCCAGCGCTAAATCTATGAGGCTCAAAATTGCTTTACTGTCCATGTTTACTCCGAAAGCTCACGGCTCTAACCCATGGATGAGACGCCGCATAAATTTACCAAATCTTCAAAATACTTTACCATAAATGGTAAAAAATCGAGCAAAATTTACGATCATCTTACCACCTTGTGGCTCAGATCTTGGGCAGCCTCCCTTGCTAGATGTCGGCTCTAGGGTGCGCGGATAATCACTCATCAGTCCGCCTCGCAGTCCTTAGCTACAGCTTGGCTGAAGGTGAGATCGGCGGGCGATAGGATCGATGAAGGATCGCTGCATTTAGTTCTCTGTTGGTCGCTCCCCACTCGCCTAATCCCAACAGCATTGGCTGAATGGCTACTAAAGGATAAAAATAGCCAGTCAAAGTTGACCATTGCCCCCTATACCGTATGTGAGTGCCTCATACGAAGCGTTACACGACTCGGGTCAGTAACACGTTCTTCTGCCGACTACAAATCGCAGTGTTACTCGTTAAATAATCAATAAATTCATACAGTTAGAGAATAGCGTTACACCCGTAACCTTCGTAACACGGATGTTCAAGATGTCAGTCACCCCAGCTCCCCCGGAAGCGTGATCCCCCAGCGACGGATAGCCCCAAACTCCATACAAGCTCAGGGGACACTGAGGTTTTCATCTGAGCATGGGGTCGGGAACCCGCCGGACTTTGTTAGCGTACAGGTATCCAGCTTAGTGAACAGGTGAACCGCGTGAACACACAGTTCACCAGTGCAATTGCACAAGACGATGAGAGGTCGCCGGGGACCCTGAGCATTTCTGAATGACACGGGGCACAAAACCCGCGTGATCTTGAGACTGGCTGACTTTTTTGCATTGGTTGACAGGTTGACACGGTTGACGATCGAAGACGTGCGGAATCATCAACACGACAGGCCATCATTACCGACGCTGTAACGATGGCCTTTTTTCAACGAAATCCTTTCGATTTCAATGATTGAAATTCAATAAGCTCGAAGTCGTGCCGCTAACAAGATCCCGCGGGTTTCCGACCCCGTGCCACTAGGATAATGCCAGGGTCCCCGGCGACATTTGGCTAGAAACGAACCCCGGTCCTCAGACGCACAAAACATTCCTTCGGTAGACTGATTCGCTTATGCTGGAAGGCATGTAAAAGCTAGGTTTTTCAGTGCTTAGCAAATTTCTGCGATCTGAAAGGGTAACCACATGGCATGGACAATTGAGAAAGCACTGGACGATAAATCGATCGATCGCACAGAGAAAACGCTCAGAGGCTATTCATTCTGGCTTAAGGGAATTCCTACAGAGATCCAGGTCGTCTTGTACGTAAACCCGGCACAAGGTGGGTTTAACTATCACCTCAGTCATCTGATAAAGGCACCCGGACAAGCGGGGACGTACTTCCCAAGCAGACAGTGGGGAGATGATGAGGCTTACGCTCTCCAGTCGGCCGTACGCGCGATCACTGATTACTACAATATTGCGGTCAAGAACGGCCACATGCCTAGACCGGAGTGGCTGATCAAGAACCCATCCGGCATTTAGGCACGAGCTACGGATATATCAGAGCAACAGGGGATGTAGTTTTGTATCCCTGCTTGTATCCCTAACTACCAAACTTCACTGCAGACCTTGAATTATATGGAACCCGACAGTCTCCCTCGGGCACCAAAATTAAGAAAGGTCTTGCTTAGCAAGGCCTTTTTTTTCGTCTGTCGGAAAGAGCCGACAGGCCTCCGGCGAGATCTCACACAGGTTCACCCCATGGAAACGTCACTGGAAACCGTCGCCCTGTTCTCCCTCAAACTCGCGTACGAGGAAGAAGGTCTGAGCCCGATTCTGCGCGATGACATGGTCATGGGCGACTATCAGAAAGACGTGTTCGAACTGCTGGTGCGCCGGGGTGATGTCGAGACGATCCGGTTCAAGATGAACGAGTGTCTGGCGCTGGCGATGGATGCGTTGGGTGGCGTCGAGAAACCGTTGGGGCGGGAACTGCACAAGTTGTCGACCGACTTCAGTCAGGCGCAATCGCTGGAGCAACTGGATCAGCCGCTCCTCGCGCTCAAGGGTTATTTGAAGGACATTCTTTAAGCTACGCAGATGAAGAAAGTGGCGCGCAGCTTCTATTTTGATATCTTGCCGTCCACTCGCCAGAGGCCGGTCAACCGCCTCTGTTATCGCGCACTCGGGAGTAAACCAAAATGGATGCTGTGTTGTGCTTGCTGGTGATGGCTGGAACCTGGCTGTGGGTAGTGAAGCAACGGGGTGAGTGGAACCTGTTGCTTGCCAACCTTGCCGGCGCCGGAAGTGGCGTGGTTACCGGCATTGTGTTCACGCTGATTTACGACGCAATCATTGGTACGTCGATGGCGACACCCAACCTGAATCGCAGTCTGTTGGTGTTCATCACCAGCGCGGGCGTTCTGGCGGGGGTATGGCTGTGGATTGCCAATCGCCGTCAACCCGAACATCCGGTTGCACGTCAGTTGCTCGGCGCGGTGTGTGGCCTGGTCGCCGGCATGGCGACCCTGCTGTTTCTGGCGGTGAATTATTTCCCCCACACGTGACAGGACGGCGTGACTGCTTTGCAGTCAGCGCCGAGCCTTCAACACCCGAATATCCGTCGCAAACCCATCCGCACCGACAATTTTCTTCCAGCCCACATACTGGAACTCGCCCCGCTCATCGATGTAATCGCCCTTCTCCACCGATCTGCCGCCGACGATCGCCACACGCTTTTCCTCGCCACACCCGCCATCCGACGGCCGCACGGTGTAGATCACATACGGCTTCACATATTGCGTGGCACGAAAATATTGGCCGCAGACTTCATCGACGGTAATCAGCATGGTTTTCAGGGGCGCTTCGCCGTCCATGTCTTCGTGAAGTTTGAGGAAGGAGATTTCGCCGACATCGCTGTAGCCGAGTGAACGGGCGCGTTGGTATTCGGGGGAGTTCTGGTGGGCGATGCGGCCTTGCTCCGCGGCCTGGTTCATTCTGTCGGCGAACTCGGCTTTGCCACGGGCAATCATCGCATCGGCCTCGGCCGCCACGTTTTCGCATTGAGCGAATTCCCGGGAGGCGAGGTACTGGGGCGGCAGGTTCGGGCGGTGCTCATTCATGCTCCCTTGGCTGTTCTCCAGATCGCCCATCACCTCAAAGGCACCGGGCACGCGACCGCTTTGGACGTCGGCCATTTTTTCCTGCATGCGCTGACAGTTGGCGAGGTAATACTTCCAGCTGTTTTCCGGGTGCTCTTTCCAGGCGGCGAATGCCGGAGTCATGGCGCTGGCGAAAGTGATTGCGCACAGCAGGCGTAGAGCAGGGGCGACTTTTGACATGAGTAGTCCATTACAGGAATCAGGAAAGTGGCGCGAAGCTACTATTTTGCTATCTTGCCGTCCAGTGTCGGCCCGGGAGCCATGGGCCTGACGAAACTGATTCAAAAGGAGGGGTGCGATGGATGCAGCGTTTTGTCTTTTAGCCTGGGTGGCCATGTGGGTGTGGGTGGTCAAACATCGTGGCACCTGGAACCTGTTCCTCGCCAACCTGCTGGGCGCTGCCAGCGGCATGCTGGTAGGTCTGGTGGTCTCGGAGTTCTACATCGGTCTGTTCGGGTCGAGCCGTCCGCACGTAACCGGTCTGACGACCACATTGCTGGAAATGATGACGACCGCGGCCGCGCTGGTCGGCGTATGGATGCTGGTCGCCCGACGCTCGCAAGTCGAGCCCCTGATTGCGCGGCAGCTGCTGGCAGGCCTTTGCGGCACAGTGGCCGGCATTACCGCTCTGGCGTTTTTTGCGCTCAAGTGATCTGTATCGACACGGCGTGTGAAGGTTCTTGTGGCGCCAGAAATCTATTTTGATATCTTGCCGCCCATCTTTCAGTGCTCGTTATCGGAACGGCGCTGATATCCGGCTTCAGCAGGTTTAAGGAAAGGATCGAATGGAGTTTCTGCGTTTTCTGGCATTTGTCGCGGCCTGGGGTTTCATGTGGCGCTGGGTGGTGAAAAACCGCGGCAGCTGGAATCTGTTTTACGCCAACCTGGTCGGTGTCGCGGGCGGTTTCATTGTTTCGATGGTTGTGCTGGCGATCACTTTTTCATTGTTCCCTTCGGCGCATCGCTACGAAGCCGCGCAGACTGAAAACGTCGTGGCGCAGCGGGAAGCCGAGCCGACCTCGCTGCTGCCGGAAGCCGAGGCGGTTGCGAGCCCTGCTGCGCTGAAAGATGCTCCGGTGTTTGCCGCTATCGAGCCGGACAACAAGCCCTCTCCAGCGGATTCCGCGTTGCTGCCGAACTATGCCAGTCGCGCGCCGAAGACGATGTCGGTGCAAACCGTGATCGACCAGAGTGACGATGAGGGGCGCAAGGCCCTGACGGCGCTGAGCAAAAAACTGCGCGCCGACGTCCAGGGCGACAAGTCGATGCTCGCGTATGTCATGTGCAGCCCGTTCGTGACCAGCACATTGCGCTTCCCCGCGTCTGCCCGCTTTGCCGACAGCAAAAGCCTGACGCCGCAACGCTTCAAGGATCAGGTTTACACCTTCAGCAATACCGTCACCGCACGGAACATGAATGGCGACGATGTGAAGTACCGCTTCGACTGCTCCGTACAGGAACAGCCAAGCGTCGACGCGACACCTGCCGAATGGCGCCTGTTGGCGCTGAAGCTGGAAAAAACAGGCTCTTAAGCCTGGTTTAAGGGTTCGAGGCGCTGGCTGCGCTATCATCGCCGGCCTGTGCGCCTTGAGCTTTTCCCCCGATGCCTCCGACACCTGATGACCTGAGCCCGTTGCCCGCTGTTCTGGCCGGGCCGTTGCTGCGACGGCTGGAACCGACGCGCATCGTTCTTTGGCTGGTCGGCAGCCGCGAGCTGTCGTTGACCTTGCGTCTGCAAGGCGTAGGGAACATTCCTCTCGATAGCGGGAAATGCACCGTCATTCCGGTAGGCACCCGGGCGTTTGTTCACCTCATCGATGTCCCCCTCGAAACCGCCCTACCCTGCGATACCCGCATCGACTACGACCTGTTGATCGATGGCCAGCAGCCCATCGCCGACTGGGCGCCACACCTGCTCTACGACGACGCCACCAGCCCGAACTTCGTCCTGCGCTCGCGCATCGACCAGTTGCTCCATGGATCCTGCCGCAAACCCCATCACCCGGCCGCCGACGGCCTGCTCTGTGTTGACCGGTTGCTGGCCGCCGAAACCGATCCGCAGCAACGTCCCGCCCTGTTGATGATGAGCGGTGATCAGGTTTACGCCGACGATGTGGCCGGTCCGATGTTGCGTGCGATTCATGCCTTGATCGAGCGCCTCGGTCTGTTCGGTGAACACCTCGAAGGCGCGGTGGTCAGCGGCAGCGCCAAGCTCTACGAACACCCGGCCAGCTACTACCACCGTGCGGATTTGCTGCCGGCACTCGAGAGCAACGAGACACTGCGCGAGCGTTTCTTCGGCGGGGCGCGCAAGCCGATTTTCACCAGCAGCAGCGCCGACAATCACCTCGTGACGTTTGCCGAAGTCATGGCGATGTATTTGCTGGTGTGGTCGCCAACGCCCTGGGCGCTGGTCAACCCGCAGCCGCCGGCACTGACGCCGGAACGCCTCAAGCGCTACGCCCTCGAAAAGACCCGCATCGACGGATTCAAGGACGGCCTCGGCCAGGTGGCCCGGGCATTGGCGCATCTGCCGAGCCTGATGATCTTCGATGACCACGACATCACCGATGACTGGAACCTGTCCGCGCAATGGGAGGAAACGGCCTACGGCCACCCGTTCTCCAAGCGCATCATCGGCAACGCGCTGATCGCCTACATGCTGTGTCAGGGCTGGGGCAACAATCCGGATGCATTCGGCGCAGTGCTGGAGAAAACCCGAGGCCTGAGCGCCAGCGGTGACGACGCCTATCTCGACACAACCGCGCAGGACGAATTGATCGATGAACTGCTGCGCTTTCAGCAATGGCATTTCGTAATGCCAACCAGCCCGGCGCTGGTGGTACTCGACACCCGAACCCGACGCTGGCGCAGCGAAATGGCGCTCAAGCAACCGTCGGGTCTGCTGGACTGGGAAGCCTTGAGCGAACTGCAGCAGGAACTGCTCGACCACCCTTCGGCGATCATCGTTTCGCCGGCACCGATCTTTGGCGTGAAGCTGATCGAAACCGTGCAGCGAGTGTTCAGCTGGTGCGGTTATCCACTGCTGGTGGACGCGGAAAACTGGATGGCCCATCGCGGCGCAGCTCAGGTGATCCTGAACATTTTCCGACACTCGCGTACACCGGGCAGTTACGTGGTGCTGTCAGGCGACGTGCATTATTCGTTCGTCTACGAAGTCCTGATCCGACACCGCAAGGCCGGCCCGCGCATCTGGCAAATCACCAGCAGCGGCATCAAAAACGAGTTCCCGCCGACCCTGCTGGAATGGTTCGACCGCCTCAACCGCTGGCTCTACTCACCACGCTCGCCGCTCAACTGGCTGACCAAACGCCGCCGCATGCGCATCGTTCCGTATGTGCCGGAACACGCCGAAGCGGGTGAACGGCTGTGGAATTCGGCGGGGATTGGTCAGGTGTTTTTCAATCAACAGGGGCAGCCGAACGACATCATCCAGCACAACGCGAATGGCGCACCGAAGACCCGGATGCTGGCGCCGGATTTGTCGGACTACCCTGATTAGAAAAATCTCACGTAGACAGTGAGAAGGATGGCAGGCTCGCCGGAATCAGCTTACAGAAGACCCAGAAACGTCTCGATGAGACTTCGGTGATACTCAGCACACCGCAGGCAGTCCGTCTGTGGCACAACCACTGATAGGTATCGCCTTGTCATCCTGTACTCGTTTCTGAACGTTCTTTGCATCAAGCGAGGTGTGAAATGGACACTATCAACTACACCACAGCTCGTGCGTACTTGGCTGAAACCATGGATCGCGTGAATGAAGACTGCGCCCCACTTCTGGTAACCCGTCAAAAAGGCGAGCCTGTAGTGATGATGTCTCTGGCCGAATATAACGCGCTGGAAGAAACGGCTTATCTGCTGCGCTCTCCGGCCAATGCCGAGCGCTTGATCAAATCGATTGGCGAAATGCGCGCTGGAAAAGCCAAAGTCAGGCAACTAATTGAAGAATGAAAATCCAGTTCACGCCAACGGTCTGGGAAGACAACTTATGGCTTCAGCAAAACGATAAGGCCGGTCTCAAACGAATCAATCTTCTGATCAAAGCGATCCAGCGCCAACCCTTTGAAGGCTTGGGTAAACCGGAGCCGCTCAAGCACAACATGAGCGGCTTCTGGTCACGGCGGATAACTGCCGAGCATCGCCTGGTGTATGCAATCGTAGACGGCAAAATCTGCGTCATAACTTGCAGATTTCACTACTGACCGAAGGATGAGACATGGCTCAGGGAACGGCCAACTCCTCTGACAATCATCCCCACCTCTCGCTCATCAATCGTCAGCGGCGGCAGCAACCGGATCGTCTTGCCGCGCGTGACGTTGATCAGCAGTCCATGATCCCGCGCGGCAATCAGTGTCAGGTCGCGGATCGGCTGTTTGAGTTCGATGCCGATCATCAGCCCTTGCCCGCGAATCGCCAGCACATTCGGATTGTCCGCCAGCTCTGCACGCAAGCGGGTCAGCAGGCACTCGCCCTGGACCCTGGCATTTTCCAGCAGGCCTTGTTCCTCGATGATCTCGAGCACGGTGCAACCCACCCGGCACGCCAGTGGATTGCCGCCGAAGGTGCTGCCGTGGCTGCCGGGGGTGAACAGATCGGCCGCCCGGCCCCGTGCCAGGCAGGCACCGATCGGCACGCCGTTGCCCAGGCCTTTGGCGAGGGTCATGACGTCGGGAACGATGCCTTCGTGCTGGAACGCGAACCAGCGACCGGTGCGGCCGATGCCGGTCTGGATCTCGTCGAGCATCAGCAGCCAGGCGTGACGGTTGCACAATTCACGCAGGGCCTTGAGGTAGCCGGGCGGCGCCAGTTGCACGCCGCTTTCACCCTGAATCGGCTCGACCAGAATCGCCACGATTCGCTGGCCATGCTTGCGCTGTACCTGCTCCAGCGCCTCAAGATCGCCGAACGGAACCTTGACGAAATCCCCGGGCAACTCATTGAAACCCAGGCGCACCGCCGGGCCATCGCTGGCGGACAAGGTGCCGAGGGTACGACCATGAAACGCGTTGGCCATGACCACCACCAGAGGCTGTTCGATACCTTTGCGCCAGCCGTACAGACGCGCCAGTTTCAGCGCGGTTTCGTTGGCCTCGGCACCGGAGTTATTGAAAAACGCTCGCTCCATCCCCGCCAGCTGCGTCAGCTTCTGCGCCAGCGATTGTTGCCAGTCGATGCTGTAGAGATTGGAGGTGTGCAGCAGCAATCCCGCCTGCTCGCTGATCGCCGACACGATGCGTGGGTGCGAGTGGCCGACATTGGTCACCGCCACGCCCGCCACCGCGTCCAGATACTCGCGGCCCGCCTGATCCCAGAGTCGGGTGCCCAGGCCTTTGATGAAGCTCAATTCCAGCGGTTGATAGGTGTTCATCAGGGCGGCGGTCATGTCGGCAAACTCCAGCGAGGTGAGAGGTGCTGGCAGTATGGTTATCCATCTGAACTGGATAAACTCGGCAAAACTTCAATCATTTAAAAGCCTGGTTTGATAATGGATCTGTTCCAGTCGATGAGCGTGTACGTCAAGGTTGTGGAGTCCGGCAGCATGACGGCGGCCGCTTTGCAGTGCGAAATGTCCACGACCATGGTGGGCAATCACCTGCGGGCGCTGGAGCAACGGCTCGGTGTGCAATTGCTGCAACGCACCACCCGCCGCCAGCGGCTGACCGAGTTCGGCAGCGTTTACTACCAGCGCTGCCTGGAAGTGCTCGGCCTGGTCGCCGACTCCGAACGCCTCGCCGAACAGACGCTGGATGAACCGCGCGGCATCCTGCGGGTGACCGCGCCGCTGACCTTTGGCGTCGAACGCCTGGCCCCGGCGCTCAGCGAATTTTCCCTGCAATGTCCGCAGGTCAAACTCGACGTGATCCTGACCAATCGCCGCCCGGATCTGTTGGAAAGCGGTCTCGACGTGGCCTTCCGACTGGGCCACTTCGATCAATCCAACCTGATCGCCCGCCCGCTGATCGACTACACCCTGACCGTGTGCGCCTCCCCGGAGTACGTGGCCCGACGCGGCATGCCGCTCACGCCTGAAGAACTGCGTCAGCACGATTGCCTGTCCTTCGCCTACCCTGCCGGTGACGACTGGCAATCGGTGGAAAAACAGTGGCGTCTCAGCGGCCCGGACGGAGAAATCATGGTCGACGTCAAAGGCCCGATGCTGATCAACAGTTCCGCCGGACTGCATCAGGCCGCGCGCACCGGCATGGGCATCGTGATGCTGCCGGACGCACTGGTGGAACAGGACTTGCGCGACGGCAGACTGGTCGTGGTGATGCCGGACTATCAGCCGCCGAACCGCCCGATGCATCTGCTCTACGCGCCGGATCGCTATCGGTTGCCTAAACTGCGTCGCTTCGTCGAGTTCGCCATGCAGATGTGGGGCAGACCCTGATCGGATTGAAAAGCCGACGATCATTTTGACAGAGGCTATGATTCAGCTCTCCTTTCCAGCATGGATGCTGCGCAATGCTCACGATTCTGCAAAACACTCCGCTACGGGTTTACCTGATTTTTCTGCTGGTGGTTTATTTCGGCATCAAGTCGTTTTCTCCCCGACGCGAGAGCCGTGCCTCGATGCTGATAACACCCCCGGCGTTTTTGGCGTGGTCGCTGTATTCCCTGAACCTGTCGATCAACCCGGCCTTGTTTTTCAGCACCTGGCTCGGCGCGCTGTTGCTGGGCGGCCTCTCGGCCTGGCTGGTTTTCTCTCGGCGGGGCGTGGTGCTCGACGACTCCGCGACAGGGCTGATCATGCCGGGCACGGTAAAAATCCTGATCATGTACCTGATGTTCTTTTCCGCGAACTACTACTTCGGTTACCAGCATGACGTGAATCCGGAGCTTTCCGCGTCCCCGGACATGCTGCTGCTCAAAGCCTGCATTGCGGGCTTCATGTGCGGCCTGATCGGCACCCGTTCTCTAAAGCTCTACTGGACGCTGCGTGGCCTGACGTCCCGGCGACTACCGGAGAACGCTGTCGCCAATGATTGAGACAAGGCACGCGCAGTGTCTGGTTGCTCATCACAAATCATCCGGACAAATAATCGGCACCACCGGCCCCTTGCTCCGTGACAACGCCGCCGCGCTCCCCTAAATTAGTCGGCCTGAAAAAGCCCCCAGCGCTTTCTCGTCTCATCTCAAGTTAAAAAAGTAGTGAAATTTCAATGTCCGATTTCAACACCGCTGAATCCGTAGTCACTCTGTCGTCCAAAGCGGAATACGAAAACTCCATCAATCTTTCACAACACATCCCACAGGCGAAGATCATCAGCGAGATGGTGCTGGACGCGTTCCAGTCGAGCCGCGAGAGCGATCAGATCCGCGAACTGCGCGCCGCGATCCGTCAGGCCCACGACCGCTTCGATGACGACCAGGCCTATGAGCTGATGGGCGAACTCAAGCGCCTGAAGGACGCCGAAGCCGCCGACATCGCCGCCCTCGAAGACCTCAGCAGCAAATTCCCGATCAGCCGCATCCTGTCCAGCTTCAAGGACGATCCGGCGTTCCAGGAAATCGTCTACGGCCTGGCCCTCAAGGTGCTGAACCAGACCCATCAGGCGATCAGCAACCCGAGCGGCGGCAAGAGCAAGGCCGCACGCGCCAAGAAAGACGTCGAGGTGTTCAGCATCAGCAAGGACGGCATCAGCGTGACCCTGCCGCTGCGCACACCGCGTTCGCGCCTGAGCGTAGATCGCGAGGCGCTGGAGTTCCTCGGCTTCACCTTCGTCGGTGAAGGCGAAGAGGCGGAAATCGAAGGCGAAACCTTCGTCGACAACGCCGGCACCGAGCACGCGATCAACCGCAAGAACATCATCACCGCGCTGCAACAGCAGACCGCGTTCGACGGTTACAGCATCGCCGCCCAGTAATACCGGCGCTGACGAAAAAGCCCCGCTCTGACATTCAGGCGGGGCTTTTTGTTGTCCCTGATCGGCGTTATGCCGACGGGTGCACGGCGGCAATCATATCGACTTCGATGGCTGCGTTTTTCGGCAACTGATAGACGCCGACGGTGGTGCGGGTATGGCGCCCGACATCGCCCAACACATAACTGAATACGTCCGAGGCGCCGTTGGCGACTTCGCTGAGGTCGACGAAATCCGGGGTGGACTTCACGTACACCGTGACCCGCAACAACGACCTGACCTTGTCCAGCGAACCGACTGCATCGACGATAAAGGCCAGACAGCGCATCGCGCTGATGCTCGCCGCAGCCTGCGCATCCTTGAGCGTCAACTCCTGCCCCACCCGCCCCGGATACTGAATCTTGCCCTCGGTGCGCGGCACCATGCCACTGATGTAAATCTCATCGTGATGACGGATCAACGGCGCGTAATTGCCACCCACCGTGTTCTCGCCATTGATGTCGTAATTCAGCTCTTTTGCCAGGGCAATGAAGCGCTCGTCGCAGGTCATCCTCTCAGTCATTTCGCCCAGCCTCTTGATCGATGCATGTAGTTGGATCCGAATCTAGGGCTTTTGCCTATCGACCGCAACCTGTCGATTTCTAGCTAGTCGTTTCGGGGGAATGGCTGATTACCCCACCCTTTTGGGAGAGAGTCCGTTCGCGACAAAGGGCGTCGTTTCTCCATCATCCGAGCAACAAAAAACCCCGCTCATCTCTCGATGAGCGGGGTTTCTCGTACAACGTTCGAACCTTACGGCGCGTACGTCAGCAGCAGCTCGGTCGGCACCTTGAAGTCCAGGGACATCATGACGCTCAACGCGGTGATGGTGAAGATCGAGAACACGAACAGCTTGCGTGCCCAGACCGTGTCATCCACCGCCTTGTAGCCGGTCCAGGCCATGTACAGCCAGTACATGCCCATGGCCGCGGCGACGGCGAGGTAGCTCATGCCGGCGTAACCGCTGAAGGTCAGCATCAAGGTCGCCACGAGGAAGGCCAGGATGTAGATCAGGATGTGCTTCTTGGCCACCTGGATTCCGCGCTTCACTGGCAGCACCGGAATCGATGCGGCCAGGTAATCGTTGAAGCGGAAGATCGCGATGGCGTAGGAATGCGGCATCTGCCACAGGCTGAACATCACCAGCAGGGTCAGCGCGGCCATGTCGAAGCTGTTGGTCACGGCCACGTAACCGATCACCGGCGGCATGGCGCCCGACAGACTGCCCACCAGCGTGCCGTGAACCGACTTGCGCTTGAGGTACAGGCTGTAGAAGCCGACGTAGATGATGAAGCCGATCACGGCGAACAATGCGGCCAACGGGTTGGCCACCTTGTACAGCAACGCAACGCCGGCGACACCCAGGACGGTCGCATAGACCAGGGCCAGTTTCAGGGAGATCAAGCCCTGGACCAGCACCCGGTTCTTGGTGCGTTCCATCTTCAGGTCGATGTCGCGGTCGATGCAGTTGTTGAACACGCAACCGGAGGCCACAACCAGGGAAGTGCCGATCATGGCTGCCAGAAACACGGCCAGATCGACATGCCCTTTCGAGGCCAGGAAGAACCCGCCTGCCACAGAAAGCACGTTACCGAAAATGATCCCCGGTTTGGTGATTTGGATAAAGTGCTTGAGCGACATCGGGTTTACCTCACTTCGCCATCATGTAGGTGTGGATGCTGAACATGATCCACAGCGACAGACCGACCAGCAGCACGATCACGATGGCCGTAAAGACGAACGCAATCACGTTGTTACGTTGAGCGATGGAACGGTCCAGGTGCAGGAAGTAATACAGGTGAACGATCACCTGGATCACGGCGAACAGCAGGACGATTGCCAGCGTCGTCGACTTCGGCAGGGTCGGGAACATCACCAGGCCGAACGGGATGACGGTCAGGATTACCGACAGGATGAAGCCAATGGCGTACGACTTTACGCTGCCGTGGCCAGCATCATGGCTGTCATGGGAGTGTGCATTAGCCATTACAGGGTCCCCATCAGGTAAACAACGGTGAATACGCAGATCCACACCACGTCCAGGAAGTGCCAGAACAGGCTCAGGCAGCTCAGACGGGTCTTGTTGGTCGCCGTCAGGCCGTGCTTGTTGACCTGGTACATCATGATGCCCATCCAGATCAGACCGGCGGACACGTGCAGACCGTGGGTACCGACCAGCGTGAAGAACGCCGACAGGAAGCCCGAACGGCTAGGACCGAAGCCCTCGGAGATCAGCAGGTGGAACTCGTTGATCTCCATGGCGATGAAGCCTGCGCCGAGCAGGAAGGTCATGAACAACCAGCCCAGAACCTGCTGCTTTTTACCCTTGTACAACGCCAGCATGGCGAAGCCGTAGGTGATCGAACTGAACAACAGCAGAGCGGTTTCGCCCAGCACGTATGGCAGTTCGAAGATGTCGTGGCCCGACGGGCCACCGGCGACGTTGTTTACCAGTACCGCGTACACCGCGAAGATCGACGCAAACAGAATGCAGTCGGTCATCAGGTAGAGCCAGAAACCGTATACGGTCATCTCGCCCGAGTCGTGGTGATGGTCATCGTGCCCATGGTCATGACCATGGGCGTGTCCAGCATTGGTCACTAAGTTCGACATTGTTTAAGCCTGTTCCAACTTGGTTTCAACACGGGTTGCGGAAGCAGGGATCTTCCCGGCCGCTACCAGACGCTTGTGCTGCTCGGCTTCGATGCGCTCGATCACGTCGACCGGCACCATGTAGCCCTGATCGTCACGTGCTGCGTGGATCACGAAGTAGATGACAGTGCCGGCCAGGCTGGCGATCGCCAACCACCAGATGTGCCAGATCATCGCGAAACCGAACACGGTCAGCAGTGCGCCCATCACCACGCCAGTGGCGGTGTTGTTCGGCATGTGGATCGGTTCGTACTTGGCCGGAGCCTTGTACGCGGTACCGTTTTCCTTGGCCTCGGTGAACGGATCGATGCAGTCTGCTTTTGGCAGTACAGCGAAGTTGTAGAACGGAGGTGGCGACGAGGTCGACCATTCCAGGGTATGGGCATTCCACGGGTCACCGTGTTCGCACATGTTTTCCGGTTTCTTGCGGTCACGCACCGACACGTACAGTTGGATCAGCTGGCAGGCGATACCGACAGCGATCATCACCGCACCGAACATGGCAACGTACAGGTACGGTACCCACTCAGGGTTGGTGGTGGCGTTCAGACGACGGGTCATGCCCATGAAGCCCAGAGCGTAGAGCGGCATGAACGCGACGAAGAAGCCCGAGATCCAGAACCAGAACGCTGCTTTACCCCAGCCTTCGTGCAGCTTGAAGCCGAACGCTTTCGGGAAGTAGAAGCCGAAACCTGCGATGTAGCCGAATACCGCGCCGCCGATGATCACGTTGTGGAAGTGAGCGATCACGAACAGGCTGTTGTGCAGAACGAAGTCAGCACCCGGGATGGCCAGCAGTACGCCGGTCATGCCGCCGATGGCGAAGGTCACCATGAAGCCCAGGGTCCACAGAACCTGGCTGGTGAAGCGCAGACGGCCCTGGTAGATGGTGAACAGCCAGTTGAACAGTTTCACACCCGTCGGGATGGAAATCAGCATCGTCGCCAGACCGAAGAAGGCGTTGACGCTGGCACCCGAACCCATGGTGAAGAAGTGGTGCAGCCAAACCATGAAGCCCAGTACCGAGATCGCGCCCGAGGCGTAGATCATCGAGTGATGGCCGAACAGTTTCTTGCCGGTGAAGGCCGAGATGACTTCCGAGAAAATGCCGAACGCCGGCAGGATCAGGATGTAAACCTCAGGGTGGCCCCATGCCCAGAACAGGTTGACGTACATCATCGGATTGCCACCAAGTTCATTGGTGAAAATGTGGAAATCCATGTAACGGTCAAGGGTCAGCAGTGCCAGGGTAGCGGTCAGGATCGGGAACGAAGCCACGATCAGAACGTTTGCCCAGGTGCAGGTCCAGGTGAAGATCGGCATGTCCATCAGTTTCATGCCAGGGGTACGCATTTTCAGCACGGTCGCGAGGAAGTTGACCCCGGTTAGCGTTGTACCCAGACCCGATAGCTGTAGCGCCCAGATGTAGTAGTCCATCCCCACGCCAGGGCTGTATTGCAGACCCGACAGCGGTGGATAGGCAACCCAGCCGGTCTTGGCGAATTCGCCGACGCCCAGGGACAGGTTGATCAGCACGACGCCGGACACCAGCAGCCAGAAGCTCAGGGAGTTCAGGAACGGGAACGCAACGTCACGTGCGCCGATCTGCAGCGGCACTGCAAGGTTCATCAGGCCGGTGAAGAATGGCATCGCCATGAAGATGATCATGATCACACCGTGAGCGGTGAAGATCTGGTCATAGTGTTCAGGTGGCAGGTAGCCAGGCGAACCCTCGGTGGCCATGGCCAGCTGGGTACGCATCATGATGGCGTCGGCAAAACCGCGCAGCAGCATGACCATGGCGACGATGATGTACATCACGCCGATTTTCTTGTGGTCGACCGACGTCAGCCACTCGGTCCACAGGTAAGTCCACTTCTTGAAGTAGGTGATTGCAGCGAACAACGCCAGACCACCGAGCGCGATCATCGAGATGGTGACCATCACGATCGGCTCGTGGAAAGGGATCGCTTCCCAACTTAATTTACCAAACATCGTTTACTCCTCTGCCCCGGCAGCTGAATGCGAATTCGAGTCCATATCCGTTGCCGCCACTTCTTTCTCTTTCTTCTCGTGCTTCAGCGGCTTGCCCGGTTTCATGCCTTCGTACTTGTCGACGATGGTCTGGAACAGGTTCGGCGTGACCGAGGAGTAGAGCTCGACTGGATTGTTCTGGCTTGGCTTGGCAAGGGCTGCGTATTCAGCGGCTTCAAGCTGTTTAGGTGCCTTTTTGACTTCACTTACCCAGGCGTCGAAATCTTCCTGAGAAGTTGCGATCGCTTTGAATTTCATACCGGTGAAACCAGCGCCGCTGTAGTTGGCGGAGATACCGTCCATTTCAGCGTTGCGGTCAGCGATCAGGTGCAGCTTGGTGGTCATGCCCGCCATCGCATAGATCTGGCCGCCCAGGCCCGGGATGAAGAACGAGTTCATCACCGCGTCCGAAGTGATCCGGAAGTTAACCGGGGTATGCGCCGGGAACACGATCTTGTTGACCGTGGCAATGCCTTGTTCCGGGTAGATGAACAGCCACTTCCAGTCCAGCGCGACCACTTCGATGGTCACTGGCTTGACGTCGGATTCGATCGGACGATACGGATCCAGCGAGTGGGTCGACTTGTAGGTGATGTAACCCAGGGCAATGATGATCAGGACCGGGATGGTCCAGACTGCCACTTCGATCTTGGTCGAGTGCGACCATTTCGGGGTGTAGACGGCGTTCTTGTTCGAGGCGCGGTACTTCCAGGCGAACAGGAAGGTCATGACGATGACCGGCACAACGACCAACAGCATCAGCAGCGTGGCGGTGATGATCAGGTTGCGCTGTTCCAGGCCGACCTGGCCCGTTGGATTGAGCAAGGTCATGTTGCAGCCTCCCAGCAACAACGTGCCGAGCAGCGGCACTAGGCCTAGTAATCTGGGGTACCTGTTTTTACTCATCTCACGACCTCTAAAGCAGCTTGCGCAATGCAGTTGGGTTTTGATCGCCAACACTTCACCCTGCCAAGGGTTGGCATTTTCTTTGGATTGAATAAGGGCTGCCCGTCGCGCGTCAGACGCTCGACAAAACCTGGGACAGCGGTCAGTTCTTATTCGAATTCGTGGTCAAAGGCCTTGTTACAGACCAATTCCATTTGGTGCGGAAAGTTGGAAGGCACCGACACCTGGGTGTCTCGCAAGCCTCTCGGCTGCCCGACACCCGACTTCCTGCTCGCCTCCTTAATAAAGGCTGAACAGTGCCGGGAATTCAGTGCGGGCGATTGTAGATAGGTAGCGCCCTATACACCATGTCTTATCCCGAAATAATTTTTATCGCTCAGAGCAACAATCCATCACCGTTTTTGCAAAAGTGACCCATGTTATCGAAATCGATTCTCAACAAAAACACCAAAAAGTGTACGTCTATCCGCATCAGTTCAGACAGCTCCGTGGGCTTTTTCCCACCGCGCGATTCGCGCAAAGCCCGATATCCCAAGGCTTTTGGCCATCTGTCAGAGTCTGTTAAAACTGCCTGATCCGGCACCCCCGTGCAAAGAACGAAAAACGCCGGAACAGACCAATCCTTTTTTGTAACAGCACTCCAATCCGAGCCGGTGAAACGCGCTGCGACACGGCGCGTGTGACAACATGTCGCACACCTGTCGCACCCTTCCTTGCCGTTCGTCACGGTGTTTTCACACAGACCCTGAAATGCCAAACGCCCCGATTTGCGTCACCGCAAATCGAGGCGTTTGTATTATCGGCGCAGGCGCCGAAAAGTTGATTCAGCGCAATGCTTTTCGGTTACGCGAGGTCAGCAGCGGCACCAGGATCACCACCAGCACGAAGGCCAACAGCGCCCATTGAGCGAGCGACAGGCCGAGAATCGGCGGGTACGGCGTCGAGCAGAAACCGTCGACCTGGAAGCCCAGCGGGAAGATCTTCGCCAGCGGCAGGTCATCGACGATCGGCTGCAACACATCGATGCCGCAGCTCACCGCCGGATAGAACTGGGTGTACACGTGATGCCCGGCGACACCGGCCCCGGCGATGGCACAAATCACCACCAGCACCTCGAACACGGTGATGCTGCGTCGGGTGCGCATGGCCGCGCCGATGAACGCGAACAACGCGATCAGCAGCAACGCATAACGCTGCAGGATGCACAGCGGGCACGGCGCCTCGCCCAGCACGATCTGCATGTACAGCGCACCGCCGATCAGCGCCAGGCAGATGATGCCCAGCAACACCAGATAGCGCCGCTCACGTCCCAATCGAATCGTTTCCTCGCTCATCGCGTTTCCCTTTCATGTCCATGGTTCAGCTGGCCGGCGGCTGCGCTTGCAGTTGCGCCATCAGGCTGATGTTGTCTTCGATATGCCAATTGGCCGCGATGCGACCGTTGTCGATCTGATAGATATCGGTTGCCCGGAAGTCTACACGCTGGCCCTGCCCTTTGAGAGCCTTGAACGTGCCGGTGAAATGCCCGCGAAAGTGCAGATGCACCACCACGCGATCCCCGGCGACGACCATTTGCTCGATCTCGCAACTCAAGTCCGGCACCGCCGTGCGAAAGAACTTCGACGCCAGCAGCGGCCCGGTCGGCCCCTGCACCCGGCCTTCCGGCGGGGTCTTGTCGACGAACTGCGGCGACAGGGCGGCGGTGGCCAGCGCCTCTTCGCCCGTGTTCCAGAAACTGCCGTAACGCCGCGCCGCCAGCTCCATCGCATCACGCTGGGCCTTGGGCAGGCTCTGATCGACGATCAGGGTCTGGGGTTCGATCAAGGCGGATTCGGCGAACGCGAACGGACTGGACAGCAAGGCAACCGACAGGCCCAACGTGGCCAGGCTGAAACGACGAGAGGAGGCGAAGTGCGACATGGGGGCGATCCTGATCATGTAAACGAACGAGCGCCTATCATCAGCATCGGGGAATAAACGATAAACCGGTTAAGAAACGATTAACCTTTAAACAGAATTTAAGAATCAAGTCCGCGTAACGGCCAATCGCGGGCAAGCCCGCTGCCACAGGTTCGGTGTCGTATACACATTCTGTGAACGACGCCGAACCTGTGGGAGCGGGCTTGCCCGCGATAGAGGCGACTCGGTCCTGGATTACTCCAGAGCAGCAGCCGGCCCGAAGAACTCATACCGGCTCTGCTTCTCAGGCACGCCCAGCGCCTTCAGGTGACGCTTGATCGCCCCCATGAAACCTTTCGGCCCGAGGAAGTAAGCGTCCACATCACGCTCCGCCGGCAGCCACTCGCCCAGTTGCTCCTCGCTCAACAACCCGACCTTGTCCGCCGCCGGGCTCACGCCGTCATCTTCGGCGTAGCAATAGAAGCGCTTGAGCTGCGGATGACGCGCGGCCAGACCATCGATCCAGTCACGGAACGCATGCACGCTGCCATTGCGCGCGCAGTGAATGAAATGCACCGGACGCTCGGTTTCCAGCGCCGCTTCCAGCATCGCCAGCGTCGGAGTGATGCCGACGCCGCCGCTGATCAGTACCAGAGGTTTGTCGCTGGCGGTCAGGGTGAACTCGCCCGATGGCGGGAACAGCTGGATGCTGGCACCGACATGAAGCTGATCGTGCAGGTAATTGGAGGCACGGCCGCCCGGTTCGCGTTTGACGCTGATGCGGTACTGGCCTTTATTGGCCAGGGCCGACAGCGAATAGTTGCGACGGATCTCTTCGCCGTCGAGGATCAGCTTCATGCCGATGTACTGGCCTGGTTCGGCCGCCAAGATCGGGCCCTTGTCCGCCGGCTCGAAGTAGAACGAAGTGATTTCCGCGCTCTCCTCGACCCTGGCCGCGACGATGAACTCCCGCGCCCCGCGCCAGCCGCCGACGGCCTGTTCTTTCTGGTCATAGATGGCGGTTTCGGCACCGATGAGAATCTCGGCCAGCTGACCGTAGGCTGCGCCCCAGGCGCTCATCACCTCCGGGGTGGCGATTTCTTCGCCGAGCACTTCGGAGATGGCGCGCAGCAGGCAGGTTCCGACGATCGGGTAGTGCTCCGGCAGGATCTGCAACGCCACGTGCTTGTTGATGATTTTCGCCACCAGATCGCCCAACTGGTCGAGTTGATCGATGTGTCGCGCATACATCAACACGCCGTTGGCCAGGGCGCGAGGCTGGTCACCGCTGGCCTGGTGGGCCTGGTTGAACAGCGGGCGGACTTCCGGGTACTCGGAGAGCATCATGCGGTAGAAATGGGTGATCAGCGCTTCGCCGCCGCTTTCCAGCAGAGGCACGGTGGATTTGATGATGGCACGATCCTGAACGCTAAGCATAAGGGTGACTCCTGAGCTTTCTCTAAAAGTGCCTTAGCTATTCCAGTATTCGTGCCAACTATTTTGTTCATATAAATCAATAGCTTGAAAATAATGTAGTCAGATCGACACAAGCACCTCTATAGTCGCTTGGACTACAACGTGTCTCTTTGACTACAGGCCTATGTCCGCCAAATCATTGCTCACCGCCCTGCTCCCACTGGTCTCCGACCTGTCCCGCGAACTGCCCGAAGGCGAGCGCTACCGACGCCTGCTCGAAGCCATGCGTGCCCTGTTGCCCTGCGATGCCGCCGCATTGTTGCGCCTCGACGGCGAGTGGCTGGTGCCGCTGGCGGTGGACGGATTGAGTACCGACACCCTCGGCCGCCGGTTCAAGGTCAGCGAACACCCGCGCTTTGAAGTGCTGCTGGCCGGCGAAGGGCCGACCCGTTTCGCTGCCGACAGCGATCTGCCCGATCCGTACGACGGACTGGTCGACGGCCTCGACGATCATCTTGAAGTTCACGATTGCCTCGGCTGTCCGTTGTTCGTCGATGAAAAGCTGTGGGGGCTGATCACCCTCGACGCCCTCGATCCGGAGCGCTTCGAACCGATCGAACTCGACGCCCTGCAAGCCTTCGCCAGCCTCGCTTCGGCCACGGTCAACGCCGCCGAACGCATCGAGCGTCTGGCGATCCGCGCCGAGGACGAACACCAGCGCGCCGAGGTCTATCGCCAGGCCAGCGGCCAGCAGAACCGCGAAATGATCGGCCAGAGCAAGGCGCATAAACGGCTGGTGGAAGAGATCAACCTGGTCGGCGGCAGCGATCTGACCGTGCTGATCACCGGCGAAACCGGAGTCGGCAAGGAACTGGTGGCCCAGGCGATCCACGCCGCCTCCAAGCGTGCCGACAAACCGATCATCAGCCTCAACTGCGCAGCGCTGCCGGATACGCTTGTCGAAAGCGAACTGTTCGGCCACGTGCGCGGCGCCTTCACCGGTGCCACCAGCGACCGGCGCGGCAAGTTCGAACTGGCCAACGGCGGCACACTGTTTCTGGATGAAGTCGGTGAGTTGTCGCTGACCGTCCAGGCCAAGCTGTTGCGGGTGTTGCAGAGTGGTCAGTTGCAGCGCCTGGGTTCGGACAAGGAGCATCAGGTCGACGTGCGCCTGATCGCTGCGACCAACCGTGATCTGGCCGAAGAAGTGCGCAGCGGCCGCTACCGAGCCGACTTTTACCATCGCCTCAGCGTTTACCCGTTGCGGGTGCCGGCGCTGCGTGACCGGGGTCGCGACGTGCTGTTGCTGAGCGGTTACTTCCTGGAACAGAACCGCTCGCGCATGGGCCTCAATAGTCTGCGCCTGAGCAGCGACGCCCAGGAAGCGCTGCTGGCCTACACCTGGCCGGGCAACGTGCGGGAACTGGAGCACTTGATCGGACGCAGCGCGCTGAAGGCGCTGGGCAACTGCAAGGTGCGACCGAAGATTCTCAGTTTGAGCGCGATGGACCTCGATCTGCCGCGCGAGGTTGTGGATAACTCGCCGACGCCGTCCGAAGCGACTGCCGCTCTGCCATTGATCAGCGGCGACCTGCGCAGCGCCACCGAGCAGTATCAGCGGCAGTTGATCAGTGCAGCGCTTGAGCGCAATCAGGACAACTGGGCCAGTGCCGCCCGTGAACTGGGGCTGGACCGGGCGAATCTGGGGCGGATGGCGAAGCGGTTGGGGATGAAATAAAAGTCCCGCCGTCGGATTGGCGCCGGAATCCCTAAAGCCTGCCGGTTACAAGTCGATAACCCGGCATCGATACCTGCTGGCGATCCGTGCGATCGCCGCTCACCTTTTTCCACAGAAGGTTTTTATGTCTTCCAACAAAGCCCGCGCAGATTCACTTTCGCTTCTGCTGTTTACCTTGCGCAGCGGCAAGCTGATGGCGATCAACCTGCTGAAGGTCAGTGAAATCATCCCCTGTCCGCCGCTGACCAAGCTGCCGGAGTCGCACCCGCACGTCAAAGGCATCGCCACTTTGCGCGGTGCTTCGCTGTCGGTGATCGACCTGAGCCGCGCCATCGGCGAGCGGCCGCTGGAAGATCCGAACGGCGGCTGCCTGATCGTCACCGACGTCAGCCGTTCGAAACAGGGTCTGCATGTGCAGGCGGTGAGCAAGATCGTGCATTGCCTGACCACTGACATCAAACCGCCGCCGTTCGGTTCCGGCGGTTCGCGCGCCTACATCACTGGCGTGACCTCGGTGGACGGCACGCTGGTGCAGGTGCTGGACATCGAAAAAGTCATCCACGGCATCGCCCCGGCGCAGATCGAAATGGCCCCGACCGAGCTGAGCATGGAAGACGCCGAAGTGCTGGGCAACGCGCGGATTCTGGTGGTGGACGACAGCCAGGTCGCGCTGCAGCAATCGGTGCACACCCTGCGCAACCTCGGCCTGCAATGCCACACTGCGCGCAGCGCCAAGGAAGCCATCGACTGCCTGCTGGACCTGCAAGGCACGGCGCAGCAGATCAACCTGATCGTCTCCGACATCGAAATGTCCGAGATGGACGGCTACGCCTTCACTCGTACCCTGCGCGAGACCCCGGACTTCGCCCACCTCTACGTGCTGCTGCACACCTCACTCGACAGCGCGATGAACAGCGAAAAGGCCCGCCTCGCCGGCGCCAACGGTGTGCTGACCAAGTTCTCCTCGCCCGAACTGACCCACTGCCTGATCGAAGCGGCCAAATTCGTCGCGGCTCAGGGCCACTGACTCTTGAGCGAGACGTTCTGCTTCCTGATGCGGCGCGACCTGGGCCAGGACGTGCCGGCCATCGAATGGCCGAACGGCATCGAAATCGCCACCTACAGCGCCGAACGTGCAGCCGCCGTGCATGAGCTGATGCAGTTCGGCTACCGCGAAGGCGGTGGTCGGGTGCCAGCGCCGGACGTCTGGCAACAGCAGTTTGAAAACGACCCGGAATACGATCCTGCACTGTGTTTCATCGCCAGCGATGCCGAAGGCGTCATCGGCGTGGCGCAATGCTGGACCAGTGCCTACATCAAGAATCTGGTGGTGCATCCTCGCGCTCAGGGTCGTGGATTGGGTCGGGCGTTGCTGCTTCATGCGTTCAAGGCGTTTCAGGATCGGCGCGAAGGGTTTGTCGACCTGAAGGTGCTGGAGAGCAACCAGCGAGCGCAACGCTTGTACGAAAGGTCTGGAATGTACGTGGTTCGCCGGGAACTGGTGCCGGACTGACAGACCGCCATCGCTGGCAAGCCAGCTCCCACAGGTTTCCGGGTGTTTGCAAAATCTGTATTCGCCATCAATCCCTGTGGGAGCGGGCTTGCCCGCGATGGCGGCCTCAAGACAACTTTTCCTCCTCAGGCATACTCCAACCCTGGCCTAACCCCAAGGATGCCCGACCATGAAAACCGTTACCTTAAGCCTGCTCTGCCTCACCGCACTTGCTCCTCTGGCACACGCCTCCAGCCCCGACGCCTGGGCGGCCTACGACAAAACCGTGCTCGCCAGTTGCACCAAGGCCAGCGGCCTGAAAAACGCCAAACCGGTCGGTAACGCCGCGCAATTCGATGACCGCGTCGGCTACACCGCCCTGTTGCTGCAAGGCCAGTACCCGCAAAAACACATGAAGGGCCAGCAAGGCACCGAGCTGTGCCTGTACAACAAAAAGTCGAAAACCGCGTTCGTCACCGAATGGGACTCGATCCGCCCGACCGCCAAACCCTGAGCGAATGGCGCACAACTTGCTTCACTCCGGGCCTGTACGGCGGCTTTATGTCGCCGATTCACACCCTGATTGAAGATTGCCCGCTCAATGAATACGACCTTTTCCTGCGTAGGCTGCGGCAAATGCTGCACCGATCACCATGTGCCCCTGACCCTGGCCGAAGCCCGCATGTGGGCGGCTGACGGCGGTCAGGTGATCGTGCTGGTGGAGGCGTTTCTCGCCAACGGCCTCGGCCTGCCGGAGCAGCAGCGTGAACACGCTCAGCGGCGTTCGGCGGTAGTACGCAGCGGAATGTCCGACGCCCATGTGGCGATCACTTTCGCTGCCTACAACGTTGGCCCCTGCCGGAATCTTGACGAAGACAAGCTGTGCCGCATTTACGAGCGCCGGCCGCTGGTGTGCCGCATCTATCCCGCCGAAATCAATCCGCACATTGCGCTGAACCCCGCCGCCAAGGACTGTCCGCCAGAGTCCTGGGAGCAAGGGCCGCAGTTGATCGTCGGCGGTGAGCTGGTGGATCAGGAACTGGTGACGCTGATCCAGCGCTCCCGTCAGGCCGATCGGGATGACATCCAGACCAAGGACGCGATCTGCGGCCTGCTCGGCATCCGCACCACCGCGCTCAAGGGCGACGGGTTTACCGCGTATCTGCCGGACATGGGCGCGTTTGCCTCGGTGATCGATCAGGTCACGGCGCAGCCATTGAGCGAAGGTTCCAGTGAATGGCTGTTCCATGTCTCCGGCGACGACATCGCCGGGCAAGTACGGGCGGCCGGGGCACAGGTGGTGTCCGAACCGCCGCAGACCTACGCGTTCATCTCGTTGCGAGCAGCCTGAGCGCCCTGCCGCCGCCCCCAGAATTCCCGCGCCAGCGACCGCAAATCCCCCGCCAGCCCCGCCACATCCTGTGAGTTGAGCTGGCTCTGGCGCCCCTCATCCACCGTCAGCTCGCACGCCGTGCGAATACTGACGATGTTGCGGTTGATGTCCTCACTCACCGCGCTCTGTTCTTCAACCGCCGCCGCAATCTGCAGACTCATCTCGGTGATCTGCTCGACCCGGCCGCTGATCCCGTCCAGGGCCCGGGCCGCACGCTGCGCCTGTTCGACGCTGTTATCCACATGTTCGCTGCTCTGCTGCATCACCAGCACCGCATCCCGCGCGCCGTTTTGCAGGGTGCTGATCATCCGTTGAATCTCGTTGGTCGATTGTTGAGTGCGCTGAGCCAGACCGCGCACCTCATCGGCCACCACCGCAAACCCGCGTCCGGCATCCCCGGCCCGGGCCGCTTCGATCGCCGCGTTGAGCGCCAGCAGGTTGGTCTGCTCGGCGATGCTGCGAATTACCTCCAGCACCCCGGAAATTTCGCTGCTGTGGCCTTCGAGTTGATGAATCACCTCGGTCGCCCGCCCCAACTCCTCGGCCAGCCGCAACACCGCACTGCGACTCTCGCCGACCAGCAAATGCCCCTCCCGGGTTTCCGTCCCGGCCATATCCGCCGCCACCGACGCCTGCTGCGCATGGCTGGCGACCTCGGCCACACTGGCCGCCATCTGATGAATCGCCGCCGCCACCTGATCGGTTTCCGCCTGCTGCGCCAACGTACTGGTATGACTGCTTTGCAAATGATCCACAAGCTGCGCCGCATGCCCGGCCAGTCGCTGCGAGGCATCACCGATCCGCCCCACCACCGCACCGACCTGCGCCTCAAGCATCTGCAACGCAAACTCGATCTGCCCGAACTGATCCTGCCGCCCGGTATAAATACCCTGACTCAACGGGTTGTCGGCAATCCCTCGCGCCCGCTCGGTCAGACGTTCCAGTGGCCGCAATAGCCAACCCACGCCCAAGGCACACGCGCCGCTGCCGACCACCAGCGCAGCCGCTTCGATGCCCATGGACTCCGGCCGCAGCCAGGCTTCAATCCCCAGTACCACCGCCAGCACTGAACTGTTCAACGCCATAATCTTCGCCCGCAAACTCAGCGCCGGCAGTCGCTGCCAACGCACCGCACGCCCCTCGCGCAACTGCGCATACGCCCGCTCCGCCGCCGCCATCTGCCGCGCATCCGGCCGTGTACGCACCGACTGATACTCCACCGCCGCACCGTTCTGCGTGACCGGCGTGACATAGGCACTGACCCAGTAGTGATCACCGTTCTTGCAACGATTCTTCACCAGCCCCATCCACGACCGACCGCCCTTGAGCGTCTGCCACATATGGGCAAACGCCTGCGCCGGCATGTCCGGATGACGCAGCAAATTGTGCGGCGCACCCAGCAGCTCGTCGCGGCTGTAACCGCTGATCCTGATGAAGTCGTCGTTGGCGTAGGTGATCGCGCTGGTCAGATCGGTGGTCGAGAGAATGTTCGCATCCGGCGCAACATCGACATTGCGCCCGGTCACCGGGAGATTGATCTTCATGGAAAGCGCGCTCGTTTTATTGGAAAGAGTCGGCAGGGCTGCTGACTCTAAGCGCACTCACTGGTGAAACGTTGATCTGGCTCAGGAACTGAGCAATTAGCCATCACAGTGACCGAAAATCACAGCAACGGCCGAGGCGGGATTGAATCAGCGCTTGCCCATCGAACGGCGAGTACCCGAAGGTGCCACACCCGGAATCTTGGCATGACGATCACCGTCCTTGCCCTTGAACTGCGGCTGCTTCGCCGCTTTGGCAGCCGCCAGCTCACCTGGCTTGAACGGAAACTTGAACGCAGGAATGGTCGGCTTGGATTCACCGGCCTCGGCCAGCTCTGCCGGGACATCGCTCACAGCGTTGTCGATTGGGGAAGTCATGAAAGCTCCGCGAAGCAAAAAGTCCGGCCCGGTGGACGAGCCGCGAAAGCGCGCAGTATACCTGCGTGAGCGGAGTTTAAAGAGCCCCCAAAAGGATACGACCAGTGCCTTTTTGGGACAGGTCGACTAACGGATCACCCCTCCCGATCTACCCAAAAGCACTACAGCAACAAACGGTACACCCAACACATATCCAAACATCCGAAAATGGAACGCGGAGCGTCCCGGGCGGCATTCCCACGCGGAGCGTGGGAACGATCAAAACAAAAGCAGTCCGTTTTCTGCTTCTGTCTTCAGCTCTCCGCTCTCCGCTCTCCGCTCTTCACCACTCAAAACGATGAGCGTTAGCTCGAGTACCGCTTTTGACGTGCCGGCCCCATCGGAAGGCTGAGTGGAGGGATTTATCCGGGGGTGGGAGCGCAGCGACCGTGCGGCGCAGCCGCATGCATCGAGAGGAGGTGCAGCGAAGCAAACCGTAGGCGATGCCCCCGGATCAATCCCGTAACGAAGGAACGCCGAGCCACAGCGAGGCGCCGAACGCAGGGGCCAAGACCTTTGGTTACTTTGGGGCGTTTGCCAAAGTGACCCGCTGTAAGAGCGGAACCGCCAGCCGCAACACCCAAAGAAACGGATATTCACCCAAACCCAAAACAGCCTGGTCGGCCCAAAGGCCGCCAAGTCAAAAGCCGAAACTGACAGCGCCGTCAGCCAGCCGTCACCCTCCTGACCCCCAAACAAGTTTATAAAGACAAAACCTGCCCAAACCCCGTCCCCCTGGCGCCCCACAAGCATGCAAATCCAGAAGAAAAAGGCCCTGCTCGCCACCCTGCTGATCGCCCTCGCAGCCGCCGGTCTGTGGTACGCATACAAACCCGCCCCGGCCAAACTCGCAACCCCCACCGCCATCCCGGTGCGAGTCGTCGCCGTCAGCGAAAAAGACGTCCCCCGCTACACCAGCGGCATCGGCTCGGTTCTCTCGCTGCACAGCGTCGTGGTGCGCCCACAGATCGACGGCATCCTCACCAAACTCCTGGTCAAAGAGGGCCAGTTGGTCAAACAGGGCGACCTGCTCGCCACCATCGACGACCGCTCGATCCGCGCCAGCCTCGACCAGGCCCGGGCGCAACTGGGCGAAAGCCAGGCGCAACTGCAAGTCGCTTTGGTCAACCTCAAGCGCTACAAACTGCTCAGCGTCGACGACGGTGTATCGAAGCAGACCTACGACCAGCAGCAGGCACTGGTCAACCAGCTCAAGGCCACCGCCCAGGGCAATCAGGCCGCGATTGACGCGGCACAGGTACAACTTTCCTACACCCAGATTCGTTCCCCGGTCACCGGCCGCGTCGGGATTCGCACGGTCGACGAAGGCAACTTCCTGCGCATGACCGACACCCAGGGTCTGTTCACCGTGACCCAGATCGACCCGATCGCCGTCGAGTTTTCCCTGCCCCAGCAAATGCTGCCGACCCTGCAAGGTCTGATCAGCGATCCGCAGCGCGCACAGGTCAAGGCCTACATCGGCGCCGACACCGACGGCGAAACCGGCAACCTGCTCGGCGAAGGTCACCTGACCCTGATCGATAACCAGATCAACGCCAACACCGGCACCATCCGCGCCAAGGCCGAGTTCGACAACCCCAACCAGAAACTCTGGCCCGGCCTGCTGGTGACGGTAAAGATTCAGACAGCACTGGATAAAGATGCGCTGGTGGTTCCGCCCACTGTCGTACAACGCGGACTCGATCAACACTTCGTGTACCGGGTCAACGGCGACAAGGTTGAAGCGGTGCAGGTGCAGATGGTTTATCAGGGCAGCGGTCAGGACATCATCAAGGGCGTGAAACCCGGCGACGTGTTGGTCAGTGATGGCCAGTCGCGGCTCAAGCCCGGTTCGACCGTGCAGGTCATGAGCGAACCGCCGCAGGTGGTGCAAGCGGAGCCCAAGCCATGAAGCAGCACAAAGGCGTTTCGACCTGGTGCATCGATCACCCGGTGGCGACGATTCTGCTGACCATCGCGCTGGTGCTGGTCGGGGTGATTGCCTTCCCGCGCCTGCCGATTGCCCCACTGCCGGAAGCGGAATTTCCGACGATTCAAGTCTCAGCACAGTTACCCGGCGCCAGCCCGGACACCATGGCTTCTTCCGTGGCCACGCCGCTGGAGGTGCAATTCAGCGCCATCCCCGGCATGACCCAGATGACCTCCAGCAGCGCGCTGGGCTCCACGTTGCTGACCCTGCAATTCACCCTCGACAAGAGCATCGACACCGCCGCCCAGGAAGTGCAGGCCGCGATCAACACCGCCGCCGGCAAACTGCCGAAAGACATGCCGACCCTGCCGACCTGGAAGAAGGTCAACCCGGCCGACAGCCCGGTGCTGATCCTCAGCGTCAGCTCCACGCAAATGCCCGGCACTGAACTCAGCGATCTGGTGGAAACCCTGCTCGCGCGTCAGATCAGTCAGATCGACGGTGTAGGCCAGATCAACATCACCGGTCAGCAACGTCCGGCAATTCGCGTACAGGCCTCGGCCGACAAACTGGCGGCCATCGGCCTGACCCTCGCCGATATTCGTGTGGCGATCCAGCAGACCAGCCTCAACCTCGCCAAGGGTGCGTTGTACGGCGACTCAAGCATTTCCACGCTGTCGACCAACGACCAGTTGTTCCACCCCGAGGAATACAGCCAGCTCATCGTTTCCTACAAGGACGGCGCCCCGGTTCACCTCAAGGATGTCGCGAAAGTCGTCAACGGTTCGGAAGATGCCTACGTGCAAGCCTGGGCCGGCGATCGACCGGGCGTGAACCTGGTGATCTCGCGCCAGCCCGGCGCCAACATCGTCGAAACCGTGGACCGGATTCAGGCCGCCCTGCCCGGCCTCGAAGCCATGCTGCCGGCCTCGGTGCAGGTCAAAACCCTGATCGATCGCACCCAGACCATCCGCGCCTCGCTGCATGAAGTGGAAATCACGCTGCTGATCGCGATCCTGCTGGTGGTGGCGGTGATGGCGCTGTTTCTGCGCCAGTTGTCGGCGACGATGATTGTGTCGGCGGTGCTCGGTGTGTCGCTGACCGCCAGTTTCGCGCTGATGTATTTACTCGGCTTCAGTCTGAACAACCTGACGCTGGTGGCCATCGTGGTGGCGGTAGGTTTCGTAGTCGACGACGCCATCGTGGTGGTGGAAAACATTCACCGCCATCTGGAGGCCGGCGACAGCATGCGCGACGCCGCGATCAAGGGCGCCGGCGAGATCGGTTTCACCGTGGTGTCGATCAGTTTCTCGCTGGTGGCGGCGTTCATTCCGCTGCTGTTCATGGGCGGTGTGGTCGGGCGCCTGTTTAAGGAATTCGCCCTGACGGCCACCTCGACCATCATGATTTCCGTGTTGGTATCGCTGACGTTGGCGCCAACACTGGCAGCGCTGTTCATGCGCAAACCGGTGCATCACGCCCATGACAAACCGGGCTTCAGTGAACGCCTGCTCGGCTGGTACGAAAAAGGCCTGCGCCGCGCCCTCGCTCACCAGAAATTGATGATCGGCGTGTTCGGCATTTCCGTGGCGCTGGCGATTGGCGGCTACGTGTTTATCCCCAAGGGTTTCTTCCCGGTGCAGGACACCGGTTTCGTCCTCGGCACCACCGAAGCCGCCGCCGATATCTCCTACAGCGACATGGTGAAAAAACACCTGGCGATGGCCGAAATCGTCGCCGCCGACCCGGCAGTCCAGGCGTTTTCCCACTCGGTCGGCGTGTCCGGCAGCAACCAGACCATCGCCAACGGACGCTTCTGGATTGCCCTGAAAAAACGCGGAGACCGCGATGTTTCGGCCAGCCAGTTCATCGACCGCATTCGTCCGCAACTGATGAAAGTCCCCGGCATCGTGCTTTACCTGCGCGCCGGCCAGGACATCAACCTCAGCTCCGGCCCAAGCCGTGCGCAGTATCAGTACGTGCTCAAGAGCAACGACGGGCCGACCCTCGCCACCTGGACCCAGAAACTCACCGAAAAGCTACGTAGCATCCCGGCGTTCCGTGACATTTCCAACGACCTGCAACTGGGCGGCAGCATCACTCACATCAGCATCGACCGCAGCGCCGCCGCGCGTTTCGGCCTGACGGCGAGTGATGTCGACGAGGCGCTGTACGACGCCTTCGGCCAGCGGCAGATCAACGAGTTCCAGACCCAGGTCAACCAGTACAACGTGATCCTGGAACTGGACACCAGACAGCGCGGCAAGGCCGAAAGCCTCAACTATTTCTACCTGCGCTCGCCGCTGAGCGGAGAAATGGTGCCGCTGTCGGCGCTGGCCCGATTCGACGCACCGACCATCGGCCCGCTGTCCATCGCCCACGACGGCATGTTCCCGGCCGCCAATCTGTCGTTCAACCTGGCGCCCGGCGTGGCACTGGGCGACGCGGTCATCCTGCTCAATCAGGCCAAGGCCGAGATCGGCATGCCGACCGCGATCAGCGGCAACTTCCAGGGTGCGGCCCAGGCGTTCCAGAGTTCGTTGAAAAGTCAGCCATGGCTGATTCTCGCGGCACTGGTGGCGGTGTACATCATCCTTGGCGTGCTCTACGAGAGCTTCGTCCATCCGCTGACGATCATCTCGACCTTGCCGGCGGCGGGTCTCGGCGCGGTGATCATGCTGTGGATCTGCGGGCAGGACTTTTCGATCATGGCGTTGATCGGGTTGGTGCTGCTGATCGGTATCGTGAAGAAGAACGGCATCCTGATGATCGACTTCGCCCTGGAAGCGCAGCGTCATCGCGGCTTGTCGCCGCAGGATGCGATTTTCGAGGCATGTATCACGCGGTTCCGGCCGATCATCATGACCACCCTCGCCGCGCTGCTTGGCGCCCTGCCGCTGATGCTCGGTTACGGCACCGGCGCCGAACTGCGCCAGCCGCTGGGAATCGCAGTGGTGGGTGGGCTGCTGGTCAGCCAGATGCTGACGCTGTTCACCACGCCGGTCATATACTTGTGGCTTGAGCGGCTGTTCCACAAGCCCAAACCTGCGCCCGTCGCGGCGCTGGCAACGACAGACTGAGGCGGGTCATGCGCGTTCTGATTATCGAAGACGAAGAGAAAACCGCGGACTACCTGCACCGCGGCCTGACGGAACAGGGTTACACCGTGGATCGGGCCCGCGACGGCGTCGAGGGCCTGCATCTGGCGCTGGAAAGCGACTACGCGGTGATCGTTCTCGACGTGATGCTGCCGGGCCTCGACGGCTTCGGCGTGCTGCGCGCGTTGCGTGCGCGCAAGCAGACACCGGTGATCATGCTCACCGCCCGCGAACGGGTCGAAGACCGGATCCGCGGCCTGCGCGACGGCGCCGACGATTACCTCGGCAAACCGTTCTCCTTCCTCGAACTGGTGGTGCGCCTGCAAGCGCTGACCCGGCGCAGTGGCGGCCACGAACCGGTGCAAGTGAGCATCGCCGATCTGTGGATCGATCTGATCAGCCGCAAGGCCACCCGCGCCGGCACCCGGCTGGATCTGACCGCGAAGGAGTTTTCGCTGCTCAGCGTGCTGGCCCGGCGTCAGGGCGAAATCCTCTCGAAAACCGCGATTGCGGAAATGGTCTGGGACATCAATTTCGACAGCGACGCCAACGTGGTCGAAGTCGCGATCAAACGCCTGCGGGCCAAGCTCGACGGGCCGTTCGACGAGAAACTGCTGCACACCATACGTGGCATGGGATATGTGCTGGAGAGCCGTGGTGTCCAGTAATTCCATCGCCCTGCGCCTGAGCGGGATGTTCACGCTGGTGGCGCTGCTGGTGTTTTTGTTGATCGGCGGCGCGCTGTATCAACAAGTGGACAAAGGCCTGGGTCTGTTGCCGGAAGCGGAACTGGATGCACGTTACAGCGTGCTCGAATCCGCGCTCAACCGCTATGGCACTCCTGAGCATTGGGTGAAGATCAACGCCAAGCTCAAGCTGCTCGGCGAAGAGGACAAGCGCATCCGTTTCTGGGTGGTCAGCGGCAATCCGGGCTACGAGTTCGGCGAGCCGGATGCCTTGATCCGCGCGTTCGCCCAAGGCCCGCTGGGCATGCGCGATCTGCAACTGCCCGACCATCCCTACCCGCTGAAAGTGCTGCTCACAGAACTGCCGGCCAAGGATCAGCGCCCGCCCCTGCGCTTCATGATCGGCATCGACACCGAGACCTTTCATCAGACCCAGCATCAGTTGCTGATCGCGCTGGTGAGTCTGGCGGTGATCGGTGTGCTGCTGGCGTCGGCATTGGGTTACTGGGTGGCGCGGATCGGCCTCAAGCCGCTGATCAAACTGTCCCAGGAAGCCCAGCGTCTGGCGCCGCCGTTGCGGGCCGGGCGCCTGCGTCTGTCGCCGTTGCCGCCGGAACTCGAGCAATTTGTCGACTCGTTCAACTCGACGCTGGAGCGGGTTGAACAGGCTTATTCTCGGCTCGAATCCTTCAACGCCGACGTGGCCCATGAGCTGCGCTCGCCGCTGACCAACCTGATCGGCCAGACCCAGGTCGCCCTGACGCGCGGGCGCTCTGCCGAGCATTATTTCGAAGTGCTGCAATCCAACCTCGAAGAGCTGGAACGCCTGCGCTCGATCATCAACGATATGCTGTTCTTGGCCAGCGCCGATCAGGGCAGTAAAGCCACCAAACTGACCTCAACGTCGCTGGCCGATGAAGTGGCGACCACCCTCGAATACCTCGACTTCATTCTCGAAGATGCGCAGGTCCAGGTGCGGGTAAGCGGCGACGCGCGGGTACAGATCGAGATCGCCCATCTGCGCCGGGCCTTGATCAATCTGTTGAGCAACGCGGTACAACACACCGCGCCGGGACAAGTGATCGAGGTGCAGATCGCGGTCGAGGACCATCAGGTCAGCATCGGCGTAGCCAACCCCGGTTCGCCGATTGCCAGCGAGCATTTACCGCGCTTGTTCGAGCGTTTCTACCGGGTCGATGCGTCGCGCAGCAACAGTGGCAACAATCACGGGTTGGGGCTGGCGATCGTCAAGGCGATCGCGTTAATGCACGGCGGCGATGTGTTTGTGCGCAGTGATCGCGGGATGAACACCTTCGGGATCCACCTTCCGGTCTGAGCCCACCCCTCATCGTTCCCACGCTCTGCGTGGGAATGCCGCCCGGGACGCTCCGCGTCCCTCTCAAGCCGAGCCCGGAAACGACTCTCCCGCTGATCTTTGCTTCTGCTGTAACAGTCATTTATGAAAATCACGCTGTTTCCCAACCCCCGGCAACCTTATCTTTGCCCGCACCAAACAGCACTTGCCAAGCAAGAAGGTTTTCAAGATGTCCAACAGTATGGGTATTGCCAGCGCTTTCGTTTTGTCCTCATTGATCCTGTCGCCGCTGGCGATGGCTGAAGAATCGCAGACGTTCGTAGCGCAAAATGCCGCTCGCGCTCACGCATTCGAACAGCATCAGGCAGAAGTGATGGCCAAGGCGCAGGACGCTACGCAAGCCCCACAGGCCGCAACTTCGCAGGCTCAAGCTTCCGAGAAAGACAGCTGAGTCGCGCACCGCGCAACGTTTCCCTCGACGCGGTTGTTTGGCTCTTCCCGTTCAACCGTCGTCCTTGCAGGCCGCTGATATTCAGCGGCCTTTTTTCGTTGTGGTCTGAACGCTGTCTGGTTCGTCTTTAACAACTGGAAACATCCCGCACCTCAAGACATTGAAGTGTCAGTTGACCCAAGGAGCTTTACCGCACGTGCGTTACCCAGTTCGCTTCACCCCGCTGTTCATTGCAATTGCCGCAACGATTGCCCCCACTGCCCACGCCGCCGAATCCGAGAAACAGGGTTTCGTCGAAGGCGCGAGCCTCAACCTCAATGCCCGCAACTACTACATGAACCGCAACCGTCTGCAGCAGACGGACGACAACATCGAGTGGGGCCAGGGTTTCCTCGGCAAATTCGAGTCGGGTTACACCGAAGGCACGGTCGGTTTCGGCCTCGATGCCCACGCCATGCTCGGTCTGAAGCTCGACGGCGGTGGCGGCACCGACAACTCCAGCATCCTGCCGGTCAGCGACGGCAGCGGCAAAGCGCCGGGCTCGTTCTCCACGGCGGGCGGCACCCTGAAAATGCGTGCGTTCGATACCGAGCTGAAGGCCGGCGACCTGTTCCTTGCCAACCCGGTGATCGCCGGTGGCGAGACGCGCATGCTGCCGCAGACCTTTCGCGGCCTCAGCCTGACCAACCACAGCTTCGACGGCTGGATGATCGAAGGTGGTCAGGCCAGCTTCACCAAACCATACAATCAGAGCGGCCACAAACGCATCGGCACCTCTTACGGCACCCTAGCCGACGGCGACAAGAGCCAGCACCTGAACTGGGCCGGCGTGGCCTGGAGTGGTGTCGAAGGCCTGACCAGCAGCCTGTATGCCTCCGAGTTGAAGGACATCTGGAACCAGTACTACTACGACCTCGACTACACCAGGGCACTGAATGATCGGGTGACCTTCAACCCGGGCCTGCACTTCTATCACACCCAGGACACCGGCGACGCGCTGCTGGGCAACATCGACAACAACACCTACAGCCTGCATTTCACCGTGGGCATCGGCAGCCACAGCGTTACCGCCGCGTATCAGCGGGTCAACGGCAACACGCCGTTCGATTACATCAGCCAGGGTGACAGCGTTTACCTCGACAACTCGCAGCAGTATTCGGACTTCAACGGCCCGAACGAGCGTTCGTGGAAGCTCAAGTACGCCTACGACTTCGCCGGCGTCGGCTTGCCGGGTCTGACCTCGTCGCTGTCCTACTCGCGCGGCACGCTGGACCTGACCAAGGTCGATCCGCACAGCAAGGGTTACGCTTCGTGGTACAGCGCCGAAGGTCGCAACGCCAAGCACTGGGAACGCGACATCGACCTCAAGTACGTGGTGCAAAGCGGACAGGCCAAAGACCTCGCGGTACGCCTGCAATGGGCGACCAACCGCGGCGGCAACGGTTACGGCGCAATCGATACGGACACCGATGAATACCGTGTGATCATCGACTACCCGATCAACGTCTTCTAAGATCGGCACTACGATAAAAGGCCAGCCTGACGCGCTGGCCTTTTTCTTGCCTGTGGCAGCGAGCGGGTACAACTACGCTTAGAAGAATCTCCAATCGAAAACCGGACCATGATCGCGAGCCGCACCCCTACCGTTCCCGGCACGACCGGACGCTCCGAGCTGCTGTTGATCCTTGGCAGCCTGCTGAGCGTGATCGCGATTGTGTGCATCGTGACGTTCCTGCTGATCCGTGAACGCGCCAACGCCCAGGAATCGGCGACCCGTAGCGCTACCACCATCGCCCAGTTGATCGATGCCGATGTGCTGCGCACTGTCGAGCTGTATGACCTGACGCTGCAAGGGCTGATTGCCGCTGCCCAGCGTGACGACCTGAAAGATGTGTCGCCGCAGATCCGCCATCTGGCGTTGTTCGATCGCTCCACCACGGCGCGCTTCAAGGGCGACATCCTGCTGCTCGACAAGCATGGCGAAGTGATCGCCGATTCCTCACGGGTCGATCCGCTGCCAGGCAATTTCGCCGACCGTGACTACTTCCTCGCCCACGCCTTCAAACGCGACACCGGCATGTTCATCAGCCGTCCGTTCAAGCCCCGCTGCGACTGCGATGACGCGGACCAGTGGCGGATCAGTTTCAGTCGGCGCATCTCGTCGGACATCGGCGAGTTCCTCGGCGTGGCCGTGGCGTCGATGAAACTCGATTACTTCGATCAGCTGTTCAACAGCCTCGACATCGGCATCGACAGCACCCTCAACATCATCAATAACGACGGCATCCTGCTGGCACAGAAGCCTTATCTGCAGAGCGATTCGATCGGCAAGAGCTTTGCCGCGCGGCCCAATGTGGTGCGGATCCTGCGCGACAGCAACGGCAATGGCAGTTTCAACAGCATCTCGAGCATGGATCATCAGCAACGGCTGTACACCTACTCGCGGGTCGGCAATCTGCCGCTGACGGTAATCGTTGCCCTGTCCAGCGAGGAAGTGTTCGGCGCGTGGCGACGCACGGCGATCCTGATCAGCGGCGCCACCGGCGTGTTGTGTGCCGGCCTGCTGTGGCTGACCTGGCTGCTCGCCCGGGAGCTGCGCCTGCGGCATCGGGCCGAACATGAACTGGCACAACTCGCCGCAACTGATGCCCTGACCGGGGTCGCCAACCGGCGGATGCTCGACCAGTCGCTGCGCCACGAGTGGTTCCGCGCCCAACGCTCGGGCCAACCCCTGTCATTGCTGATGATCGATGCGGACCACTTCAAGGCCTTCAATGACCGGCATGGACATCAGGCCGGGGATCAGGCGTTGCGTGAACTGGCGAGAGTGATCACCGCCAATGTGCGGCGTCCGGCGGATCTGGTGGCGCGGTATGGCGGTGAGGAGTTTTCGGTGATCCTCGCGGAAACCGACAGCGTCGGGGCGCAGCAGATCGCCGAGCACATTCGTGCAGCGGTGGAGCAATTGCCGAGCCTGAATCAAGACCAGTCACCGATGACCGTGAGCGTCGGTATCAGTACCTGGACGGCGACGAGCGAAATCAGTCTGGAACAACTGTTGTTCGCGGCGGATCGGGCGCTGTATCAGGCCAAGGAAGGTGGCCGGAACCAGGTCGTCGTGGCTTGATGGGGGTTTTGGCCTTTCCGGCCTCATCGCTGGCAAGCCAGCTCCCACAGAGTTTTGGGTGTATTGAGGATCTTTGGATAACTGGAGAACCTGTGGGAGCTGGCTTGCCAGCGATGAGGCCGGTACAGCCAATGCAAAACCAGCAGGCATAAAAAAAGGCCACCCAAAGGTGGCCTTCAAAAAACTAGAGAGGTTTTTTACTTACACCGCCGCAACCGGGCGCATGTAAGAGATTGGTGCAGTGCTGGCGTCTTCGAACGTCACGACTTCCCAGGCATCTTTCTGCTCAATCAACTTGCGCAGCAGCTGGTTGTTCAGTGCGTGGCCGGACTTGAAGCCCTTGAACTCACCAATCAGGCTGTTGCCCAGCAGGTACAGGTCGCCAATCGCATCGAGGATCTTGTGCTTCACGAATTCGTCTTCGTAGCGAAGGCCGTCTTCGTTCAGTACGCCATCGGCATCGACCACGATCGCGTTTTCCACGCTGCCGCCGAGTGCGAGGTTGTGCTTGCGCAGGTACTCGATGTCACTCATGAAACCGAAAGTACGGGCGCGGCTGACTTCTTTTACGAACGAAGTGCTGGAAAAATCCACGCTTGCACTTTGGGTGCGATCCCGGAAAACCGGGTGATCGAAATCGATCTCGAAGCTCACCTTGAACCCTTCGAAAGGGACGAAAGTGGCGCGCTTGTCGCCGTCTTCCACTGTCACTTCACGCAGGATGCGGATGAATTTCTTGGCGGCGTCCTGTTCTTCCAGGCCAGCCGATTGAATCAGGAATACGAAAGGTCCAGCGCTGCCATCCATGATCGGGACTTCAGACGCGGAGAGCTCGACGTAGGCGTTATCGATGCCCAGGCCAGCCATGGCCGAGAGCAAGTGCTCCACCGTGTCTACCTTCACGTCACCGTTGACCAGCGTCGTCGACATGGTTGTCTCGCCGACGTTGGCCGCGCGAGCCGGTATCTCGACAACCGGATCGAGATCGGCACGACGAAAGACGATCCCGGTGTCGACAGGTGCAGGCTTGAGGGTCAGGTAAACCTTCTCCCCGGAGTGCAGACCTACACCGGTGGCACGGATAATATTTTTCAGTGTGCGTTGTTTAATCATGGCATGGGCCGCTTCAGCGCAAATTGCGAACTGGTATCAACAAAGGCTGGCGATGATAGCAGACCGAGCCTTTGCTGAACACCAATCACCTGAATACCCCTGATACATTTCATCAATCGGCCTGACGACGCAGGAAAGCCGGGATGTCCAGGTAGTCCAGGTCATCTTGCGGATTCATCTTCGCGGCAGTCGCAGCACCGGCCTGAGCCTGGTTGCGCATGACGGTCGGACGGTCCAGGTCACGGTAATTCACCGCTGGCTGTTCCTGACGAGCGGGTGCCGGTTGCTGCACTTGAGCAGCCGCCATCGAGGTGTGAACGGTGTTGTCGATGACCTTCACAGGCTTCTCGATTTTTGCGCCCAGACCAGTGGCAACCACGGTCACGTGCAGTTCATCGCGCATGTCCGGATCGATAACGGTACCGACCTTGACCATTGCGTGCTCGGAAGCGAAGGCTTCGATGATCGAACCCACGTCGGAGTACTCACCCAGGGACAGGTCAGGACCGGCAGTGATGTTCACCAGGATGCCGCGTGCGCCTTGCAGGTTCACGTCTTCCAGCAGCGGGTTGCGGATGGCCGCTTCGGTCGCTTCACGTGCACGGTTCGGACCGCTGGCGCAGCCAGTGCCCATCATCGCCATGCCCATTTCGCTCATCACGGTGCGTACGTCGGCGAAGTCGACGTTGATCATGCCCGGACGCTTGATGATGTCGGAGATACCGCGAACGGCACCGGCCAGTACATCGTCAGCCTTGGCGAAAGCCGACAGGAGGCTTGCGTCCTTGCCGAGGATGGTCAGCAGTTTTTCGTTCGGAATGGTGATCAGCGAGTCGACGCTTTCCGAGAGCATGCGGATGCCTTCGTCGGCGATCTGCATACGCTTGCGGCCTTCGAACGGGAACGGACGGGTCACGACCGCAACGGTCAGGATGCCCATTTCCTTGGCCACTTCGGCGATGATCGGCGCAGCACCGGTACCTGTACCGCCGCCCATGCCGGTGGTGATGAACACCATGTTGGTGCCGGCCAGCACTTCAGCGATGCGCTCGCGATCTTCCAGCGCAGCCTGACGGCCGACTTCCGGGTTGGCGCCGGCGCCCAGGCCTTTGGTCACGCCGGTGCCCAGTTGCAGAATGGTGCGCGCGCCGATGTTTTTCAGCGCTTGAGCATCGGTGTTGGCGCAGATGAATTCCACGCCTTCGATGTTGCTCTTGACCATGTGATTGACAGCGTTGCCGCCGCCACCGCCAACACCGATAACTTTGATTACCGGGCTTGCGGGGATGTTGTCTACGAGTTCGAACATTTTCCCTCTCCTTACATTCTCTAGTTTTTTCGCCTACTGCTGTTTGTTGCGGTGCTGCGGTAAAGCGTTAGAAGTTGCCTTGAACCCACTTCTTCAAACGGTCCAGCAACGGCGCCTGCGGCTCATCGTTGCTGTAGCTGTCGCGGCTGCCGATGCCCGAGAACGAGATCCCGTCGGACTGCTTCTGCAGGCCGTACATCAACAAGCCGACGCCAGTGGAATAAATCGGGTTGCGTACCACGTCATCCAGCCCCTTCACGCCATGCGGCACGCCCAGGCGGACCGGCATGTGGAAGATTTCTTCGGCCAGTTCCGTGGCGCCTTCCATTTTCGAGGTACCACCGGTCAGCACGATGCCGGCCGGGATCAGGTCTTCGTAGCCGCTGCGACGCAGCTCGGCCTGGATCAGGGTGAACAGTTCGTCGTAACGCGGCTCGACCACTTCGGCCAGGGCCTGACGGGACAGTTCACGCGGCGGACGGTCGCCGACGCTCGGCACCTTGATGGTCTCGCCGGCACCGGCCAGTTTGGCCAGGGCGCAGGCATAGCGGATCTTGATCTCTTCGGCGTACTGGGTCGGGGTGCGCAACGCCATGGCGATGTCGTTGGTCACCTGATCACCGGCAATCGGGATCACGGCCGTGTGGCGGATCGCGCCTTCGGTGAAGATCGCGATGTCGGTGGTGCCGCCGCCGATGTCGACCAGGCACACGCCCAGCTCTTTTTCGTCGTCGGTCAGGACCGAATAGGCCGAGGCCAGTTGCTCGAGAATGATGTCGTCGATTTCCAGACCGCAGCGACGCACGCACTTTTCAATGTTCTGTGCGGCGTTGACGGCGCAGGTGACCACGTGAACCTTGGCTTCCAGACGCACGCCGGACATGCCCAGCGGCTCGCGCACGCCTTCCTGGTTATCGATCACGTAATCCTGCGGCAGGGTGTGCAGCACACGCTGGTCGGCCGGGATCGCCACGGCCTGGGCGGCATCGAGTACACGCTCCAGGTCCGCCGAGCTGACTTCGCGATCACGGATCGCGACGATGCCGTGGGAGTTCAGGCTGCGAATGTGATTGCCCGCCACACCGACGAACGCCGAGTGAATGCGGCAGCCCGCCATCAGTTGGGCTTCTTCGATCGCGCGCTGGATCGACTGCACGGTGGACTCGATGTTGACCACCACGCCTTTCTTCAGGCCGCGGGACGGATGAGTGCCGATCCCGACGATTTCCAGCGAGCCGTCGTCCGCAACCTCGCCGACCAGCGCCACCACCTTGGAGGTGCCGATATCGAGACCGACGATCATTTTGCCGCTTTGCACGTTTGCCATGGGTCCTGCCTCTTCTTAATTCTTTGCGACAGCGGGTTGGGCTGTCGTCGGCGCTACTGGTTCCCGCCAGCCAACAGCAAGGCCGTTGGCGTAGCGCAGATCGATGCGCGCAATGTTCGTAATCTGTTCTTTGAGCGTCTTGTCATAGATGGCAATGAAGCGGCGCATCTTTTCCACCAGGTTGCCGCGTCCCAGCAGCAGCTCGATCCCGGGGCCGGAACTGCCGGCACCGGTGGTCAGGAACCAGCTGCCACGTTCACGCAGCTCCAGCCGCGCAATCGAGAAGCCCAATGGCCGGAGCATCTGGCTCAGCACCTGGTATTGCTGCATCACTTGCTGCTGGGCCCGCTGCGGACCGAACAGCTGCGGCAGGTGTTCGTAGTTCGCCAGTTCCTTGGGCGTGAACGCCTGGCCCTGGTTGTTGAGCAACGACTCGTCGCCCCAACGGGCCACCGGCAGTTGCTCTTCGAGGCGGATCACCACCTGGTCCGGCCACACCCGACGTACTTCGGCGTGGGCGATCCACGGCATCTGCTCAAGCTCTGTTCGCATGCTCGCCAGGTCGATGGTGAAGAAGCTCGACGCCACGTACGGGGCGATCCGCTGCTGCACCGCCTGCTGGCTGATGTAACTCAGGTCGCCCTGCACCGCGATCTTGGTGATCGGCCGGTCGGCGTACGGCAGCAATCGCTGCGCGCCTTCGTAAGTGCCGAACCCCAGGGCCACCAGCAGCACCGGCCAGAACAGACCTTTCAAGAAGCCGAAGTTGGCTTTTGGCAGGCGCGCGGACATCGGCTCTTTGGCCACCATTCGGCTGGCACCCCGCGGCACCGGCTTGCGGCCGGGTGCGGGTGGCTGATGTCTGAGCTGTGCGCCTTGCATGGTCTTAACCTCGCGCCTCTTTCTTGCCATCGGCATCGACACTGGCGGCCAGAATGGCCAGGACCAGTTGCTGGAAATCCAGACCGGCCGCTTTCGCCGCCATCGGTACCAGGCTGTGGTCGGTCATGCCGGGAGCGGTGTTGACTTCCAGGAACCAGAATTTGCCGTCGGCGTCCTGCATCACGTCCGCCCGGCCCCAACCGGCGATACCCAGCGCCTCGCAGGCTTGCGCCGTGAGGTCCATGAGTTCTTTTTCCTTGGCGGCATCGAGCCCGCACGGAATCCGATACTGGGTATCGTTGGCGATGTACTTGGCGTCGTAGTCGTAGAACGTGTGTGGCGTACCCAGGGCGATTGGAGGCAACACCTGGTCACGCAGGGTGGCGATGGTGAACTCGGGACCGTGGATCCATTGCTCGACCAACACTTGCGAATCGTAGGTACTGGCCGCTTTCCATGCGTCGATCAACTCGGACGCGGAAGTCACTTTGGCCATCCCGATACTTGAACCTTCATGCGCCGGTTTGACGATCAAAGGGAAGCCCAGTTCCGTCGCCGCCGAAATACAATCGGCCTCGCTGCGCAGCACGGCGTGACGCGGCGTCGGAATCCCGAGCGTGTGCCAGACCTGCTTGGTGCGCAGCTTGTCCATCGCCAGTGCCGAAGCCAGGATGCCACTGCCGGTGTACGGAATGCCGGCCACTTCGAGCAGGCCTTGCATGCTGCCGTCTTCACCGCCGCGACCGTGGAGGATGATGAACGCACGGTCGATCTTTTCGCTCAGCAGGCGCTGCAGGATATCGGCACCGACGTCGATGCCGAACGCGTCCACACCCGCGCTTTGCAGCGCGGTGAGCACGGCGTTGCCGGACTTCAGCGAGACTTCACGCTCGGCACTCAGGCCACCGAACAGCACGGCCACCCGGCCGAAATCCTTCGGGGCGATGGTGGAGAACAGGTTGGCGTAGGCAGCAGTCATTTCAACTTCCCCTCGACCGATGCCGCCACGGCACCGGCGAACAACTCGCTTTTCAACAGTTTCGGTGCGAGGCCACCGATATCACCGGCGCCCTGGCACAACAGAATGTCGCCGGCGCGCAGCAGCGGCTTGACCAGCGGCGCCAGATCGACGCCGCGCTCGATGTAGATCGGATCGAGCTGACCGCGCTGGCGGATGCTGTTGCACAGTTTGCGGCTGTCGGCCCCCGGGATCGGCTCTTCGCCGGCCGGATAGACTTCCATCAGCAACAGCACGTTGGCATCGGCCAGTACATTGACGAAATCGTCGTACAGGTCGCGGGTGCGGCTGTAACGGTGCGGCTGGTAGACCATCACCAGACGGCGCTCCGGCCAGCCACCACGCACGGCTTTGATGACTGCTGCCACTTCGGTCGGGTGATGACCGTAGTCGTCGACCAGCATCACGTTACCGCCGTCCACCGGCAGTTCGCCGTAGACCTGGAAGCGTCGGCCGACACCCTGGAAGCCGGACAGGCCCTGGACGATGGCCTCGTCGCTGACGCCTTCGTCGGTGGCGATGCAGATGGTCGCCAGGGAATTGAGCACGTTGTGATTGCCCGGCATGTTCACGGACACATCAAGAGGCTCGCGATCAGGGCGCAGCACGGTAAAGAAGGTCTGCATGCCCTGCTGACGAACATTGATCGCGCGCACGTCGGCGTCTTCGCTGAAGCCATAGGTCACGGTCGGACGTTTGACCAGCGGCAGGATTTCACGCACCACCGGATCATCCAGGCACATCACCGCCAGACCGTAGAACGGCAGGTTGTGCAGGAACTCGACGAAGGTTTTCTTCAGCTTGTTGAAGTCACCGTCGTAGGTCGCCATGTGGTCGGCGTCGATATTGGTGACCACGGCCACCAACGGCTGCAGATGCAGGAAGCTTGCGTCGCTTTCATCGGCTTCGGCGATCAGATAACGGCTGGTGCCGAGCTGGGCATTGGTGCCCGCAGCATTCAGACGGCCACCGATGACGAAGGTCGGATCCAGGCCACCGGCCGCGAACACCGAAGCGATCAGGCTGGTGGTGGTGGTTTTGCCATGGGTACCGGCGACGGCGATGCCGTGGCGGTAGCGCATCAGTTCGGCGAGCATTTCGGCACGCGGCACCACCGGGATCCGGCGTTCCAGCGCAGTTGCGACTTCCGGGTTGGACGTATTGACGGCGCTCGACACCACCAGCACATCGGCGGCAGCGGCGTTCTCGGCACGGTGGCCGATGAAGATCTGCGCACCGAAGGATTCCAGGCGCTCGGTCACCGGCGAAGCTTTCAGGTCCGAACCGGACACTTCATAGCCCAGGTTCAGCAGCACTTCGGCGATGCCGCACATGCCCACGCCACCGATGCCGACGAAGTGGATGCGACGGATGCGGCGCATTTCCGGTTGCGGCATGGCTTTCTGATTCTCAACCATGGGCCACCTCCAGACAGGTATCGACCACGCTACGGGTGGCTTCGGGTTTCGCCAGACGGCGGGCCGCTTGGGCCATTTGTTCGAGTCGTTGCGGTTGCATCAAGACCTCTGTCAGGCGCGCGGCAAGGTCCGCGGCGCCAGTCGTTCTTTGCGGCATCAGGAAGGCAGCGCCTTCACGGGCCAAATAATCGGCGTTGCGAGTCTGGTGATCGTCGATCGCGTGGGGCAAGGGCACCAGCATCGAGGGCAGACCGGCGGCGGCCAGTTCACTGATGGTCAATGCGCCGGCGCGGCACACCACCAGGTCAGCCCAGCCATAGGCCTGGGCCATGTCTTTGATGAACGGCTGCACCTGCGCGTCCACGCCGGCGGCGCGGTAGCGCTCTGCAGTCACTTCATCGTGGTTTCTGCCCGCCTGATGGAACACTTCCGGACGCAAGTCGGCAGCGACTTGTGCCAGGGCTTCAGGCAGCAACTTGTTCAACGGCTCTGCGCCCAGGCTTCCGCCCAGGATCAGCAAACGCGCCTTGCGTCCGGCCAGGGCCGGGCGCGGTGTTTCGAGGAACAGCTCGCTGCGCACCGGGTTACCGGTGGTACGGCGGCTGTCCGACAGGGTAAAGGTGTCGGGGAACGCTTCACACACCCGGGCGGCGAACGGCACCAGCAACCGATTGGCGGTGCCGGCCACGGCGTTCTGCTCATGAACGATCACCGGCACGCCGGCCAGTTTGGCGGCAAGACCACCGGGACCGGTCACATAGCCGCCGAATCCGACCACGCACACCGGACGCAAGCGGCGAATGATCGCCCGCGCTTGCCATACCGATTTCAGCAGCATGAACGGCGCCTTGAGCAGCGACAGCTTGCCCTTGCCACGCAGGCCACTGGCGTTGATGCGGTGCAGTTCAATACCTGCCGCCGGCACCAGATCGTTCTCGATCCCGCGCGGCGTGCCGAGCCAGTGCACGGTGTAGCCGCGCGCCTGGAATTCGCGGGCACAGGCCAGCGCCGGGAACACGTGGCCACCGGTGCCGCCGGCCATGATCAATACGTTAGCGCCCATGGTTCGGCTCCTCGGCGAAGTCGCTCTCATGGAATTCCATCTCTTCACTGCCCAGGTGGGTCCGGCTCTCCCACTCGATCCTCAGCAACAGGCCAAGGCAGGCGCAGCAGATCACAAGGGAACTGCCGCCGTAACTGAGGAACGGCAAGGTCAGGCCCTTGGTCGGCAGCAGACCGACGTTCACGCCGATGTTGATCAGGAACTGGCCGATCCACAGGAACGACAGACCATAGGCAACATAAGCGGCAAAAAACTGTTTGGCTTTCTCGGCCCAAAGACCGATGTACATGCCGCGAATACACACGAACACGAACAGCGCCACGGTGCACAGCGAACCCACGGCGCCGAGCTCTTCAGCCAGCACCGAGAACACGAAGTCGGTGTGGGCTTCCGGCAGATAGAACTGCTTCTGCACGCTGTTGCCCAGGCCAACGCCCAGCCATTCACCGCGACCGAACGCGATCAAGGCTTGCGACAATTGATAACCGGCGCCGAACTGGTCGGCCCAAGGGTCGGCGAAGTTGGTCAGACGCGCCATCCGGTACGGCTGCATCTGGATCAGCAACACCACCGCACCGACGGCCAGTACCACCATCAGCGAGAACCGGAACAGCCCGACCCCGCCGAGGAACAGCATCGCCGCCGCCGCGCCCATCATCACGACGGTGGCACCGAAGTCCGGCTCCATCAGCAACAGGCCCGCCATCGGCAACAGCACGATGAACGGCTTGAAGAAGCCCATCCAGCTCTCGCGCACTTCTTTCTGGCGACGCACAAGATAACCGGCGAGGTAGATCACCACGAACACCTTGGCGATCTCGGACGGCTGAACGTTGAAGAAGCTGAAACCGATCCAGCGCATCGAACCGTTCACCTCACGGCCGATCCCCGGGATGATCACCATCACCAACAGGCCGAAAGCACCGATCAGCATCATCCAGCCCAGGCGCTGCCAGGTGGCGATCGGGATCATCATCGTGACGATGCAGGCACCCAGGCCGAGCACCACGTAGATCAGGTGACGAATCATGTAATACAGCGGGCTGCCCGACTGCACGGCCGCCACTTCGGTGGAGGCCGAGGCGATCATGATCAGGCCCAGACCGAGCAACGCCAGGCAACCGGCGAGCATCGGGAAGTCGAGGTCGATTCCGCGTCCGGTAATGAGCGGCGACGGGTATGGCTTGATGATGTTTCTCAAGCTCATGCCAGATCCTCCACGGCGCGGACGAACTGGTGACCACGGTCTTCGTAGTTCTTGAACATGTCGAAACTGGCGCAGGCCGGCGACAGCAGCACCACGTCACCCGGTTGGGCGGCGGCGCGGCATTGGGCGACCGCGTCGACCAGCGTAGTGGCGCGAATCAGCGGCACGGCATCGCCAATGGCTTCGCCGATCCTGTCGGAGTCGCGGCCCATCAGGATCACGGCGCGACAATGGGCCGCCACCGGATCGCGCAGGTCCTTGAAGTCGGCACCCTTGCCGTCGCCACCGGCGATCAGCACGACCTTGCCGTCGATGTCCGCGCCCAGACCTTCGATGGCCGCCAGTGCGGCGCCGACGTTGGTGGCCTTGGAATCGTTGTAGTAACCGACGCCGTCCAGCTCACGTACCCACTGGCAACGGTGTTCGAGGCCGGCGAAGGTGCGCAGGGCCGCGAGCATGGCGTCGAACGGCAGCCCGACCGCGTGGCCGAGCGCCAGCGCCGCCAAGGCGTTGGACTGGTTGTGGGCGCCGCGAATCTTCAGTTCGCGCACCGGCATCAGGTTCTGGAATTCGAAGGCCAGGTACTTCTCGCCATTCTCTTCGCGCAGACCGAACGCCTTGAAATCCGGTTGGGTCAGGCCGAAGGTCCAGCACGGCTGGCCCTCGCCCATCAGCGGACGGGTCAACGCATCCTGACGGTTGACCACGAACTGCTTCGCACCCCGGAAGATCCGGTGTTTGGCCAGGTGATAGGCCGGCAGACCGCTGTAACGGTCCATGTGGTCTTCGCTGATGTTGAGCACGGTCGCCACTTCGGCGTTGAGCTGGTCGGTGGTTTCCAGCTGGAAGCTCGACAGCTCCATCACGTACAGCTCGACGTCATCGCTGAGCAGATCCAGCGCCGGCGTACCGAGGTTGCCGCCCACGGCCACGCGCTTGCCGGCCGCAGCCGCCATCTCGCCGACCAGGGTGGTGACAGTGCTTTTCGCGTTGGAACCGCTGATGGCCACAATCGGCGCCTTCGCGTTACGCGCGAACAGCTCGATATCGCCGGACAGCTTCACGCCACGGGCCGCGGCGGCTTGCAGGGCCGGGGTCGCCAGCGCCAGGCCGGGGCTCACGTAGAGCTCGTCGGCACGGCACAGGAACTCGACGTCCAGCTCGCCACAACGCACTTCCACGTGCGGATAGTCACGCTGGAGCGTGGCCAGTTCCGGTGGATTTTCCCGCGTGTCGGCCACGGCAAACGCCACGCCCCGGTTCGCCAGGAAGCGAACCAGGGACATGCCACTCTTGCCGAGGCCGACAACGATGCGGAAGTGGTCAGAAGCGATCAGAGACACTCGTTCTACCTCAGCTTCAGGGTGGCAAGGCCGATCAGCACGAGAATCACGGTGATGATCCAGAAACGGACGATCACGCGCGGCTCGGGCCAGCCCTTGAGTTCAAAGTGGTGGTGAATCGGCGCCATGCGGAACACACGGCGACCGGTCAGCTTAAAGGACGCAACCTGAATGACGACTGACAGGGTTTCCATCACGAACACGCCGCCCATGATGAACAGGACGATTTCCTGACGGACGATCACCGCGATGGTGCCCAGGGCAGCGCCCAGCGCCAGTGCGCCGACGTCACCCATGAAGACTTGCGCCGGGTAGGTGTTGAACCACAGGAAGCCCAGGCCGGCACCGATCAGCGCGCCGCAGAACACGATCAGCTCGCCTGCGCCCGGTACATAAGGGATCAACAGGTATTCAGCGAATTTCACGTTACCCGACAGGTAGCAGAAGATGCCCAGGCCACCGCCGACCATCACTGTCGGCATGATCGCCAGACCGTCGAGGCCGTCGGTGAGGTTGACCGCGTTGCTCGAACCGACGATCACAAAGTAAGTCAGCACGATGAAGCCTGCGCCCAGCGGAATGCTGTAGTCCTTGAGCATTGGCAGGATCAGGGTGGTTTCCACCGGAGTGGCAGCAGTCATATAAAGGAAGATCGCCGCACCGAGGCCGAACACCGACTGCCAGAAATATTTCCAGCGGCTCGGCAGACCACGGGAGTTCTTCTCGATGACCTTGCGGTAGTCGTCGACCCAGCCGATGGCGCCGAACAGCAGGGTCACCAGCAGCACGACCCACACGTAGCGGTTGCTCAGGTCAGCCCACAGCAGGGTGCTGACGCCGATGGACGACAGAATCAGCGCGCCACCCATGGTCGGCGTACCGGATTTGGACAGGTGCGATTGCGGGCCGTCGTTACGAACCGATTGGCCGATCTGACGGTTCTGCAGGGTGCGGATCATCCACGGGCCGTAGCACAGCGACAAGACCAGCGCGGTCAGCACACCGAGGATCCCGCGCAGGGTCAGGTACTGGAAGACCGCGAAGCCTTTGTAGAACTGTTGCAGATACTCCGCTAGCAGCAGCAGCATTAATGTTTCTCCAGACTGGACCCGCACAGGGCCGCAACGATGTTTTCCATCGCTGCGCTGCGCGAACCCTTGATCAAAATGGTGGTGTTTGTGTCCTGCTCGGCGGCGAGGGCCTGGATCAGTTCGGCCTGTGTGCCGAAGTGATGCGCCTCTTTGCCGAATGCGTTCACGGCGTGGACCATGTTCGGCCCGACGGCGTATAGCGCGGAAACCTTGCCCCGGGCGTATTCGCCCACGTCGCGGTGCCCCTGCTCCGCCCAGTCGCCCAACTCGCCGATATCCCCGAGCACCAGAACGGTGCGGCCGGAAAAGCCGGCGAGTATATCAACGGCCGCGCACATCGAGGTGGGGTTCGCGTTGTAAGTGTCATCGATCACGCGCATACCGTTTTTCGCCAGTTGCGCGACGGTGCGACCCTTGACCGGTTGTACCGCGCCAAGCCCGGTGGCGATGCCGAACAGCGACACGCCCAGAGCGTGGGCGGCAGCGGCGGCGGCCAGGGCGTTGGCGACGTTGTGGGTGCCGAGCAGGTTCAGTTGAACCCGTTCCACACCTTCAGGACTGTGCAGGTTGAACGCCGGGCAGCCGCGGGCATCGGTGGCCAGGTCGCTGGCATGGAAGTCCGCCTGAGTATTGCTCAATGCGAAAGTCAGCACTTTGCGACCGGCAGCGCGGGTCTTCCAGATACCAAACGCCTTGTCATCGAGGTTCAGCACCGCGACGCCATCGGCAGCCAGTCCTTCGATGATTTCGCCCTTGGCTTCGACGATTTTCTCCGGCCCGCCGAACTCACCGACGTGGGCGGTTCCGGCGTTGTTGAGGATCGCTACGTGCGGCTTGGTCAGCCCGACGGTGTAGGCGATTTCACCCAGACGCGAAGCACCCAGTTCGATCACTGCCGCGCTGTGTTCCGGGGCGAGTTCGAGCAGGGTCAGCGGTACGCCGAGGTCGTTGTTCAGGTTGCCACGGGTCGCGTGCACCGAGCCGCGCGTGCGCAGGATGCTCGCAAGCATTTCCTTGACCGTGGTCTTGCCGCTGGAGCCGGTAACGGCCGCGACCGGTTTGGTGAACGCGGCACGGTTCAAGGCACCCAGCTGGCCGAGGGCCTGGCGAGTGTCCTTGACCAGCAATTGCGGCAGCGTGCTGTCGGCGACTTCGCGCTCGACCAATGCCGCAACGGCGCCTTTGGCGGCGACTTCATTCAGATAGTCATGACCGTCGAAACGCGGGCCGGTCAGGGCGATAAACAGTTGGCCAGCCTTGATCGCGCGGCTGTCGATGCTCACGCCGTCAAAACTGGCGTCGGCGCTGATCAGACGGGCGTCAAGCGCGTTGGTCAGTTCGCTGAGTTTCAGGGCCTTAAGCATGGGCCACCTCCCACGCGGTCAGGGCGTGATCAGCCTCGACCAGATCGGAAAACGCATGGCGCTCGCCGTTGATTTCCTGATAGTCCTCGTGACCTTTGCCGGCCAGAACGATCACGTCATCCGCCGAAGCACCGGCAATCAGTTGTGCGATGGCCTGGCCGCGACCGGCCACGAACGTCACGTTATCCACAGCCGTGAAGCCGGCGCGGATGTCATCGAAAATTACCGCCGGGTCTTCGGTGCGCGGATTGTCATCGGTCACCAGCACGCGGTCGGCCAGACGCTCGACCACTTCGGCCATCAGCGGACGCTTGCCGCGATCGCGATCACCGCCGCAGCCGAACAGGCACAGCAGTTGACCTTTGACGTGCGGACGCAACGCGGTCAGTACTTTTTCCAGGGCGTCCGGGGTATGCGCGTAATCGACCACAACCAGCGGCTGAGTGCCGCCGCCGAGACGCTGCATGCGTCCGGCCGGGCCTTCGAGTTTCGGCAATACCTTAAGGATTTCGTCAAGCGCGTAGTCGAGACCGAGCAGCGCACCGACGGCGGCCAGCACGTTGCTCAGATTGAAACGACCGAGCAGCGTGCTGCGCAGATGGTGCTCGCCCTGCGGCGTGACCAGCGTGGCTCGCACGCCATGGTCATCGAACTGCGCTTCACGTACATAGAGATAGGCGCTGCTGTCGAGCAGGCTGTAAGTAATCAGTCGCGACTCGCGCTTTTCAGCGGCCAGTTGCCGGCCGAAATCGTCGTCGAGGTTGACCACGCGGCACTTCAAGTCATTCCAGGCGAAGAGCTTGGCCTTCGCCTCGGCGTAGGCCTCCATGGTGCCGTGATAATCCAGGTGATCGCGGGACAGGTTGGTCATCACTGCCACGTCGAACGCCAGCGCAGTAACCCGGCCCTGATCCAGACCGTGAGACGAAACTTCCATGGCCACGGCTTTGGCGCCGGCCTTTTTCAGGTCGCCCAGAGTCGCTTGCATGGCAATCGGATTCGGCGTGGTATGCAGGCCGCTTTGCAGCGCGCCATGAAAACCGGAGCCGAGGGTGCCGACGATGCCGCAATGCTGGCCGAGCAGGTCCAGCGCCTGCGCCACCAGTTGGGTCACGCTGGTCTTGCCGTTGGTGCCGGTCACGCCGATCAGGTTCAGGTGATGACTTGGCTCACCGTAAAAACGCCCGGCGATGTCCGACAGCTGCGCTGCCAGGCCTTTGACCGGAATCAGCGGCACTTCGGTGATCGGCAGCACGGTGGCGCCTTCCACTTCATAGGCCACGGCGGCAGCACCGCGCTGCAAGGCGTCGGCAATGTGCGCACGACCGTCGAACTTGCCGCCCGGCACCGCGAGGAACAGGTCACCCGCGCGTACATTGCGACTGTCGAGCGCCAGTTCACGGATCAACAGATCGTGGCCGGCGTGGGGGAAAATCTTGTTCAGACTCAGAGACATCAGCCGCGCCCTCCATTGGCTTTCAGCGGAACGGCCGGGGTGGCGTTGGCCTGTTGTGTGGTCGGCAGGTTGTCCGGGGTGACGTTCATCAGGCGCAGGGTGCCCGACATCACACGGCTGAACACCGGCGCCGAGACCAGACCACCGAAGTAACCGGCCTTGGTCGGTTCATCGATCACCACGACGATTGCATAACGTGGATCGCTCATCGGGCCGAAACCGGCGAACAGCGAGCGGTAAGAGTTTTCGGCGTAGCCCTTGGTGCCGACCGACGTTTTACGCGCAGTACCGGACTTGCCGCCCACGTGATACGCCGGCACCTGCGCACGGAACACGCCGCGCGGGGCTTCGATCACTTGTTGCAGCATGCCTTGCATGGTTTTCGCGACGGCCTCCGGCAGCACCTGGGTGGTCTGCGGCGCCTTGTCGGTTTTGATCAGGGTCAGCGGTGCGAGGCGACCGTTGTTGGCCAGCGCCGAGAATGCGTGCACCAACTGGATCGCGGTCACGGAAATACCGTAGCCGTATGACAGCGTTGCGGTCTCGGCCTTGCGCCACTCACGGTAGTTCGGCAGGTTGCCGACACGTTCGCCCGGGAAGCCGAGGCCGGTGTCCTGGCCGAGGCCGACTTTCTGTGCGAGGCGGAAAATGGTTTCGCCGCCGATATCGAACGCGACCTTACTCATGCCGACGTTACTGGAATTGATCAGAATGCCGGTCAGGTCGAGTACCGGACCTTCGGTCTTCGATACGTCCTTGATGGTGTACTTGCCGATCTGCAGGGAGCCCGGATACACCTCGACGGTGTCGCTCGGCTTCCAGCGGCCGGTTTCGATCGCGGCGCTCATCGAGATCGCTTTCATGGTCGAACCGGGTTCGAACACGTCGATCATCGCGCGGTTACGCATCATCGCCGGTTGCAGGTTGCGACGGTTGTTCGGGTTATAGGTCGGCTGGTTGACCATGGCGAGGATCTCGCCGGTTTTCACGTCCATGATCACCAGACTGCCGGCTTTCGCGCCGTTCTCGATGATCGCGTTGCGCAGTTCGCGGTTGGCCAGGTATTGCAGACGCAGGTCAATCGACAACGCCAAGGGCTTGCCGGCCTTGGCGTTTTTGGTGACCTGGACATCCTTGATCAGCCGACCGCGCCGATCCTTGATGACTTGCCGCTTGCCGGGCACGCCGGCCAGCCATTCGTCGTAGGCCAGTTCGACACCTTCACGACCGTGGTCATCGATATCGGTGAACCCGACCATGTGCGCTGTCACTTCACCGGCCGGGTAGAACCGGCGGAACTCTTCGATGCCATAGACGCCCGGCACTTTCAGGTCGAGTACGGCCTGGCCCTGCTCGGGGGTCAGCCCGCGCACCAGATAAATGAATTCCTTGTTGGCCTGGGCTTCGAGACGTTCGGCCAGGGCTTTCGGATCCTGCCCCAGCGCGGCGGCCAGTGCCGGCCACTTCTCTTTGGCGGTCTGCATTTCCTTGGCGTTGGCCCACAGGGTGGTCACCGGCGTACTGACGGCCAGCGGCTCGCCATTACGGTCGGTGATCAGGCCACGGTGCGCCGGAATAGGAATATGACGGACGCTGCGCGCATCGCCCTGGCCTTTAAGGAAGTCGCGGTCCACCACTTGCAGGTCGATGATGCGCCAGCAGATCGCGGCCACCATCATACCCAGCAGACCGACCACCAGACGGAAGCGCCACGGGAAGAGTGCCCCTTCGAGTTTCATCATGGCGCCACCATCTTCACGTCAGCCGCGCCGGGGATGTGCATCTTCAGTTGTTCGGTGGCCAGCACTTCAATCCGGCTGTGGGCGGTCCAGGTACTTTGCTCCAGGATCAGGCGCCCCCATTCGGCCTGCGCCTTGTCGCGCACGCTCAGTTCGTTGTACAGGGTGTTGAGCAACTGCCGATTCCAGTGGGCGCTGTAAGACACGCCGATGGCCGACACGAGCACGCCAATGAACAGGAGCAGCATGAAAAAGCTGCCGCCGGGCAATGGCTTGGCGAAAAGCTTGCTCACCGCAACTTCTCCGCGACACGCATGACGGCGCTACGAGAACGTGGGTTGGCTTTGAGTTCGGCGTCGGAGGCCGTCTGCGCTTTGCCATGGACTTTGATTTTCGGTTCGAACGCAACGTGGCGAACCGGCAGATTGCGCGGCAGGTTGTCGGCTTCGCCTTTCACCAGCTTGCGCATGAACAGTTTGACAATACGGTCTTCCAGCGAGTGGAAGCTGATCACGACCAGACGGCCGCCCACTTCCAGGCATTCGAGCGCGGCTTCAAGCCCTGCTTCCAGGTCGCCCAACTCGTTGTTGACATGAATGCGCAGCCCCTGGAAAGCGCGGGTTGCCGGGTTCTTGCCCTTTTCCCACGCCGGGTTGGCGACTTTCAGGACTTCGGCCAGATCGGCGGTGCGCTCGAACGGCGTGACATCACGGCGCTCGACAACGGCACGGGCCATGCGACCGGAGAAACGTTCTTCGCCGTACTCTTTGAAGACACGGGCAATTTCTTCCACCGGCGCGGTGTTGACGAACTCGGCTGCGCTGATGCCACGGGACGGATCCATGCGCATGTCCAGCGGGCCGTCGTTGAGGAAACTGAAGCCGCGCTCGGCGTCATCGAGCTGCGGCGAAGACACGCCCAGATCCAGCAGAATGCCGCTGACCTTGCCTGTCAGCCCCTGTTCGGCAACCACCGAACCGAGCTCGGCAAAGCTGCGCTGCACAACGACAAAGCGGCCGTCTTCGGCCGCTAGCGTTTGCCCGGTGGCAATCGCTTGAGGATCCTTGTCGAATCCGATGAGCCGACCGTCCGGCCCGAGCTTGCTCAGGATCAACCGGCTATGCCCGCCGCGTCCGAACGTGCCGTCCAGATAGCAGCCATCAGGGCGTACGGCGAGAGCCTCGACGGCTTCGTCAAGCAGTACGGTGATGTGGTTAAAGCCGCTATCAATAGTCACAGGATCAGATCACGCAGTTCGTCAGGCATGGCGCCCGGTTGTTGTATGGCAGCCAGGTCAGCGGCAGAAACCGCGTTCCAGGCATCTTCGTCCCACAGCTGGAACTTGTTCAGTTGGCCCACCAGCATCGCGCGCTTGTCGAGCTTCGCGTATTCGCGCAGACGTGGCGGCACCAGGAAACGCCCACTGCCGTCGAGCTCGAGGTCAACGGCATTACCAATCAATAAGCGTTGCAGACGACGGTTCTCTTCGCGAAGCGAAGGGAGCGCGCGCAACTTGGTTTCAATAATTTCCCACTCATCGAGCGGGTAGACACACAAACACGGATCAACGGCATCAATGGTCACGATCAACTGGCCGGAACTGCGCGAATCGAGCTCGTCACGGTACCGGCTCGGCATGGCGAGACGGCCCTTTGCGTCGAGACTGATAGCGTTAGCTCCGCGAAACACGTCTGCGTTTCTCCAATTTTTATCGTTTTGAGCTCAAAAAACCCACTTCATGCCACTTTCCGCCACTTGCGCACACTATAGGAATGCGCCCACCACACCGTCAAGGCGCGGATTAAAGGAAAACCCTTACAGAACGGAGATTTAGGAGCATAAAAGGAGGAGCAACGAGAATCTGGCGGATGCTTTTATCCAATAACTTGAAGCAGCACTGAAAGCTGCGCTCGAAAGTTAAAGTGATTTGTTAAGAGTAAGATTTTTTCGGTATTACAAAAGCGCTTCTGCTGTTGATTGAAGCGAGGTGGGAAATGGCTATTACTGCGTTTGCCGCTGCCGGTTTCCAGCGCAGGCCTGCTGATAATAAACAGCCCTGTCGCCTTTAATTCAAGCAGGGAAAAGAAAAAGGTGGAGAGTCGATCTGTAAGCCGGGTTCTGTCTTGAACAGTCATTCGTCTACGATGGCCATCACTGGACATCTTTAGCAACCTACCCGGTCCCAGCGCGGGCCACGCCTTGGGACCCTATTTGGTCTTGCTCCAAGTGGGGTTTACCTAGCCACGAACTGTTGCCAGACGTGCGGTGCGCTCTTACCGCACCTTTTCACCCTTACCGGCGCCGAAGCGCTTAGGCGGTTATTTTCTGTGGCACTTTCCGTAGGCTCACGCCTCCCAGGCATTACCTGGCACTTCGCCCTATGGAGCCCGGACTTTCCTCCCCCCCCTAATTTTCATAGAGGGCAGCGACTGTCCGATCGACTCTCCGCCGCGCAGGTTAACGGCAGAGCGGCCGAAGAACAAGCGCTAATAGCCCGCAAACCGGTCTGCGCGACGGGTTACGCGTCTTTTTGCTGATCCAGCGCCACCTGATACAGCACGTTTTTGCGCTCACCGGTGATTTGCGCTGCCAAGGCCGCCGCGCGCTTGAGCGGCATCTCTTCCAGCAACAGATTGAGGATACGCATCGCCTCACTGCTGACGGCGTCTTCGGACTCCGGCGCGGTCCAGCCCGCCACCACCACAACACATTCGCCGCGTTGCTGGTTGCTGTCCGCCTCGACGAATGCCCGTAACTCGCTCAGCGGCAATCCCTTGAGTGTTTCAAAGGTCTTGGTGATTTCACGAGCGAGCAATGCAGGACGATCAGCGCCGAACACCGCCTCCATATCCTGCAGGCATTCAAGAATGCGATGCGGTGCCTCGTAGAAAATCAGCGTGCGCGGCTCTTCCTTGATGGCTTCAAGGCGCGCCTTGCGCCCCACCGCCTTCGCCGGCAGAAAACCTTCAAAGATGAAACGATCAGACGGCAGACCAGCAGCCGACAGCGCCGCGATCAACGCGCAGGCACCTGGCACCGGCACCACATTGATCCCGGCGGCACGCGCCTGACGCACCAAGTGATAACCCGGATCGGAAATCAGCGGCGTACCGGCATCGGAAATCAGTGCAACGTTATCACCCGCCAGCAGACGAGTTATGAAGCGACTGCCTTCATCTCGCTCGTTGTGTTCATGACAGGCCGCCAGCGGTGTGGAGATGCCGAAGTGCTGCATCAGGCGCTGCGAGTGGCGCGTATCTTCGGCGGCGATCAGCGCCACCTCGCGCAGGATCTTCAACGCCCGCGCGCTGATGTCATCCAGGTTGCCGATGGGCGTCGCCACCACATAAAGCGAGCCCGCAGCGGAATTCAAAGGACCTGGAGCAGTCAAAGCGCACACCTCATGATCGGTAAAAGCCGCCATTGTAGCGCGTAGTACGTCGAACGATGCGCTCGGGTCGGACACGGTTTGTCGCACCATTGTGAGGCTGCGCACTCTTTGTATCAGCTAAATTGACGGTTTCACGCCAGTAACATCGCGCCCCGGCCAGTGCTTGGGTACAATTCGACGCTAATTTGATCGAGTATCAGGAACACTTACATGATCGCTTGCCTGCGGCTGTTCACTGCCCTCTGCCTCGCTGCCTTGCTGGCGGCTTGCGCCAGCTCCCCTTCCTCCAGCCTTGGCGAACTTCCACGGACCCCGGATGCCACCATCGAGCAATTGCTCGAACAGGCTGCCCAGGCCAAATCGCCGGACAAGGCTGCGCTGTTGCGCCTGAGTGCGGCAGACATGGCGTACCGCCAGGGCAATGCCGGACAGTCCGCGCAAATCCTGCAGCAAGTGCCGATGGAACAACTCCAGCCGGGCCAGCAGGCATTCGCCAGCACGCTGTCTGCTGAACTGGCCATGACCCGCAATCAGCCGAAAGCCGCGCTGACTGCCTTGAGCCATCCAAGCCTGCAACGCCTGAGCGAACTGTCCGTACCGCTGCAAGTTCGCGCCGGCACGGTTCACGCCCGCGCCCTTGAAGCCGACGGCCAGACCCTGGCCGCAGCCCGCGAGCGCATCTTCATCGCGCCGATGCTGGAAGGTGAAGCTGCCAGCAAGAACCACGAAGCGATCTGGACCCTGATTGCGTCGCTGCCGGCCGATCAACTGCAAGCGAACACCACCGATGACCTCGGCGGCTGGATGAGCCTGGCCCTGGCGGTGAAAACCGCCGGCACCCTGGAACAGCAGCAAGCCGCCATCGACAACTGGCGCAACCAGCATCCAAAGCACCCAGCCGCGATCAACCTGCCGCTGCCCCTGACCAAACTCAAGGAACTGGCCAGCCAGCCCCTGAGCAAGATCGCCCTGCTGTTGCCACAGGACGGCCAGCTGGCCTCGGTCGGCAAGGCCCTGCGTGACGGCTTCATGGCCGCACACTATCAGGCTCAGCAAGCCGGCCAGAAACCACCGGCCATCGAGTTCTACGACAGCTCGAAACTGACCAATCTCGACGAGTTCTATCGCAAGGCCCAGGCCGATGGCGTGCAACTGGTCGTCGGCCCGCTGGAGAAGCCGCTGGTCAAACAGTTGAGCACTCGCCCGCAACTGCCGATCACCACCCTCGCTCTGAACTACAGTGAAGGCGATCAAGGCCCGGCGCAGTTGTTCCAGTTCGGTCTGGCGGCTGAAGACGAAGCCCGCGAAGTCTCCCGCCGCGCCCGCGCCGACGGCCTGCACCGCGCCGCCATCATGGTGCCGAAAGGCGAATGGGGCGACCGCGTCCTGCGCGCCTTCAGCCAGGACTGGCAAGCGAATGGCGGCAGCATCGTCGCCACCGAACGCGTTGACCAGCCAGTACAATTGGCCCAGCAAATCGCCGACATGTTCCAACTGCGTCAGAGCGAAGCCCGTGCCAAGAGTCTGCAGAACGCCGTCGGCACCAACGTTGCCGCTCAGCCTTCGCGTCGCCAGGACATCGAATTCATCTTCCTCGCCGCGACACCGCAACAGGCGCAGCAGATCAAGCCGACCCTGAACTTCCAGTACGCCGGTGACGTGCCGGTTTACGCGACCTCCCATGTATTCAGCGCCAGTGGTGACGTCAATCAGTACAACGACATGAACGGCGTGCGCTTCTGCGAAACCCCGTGGCTGCTGGAAACCAGTGATCCGCTGCGTCAGCAGGTCACCGCGCAATGGCCCCAAGCCGGCGGCAGCCTGGGTCGCCTGTACGCAATGGGTGTCGATGCCTACCGCCTGGCACCACGCCTGGACCAGCTCAAGGCACTGCCGGACAGCCGCATCGAAGGTCAGTCGGGCAGCCTGGGCATGACCCAGTCCCAGCGCGTGGTGCGTCAATTGCCATGGGCGCAGTTCGTCAGCGGTCAGATCCAGCGCCTGCCGGACACTCCTCGCTGATGCCCGACAGGTCACACCTGCAAAGCGGCAAGAATGCCGAGCGCCAGGCGCTCGAGCATCTGCAACACCAGGGTCTGCGCCTGCTGGCGCAGAACTGGTTATGCAAACGCGGTGAGCTTGATCTGGTCATGCTTGATGGCGATACAGTAGTATTCGTCGAAGTCCGCTACCGAAAGAACACTCAATGGGGTGGCGCACTCGACAGCATCGATGGGCGCAAACGGCAGAAACTGATTTTCGCCGCACAGTATTTTCTTCAGCGTGAATCACGTTGGGCCAATTCCCCCTGTCGCTTCGACGTGGTGGCTATCGACAGCCACCAGGGTCAGTTGAACTGGTTGCAGAATGCGTTCGACAGCTGACGCCTGCTCCACCCCGGACACTTTCACTCAACACTTTTGCTCTTTGCTTTGCGGGCTGCACATTCATGTGCCGGACAGCCGCGCTAATTAAGGTCACACAGATGGACATGCAATCCCGAATTCGCCAGCTTTTCCAGGCCAGCATCGACACCAAGCAACAGGCGATGGACGTACTTGCACCGCACATCGAGCAAGCCAGCCAGGTGATGGTCAACGCCCTGCTCAACGAGGGCAAAATGCTCTCGTGCGGTAACGGCGGCTCGGCCGGCGATGCCCAGCACTTCTCCTCGGAACTGCTCAACCGTTTCGAGCGCGAGCGCCCGAGCCTGCCTGCGATAGCGCTGACCACCGATAGCTCGACGATCACCTCGATCGCCAACGACTACAGCTATAACGAAGTGTTCTCCAAGCAGATTCGCGCACTCGGTCAGCCGGGTGACGTGTTGCTGGCCATTTCGACCAGCGGCAACTCGGCGAACATTATTCAGGCGATCCAGGCCGCACATGATCGCGAAATGATTGTCGTAGCATTGACCGGACGCGATGGCGGAGGCATGGCTTCACTGCTGCTGCCCGAAGATGTCGAGATTCGCGTACCGGCCAACGTCACCGCACGTATTCAGGAAGTCCACTTGCTGACGATCCATTGCCTTTGCGATCTGATCGACAGCCAACTGTTCGGGAGTGAAGAATGACCCCTCATCGCCTTGGCCTTCTGGCCTTGACCCTGTGCCTCGGCATCAGCGGCTGCACCTCCGTGGTGAATGCCAGCCGTGAAGCGCCGATCGAAGACGACCGCGGCACCCGCACTTTCGGCAGCAAGATCGATGACTCGCTGATCGAAACCAAAGTTGGCGTTAACGTGGCCAAGGCCGATCCGGCCCTGGACAACGACTCGCACATCGTCGTCACCAGCTTCAATGGCGTGGTGCTGCTGGCCGGCCAGACCCCGCGCGCAGACCTCAAGGAGAAGGCCGAACAGGCCGCCTCCAATGTTCAACGCGTGAAGAAGGTTCACAACGAACTGCAAGTGTTGCAGCCCTCCTCCCTGCTGGCCCGCCAGAACGATGCCTGGCTGACCACCAAGATCAAGACCCAGATGCTCACCGATGCCAGCATTCCCGGCTCGCGCATCAAGGTCGTGACCGAGAACGGCATCGTTTACCTGCTGGGCCTGCTGACCAAACAGGAAGCGGCCCAGGCGACCAACCTGGTTCAAGGCGTTTCCGGTGTGCAGAAAATTGTGAAACTGTTCGAGTACATCGACTGACCGCAAAATGCAGGCACAAAAAAGGCGATCCAACCGGATCGCCTTTTTTATTACTTCACCACTTTCAGGCTTGGCCGACCGCTTGGGCGCGGTGGCTCACTGTCCGGTGGCGGAACGTCGTCGTCCTGCTCGAGCTCGTCCTCGTCATCCATCGGCGACTCGAGATCGAACACCATTCCCTGACCGTTTTCCCGGGCGTAGATGCCCAGGATTGCAGCAATCGGCACGTACAGACTGTGCGGGACGCCACCGAAGCGCCCTTCGAAGGTCACCACGTCGTTGTCCATGTGCAAGTGCCGCACGGCACTTGGCGAAATGTTCAGGACGATCTGCCCGTCACTGGCAAATCCCTGTGGCACCTGCACTGCCGGGTACTCGGAATTGACCAGCATGTGCGGGGTGCAATCGTTATCCACAATCCACTCGTAGAGCGCGCGGACCAGATAAGGTCGACTGGAGTTCATAGCGGCTCCTTAAGCCTTAGCGCATGTCGCGTTCGACACCAGACAGACTCGCCTGGAATGCCTCACGCGCAAACTGGCGCTCCATATAATCAAGCAGCGGCTTGGCGGGCCGCGGCAGTTCTATACCCAGAATCGGCAAACGCCAGAGTATTGGCAATAGGCAGCAATCCACCAGACTTTGTTCCTCACTGAGGAAAAACGGCTTATCGGCAAACAGCGGCGACACGCCTGTCAGGCTTTCACGCAATTCCTTGCGCGCCACCGCACGCGCCGCTTCCTTGGTGCGCGAATCCAGAATCAGATCCACCAGACCACACCAGTCACGCTGAATGCGATGAATCAGCAGACGGCTGTTGGCACGCGCCACCGGGTACACAGGCATCAATGGCGGATGCGGGTAACGCTCATCCAGGTACTCCATCACCACGGTCGACTCCCACAACGCCAGGTCACGATCGACCAGCGTCGGCAGACTGCCGTAAGGGTTCACCTCAATCAGTTTAGGCGGCTGACGACCAGCCTCCACAAAAATGATTTCGGCGCTGACACCCTTCTCTGCAAGCACGATGCGCACTCGGTGGGAATAGTGGTCGGCGGGGTCGGAGTAACAGGCCAACCGATTGGTCACGCCCATGGCGATCCTCCTCGCTTGTTGAAATAGTCGGAGCCGGAAAAACGCGCGCGCCCAGAGGGCGCCTCCCGCAACCGCTGGCGAACCAGACGTTGCGTTTTCAGAGGCGCCCTTGGGCGCGCGCGATTAACAGCAATTGCTTGAAGCGTTATCAGTGCACGTCTTTCCAGTATTCACGCTTGAGCAGGTAGGCGAACACAAAGAAGAACGCCAGGTACAGCAAGACGTAAGTACCGATGCGCTGATGTTGCAGCTTAACCGGGTTAGCCGAGTAAGCCAGGAAGGTTACCAGATTCTTGACCTTCTCATCGAATTGCTCTTCGTTGAGGGTTCCGGTTTTCGGCACGATGGTCAGCTGATCGCACGCTTCATGAGTCAGAGGCGTACCGGTCAGCGGGTCATATTGCTTCTTGCCGTCCTCGACGATCTGTACCTGCTTGCAACCCACGACCTGACGACCTTGCAGGCCGACCAGCACGTTAGGCATGCCGACGTTCGGGAAGACCTTGTTGTTCACACCCCATGGGCGCGCAGGATCCTCGTAGAACGATCTGAGGTAACCGTAGAGCCAGTCGGTGCCGCGAACACGAGCCACCAGCGTCAGGTCCGGCGGCGCCGCACCAAACCAGGTCTTGGCGTCGGCCGGTTGCATGCCGATGTTCATGTGATCGCCGATCTTGGCACCAGTGAACACCAGCTTCTCCAGCATCATTTCGTGCGGAACGCCGAGGTCATCGGCAACACGCTCGTAACGCTGGAACTTGGCACTGTGACACCCCATGCAATAGTTGGCGAAAGTACGCGCACCATCCTGCAGGGCAGCCTTGTCGGAAACGTCGATGTCGACCTTTTCCAGTTCCGGACCACCGTGTTCAGCGGCGAAAGACAGCACTGGCAGAGCAGCAAAAATTAGAGCAAAAAATAACTTTTTCATCAGCCAGTCACCCTTTCCGGAACCGGTTTGGTCTTCTCGAGCCTGGTATAGAACGGCATCAGAATGAAGTAGGCGAAGTACAGGAAGGTGCAGACCTGCGACAGCAGCGTACGGCCTGGCGTCGGGGCCAGAACGCCCAGAATGCCGAGGATCACGAACGAAATGCAGAACACCACCAGCCAGATCTTGCTCAGCCAGCCTTTATAGCGCATCGATTTGACCGGGCTGCGATCAAGCCACGGCAGGACGAACAGCACCGCAATGGCCGCCCCCATGGCGATAACGCCCATGAGTTTGTCAGGGACCGCACGCAGGATTGCGTAGAACGGAGTGAAGTACCAGACCGGTGCAATGTGCTCTGGAGTCTTGAACGGGTTGGCCTGCTCGAAGTTAGGTTTTTCGAGGAAGTAACCGCCCATTTCCGGGAAGAAGAACACAATGAAGCAGAAGATGAACAGGAACACCACGACGCCGACGATATCTTTCACGGTGTAGTACGGGTGGAACGCAATGCCGTCCAGCGGGATACCGTTTTCGTCTTTGTGCTTCTTGATGTCCACGCCGTCCGGGTTGTTCGAACCGACTTCGTGCAGCGCCAGGATGTGCAGCACCACCAGACCGAGAATCACGATCGGCAACGCAACCACGTGCAGGGCGAAGAAGCGGTTCAGGGTGATCCCGGAAATCAGGTAGTCACCGCGGATCCACTGGGTCAGGTCGTTGCCGATGACCGGGATCGCGCCGAACAGCGAGATGATCACCTGGGCGCCCCAGTAGGACATCTGGCCCCATGGCAGCAGGTATCCCATGAAGGCTTCAGCCATCAGCGCCAGGTAGATCAGCATGCCGAAGACCCACACCAGCTCACGCGGTTTCTGGTACGAACCGTAGAGCAGGCCACGGAACATGTGCAGATAGACCACGATGAAGAACGCCGAAGCGCCGGTGGAGTGCAGCAGGCGCAGGATCGAACCGTACTCGACGTCGCGCATGATGTATTCGACGGAGGCGAACGCCTCTTCCGCCGACGGGGTGTAGCTCATGGTGAGCCAGACACCGGTAACGATCTGGTTGACCAGAACGAGCAGCGCCAGCGAACCGAAGAAGTAAAAGAAGTTGAAGTTTTTTGGCGCGTAATACTTGCTGAGATGGTCTTCCCACATCTTGGTGGCGGGGAAGCGTGCATCAACCCAATCCATGAACTTGCTCATCACGCTTTCTCCGTATCGACGCCAATGACAATCAGGTCATCGGTCTCATAGGAATGCGGGGGTACTGGCAGGTTCAAAGGCGCAGGTTGCGACTTGTAGACGCGGCCAGCCAGATCGTAGTGGGAACCGTGGCAAGGGCAGAAGTAACCGCCTACCCAGTCTTTGCCCAGATCCGCGGGTGCCACTTCAGGACGGAAGGTCGGTGAGCAACCCAGGTGAGTGCAGATCCCGATCAGCAGCAGGATTTCCGGCTTGATCGAACGCACTTCAGGGTCGACATAAGTGGGTTGCGTGGAGTTTTTGGAGGTCGGATCGGAGAGCTGGCCCTCGATCTTCTTGAGATTCCCCAGGATTTCCTCGGTACGGCGGACAATGAACACCGGCTGGCCGCGCCATTCAGCAATCATCTGCTGCCCTGGCTCGATTTTGCTGACATTCACTTTCACCGGTGCTCCGGCAGCCTTCGCCTTGGCACTGGGAAACCATGACCCCACGAACGGGACCGCAGCCCCCACCGCTCCTGCAGCACCCACCACGGATGTGGCTGCTACCAAGAAGCGACGCCGGCCTGCATTCACGCCGTCATTGCTCATTCAGTCCTCTCCCATCAGCTTTGTGGCCTGTTAAATCAGGCGTCTACTAAATTGAAACTATGTACTTATAAAAATTTTGCCGAATGGTAATGAAAACCCCCAATTCTGACAAGGTAATTACCCGGAGGGCTGGCCCTCAAGCCTTGTAGTATAGGGGGTCTACGAATGTGGCAAGTTGTCACAGCGCAATTATTCAAGAAATCGCACGCATAAAAAAACGCCCGGTTCCGTGAGGAATCGGGCGTTCTTTTTGAACGCGGAAGCGAAATTAACGCTTCGAGTACTGCGGACGCTTACGCGCTTTACGCAGACCAACTTTCTTACGTTCAACTTCACGGGCGTCGCGAGTAACGAAGCCAGCTTTGCGCAGAGCGCTACGCAGGGTTTCGTCGTAGTCCATCAGAGCGCGAGTGATGCCGTGGCGGATTGCGCCAGCCTGACCACTTACACCACCACCGATGACGGTGACGTAGATGTCGAACTTCTCGACAGTCTCAGTCAGTTCCAGCGGCTGACGAACTACCATGCGGGCAGTTTCGCGACCGAAGAACGTGTCCAGGGAGCGGTTGTTGATGGAGATGTTACCAGTACCCGGACGCAGGAAAACGCGTGCGGTTGCGGTCTTGCGACGGCCAGTGCCGTAATTTTGAGTCGCCGACATAATGAACTATTCCGTTAAATCTTCAGTTCTTGGGGCTGCTGAGCAGTATGAGGGTGTGCAGCGCCCGCATAGACTTTCAGCTTACGGTACATGTCGCGACCCAGTGGGTTTTTAGGCAGCATGCCTTTAACCGCGGTCTCGATCACGCGCTCAGGGGCCTTGGCGATCAGCTTTTCAAAGTTGATCGACTTGATACCGCCCGGGAAACCGGAGTGGGAGTAGTACATTTTGTCAGTGGTTTTAGCGCCGGTAACACGGATCTGCTCGGCGTTGATTACGACGATGTAGTCGCCGGTGTCAACGTGAGGAGTGTACTCAGGCTTGTGCTTGCCACGCAGACGGCTCGCGATTTCGGTGGCCAGACGACCCAGGGTCTGACCAGCAGCGTCGACGACAAACCAGTCGCGCTTTACTGTTTCCGGTTTAGCAGTAAAAGTTTTCATTCTTTATAGCCTCAGGGGCCGCCTGTAAATAAGACGGCGGATCTTACTGAATAGTGCGTACTTTGACAAGTCAAAGGCAGCCGGATACAGACGCTTTCGGGGGCTCGGGTCGGCGCGTCCGTTCAACGGCAAGATTCTTCGGCGGCGGGGCATCACTTCCACTGCAGAAAGAGGTCGGCAATTATGCAGATTGCGAAAAAAATTTCAACCTGCTTTTATGCTTCTTTTGCCCAAGGAGCACCCGATGGACTATCGCCAGCTAGGCTGTACCGACCTGAACGTGAGTGCAATCTGCCTCGGCACCATGACCTGGGGCGAGCAAAACACTGAAGCTGAAGCCTTCGCCCAGATCGAACGGGCAAAAGAGGCCGGGATCAATTTCCTCGACACTGCCGAAATGTACCCGGTGCCGCCAAAAGCCGACACCTACGCCACCACCGAGCGCTACATCGGTAATTACTTCAAGAGCCGCGGCGACCGCGCCGACTGGATCCTCGCCAGCAAGATCGCCGGCCCCGGCAACACCATCGACTACATCCGTGACAAGAATCTGCGCCATAACCGCCAGCACATCACCGAAGCCGTGGACGCCAGCCTCCAGCGCCTGCAAACCGACTACATCGATCTGTATCAATTGCACTGGCCGGAGCGCAGCACCAACTTTTTCGGACAACTGGGCTACAAGCACCAGACCGAAGCCAACCTGACGCCGCTCGAAGACACCCTTGAGGCGCTCGATGAGCAAGTGAAGGCCGGCAAGATCCGCCACATCGGTCTTTCCAACGAAACGCCGTGGGGCACCATGCGTTTTCTCGCCCTGGCCGAAGCCCGTGGCTGGCCGCGCGCCGTATCAATCCAGAACCCGTACAACCTGCTCAACCGCAGTTTCGAGATCGGTCTGGCGGAAATCGCCATCCGTGAACAATGCGGCCTGCTCGCCTATTCGCCGCTGGCGTTCGGTTTCCTGTCGGGCAAGTACGAAGGTGGGGCGCGCCCGCCAAAAGGCCGCCTGAGCCTCTACAGCCGCTTCAGCCGCTATTTCAACCCGCAATCGGAAGCGGCCTGCAGCCGTTATGTGACACTGGCCCGTGAACATGGCCTGGATCCGGCGCAAATGGCCCTGGCCTTTGTGAACCAGCAACCTTTTGTCACCAGCAACATCATCGGGGCGACGACACTGGAGCAACTGGACAGCAATATCGCCAGTTACGAGCTGAAACTGTCGAAGGAAGTGCTGGAAGGGATCGAAGCGATTCACAAGGATCATCCGAACCCGGCACCGTAATCCACGCCGGTGATCGCTCCCACGCTCTGTGGACTGCCCCCCCAAAGCGGACGCAGAGCGTCCATGGCGGCATTCCCACGCAGAGCGTGGGAACGATCACGCTGCATTACAGCGACCGCGCAATAATCTCCTTCATGATTTCATTGGTGCCGGCATAGATCCGCTGCACCCGCGCATCCGCCCAGGCCCGGGCCACCGGGTATTCCCACATGAAACCGTAGCCGCCATGCAGTTGCACGCACTCGTCGAGCACCTTGCATTGCAGGTCGGTGCCCCAATACTTGGCCATCGCCGCCGTCGGCACGTCGAGTTTGCCTTGCAGATGCAGCTCCAGGCAGCGGTCGACGAACACCCGGCCGATCTGTATCTCGGTGGCCATTTCCGCCAGTTTGAAGCGGGTATTCTGGAAGTCGGCAATCGACTTGCCGAACGCCTTGCGCTCGCGGGTGTAATCCAGCGTCCATTGCAACGCCGCCTCGGCTGAAGCCAGGCCGCCAATCGCCACGGTCAGACGTTCCTGCGGCAGTTCCTGCATCAGATAAGCAAACCCCGCCCCGGCCTGACCCAAGAGATTTTCCTTTGGCACGCGCACGTCCTGGAAGAACAATTCCGACGTGTCCTGAGCCTTCATTCCGACCTTCTCCAGGCGTTTGCCCTTGTCGAAGCCCGGCGTGTTCGCCTCCACCAGAAACAGGCTGGTGCCCTTGGCACCGGCCTTGGGATCGGTCTTGGCCACGACGATCACCAGATCCGCCAGGAAGCCATTGGTGATAAAGGTTTTCGAACCGTTGATCACATATTCGTCGCCATCCAGTACCGCCGTGGTCTTGACCCCTTGCAGGTCGGAACCGGCGCCCGGCTCAGTCATTGCGATGGCCGTAACCATCTCGCCAGACACCAGTTTCGGCAGGTATTTCTGCTTCAGCGCCTCGCTGCCGTAATGCAGGATGTACGGCGCGACGATGTCCGAATGCAGCGAGAAACCGATGCCGGTCAGGCCCAGCCGCCCCACTTCCTCGATGACCACCGCACTATAGAGAAAGTCCGCCCCCAGCCCGCCGTATTCCTCCGGCAGGTGCGAACAGAGCATCCCCGCCTCCCCCGCCTTGTTCCACAGTTTGCGGTCGATGTAGCCTTGTTTTTCCCATTGCCCATGGAACGGCACGGCCTCTTTTTCGAGGAATGTTCGTACGCTGTCGCGGAACAATTCGTGCTCGGAGCTGAACAGGGTTCTGGGAATCATGCGTCACCTTTTCTTTATTGTTGGAGGGATCAGACCTTCAGAGACTAAGCCTCGCTTCCGATACAGGACACTGGACACATCCGACAAAAAATAAGACGATCCAGCCGTCTGGTGACCACTTTCCCTTATAAAAACAAAAGTTGAATTATGTCCAAGCAAGTCTCCACGCCCTTGCGGCGCGTCAGCATCCTGGCGATCGACCGGGTTTTCGCTTCCACCCTCATGCAAGCCAAGGATTTCTTCCATCTGGCCAGCCTGCGTTACGGCAAACAACTGGGCCACGGCCTGACTCCGGCGTTCGAAACCCGCCTGGTCAGCCCTGACGGCAAACCGGTGAACAGCTTCAGTGACGTGATCATGCCGGTGGACGGCGGCCTGGAAAACGCCGACGTCATCATCCTTCCAGCCTTCTGGGACGATTTCGATACGCTGTGTCGGCGTTATCCACAGATCCTGCCGTGGCTACGCGAACAGCATGCCCGGGGCGCCGTGCTGTGCGGCGAGGCCACCGGCGTGTTCTGGCTGGCCGAGGCCGGGTTGCTCAACGGCAAGGAAGCGACCACCTACTGGCGCTTCTTCAACGCCTTCGCCGAGCGTTTCCCGCAGGTCTATCTCAATCAGGACAAGCACCTGACCGACGCCGACAACCTGTATTGCGCCGGCGGTACAACCTCGGCCTGCGATCTCTACATCTACCTGATCGAGCGCTTCTGCGGCGCCAACGTGGCTCAGGCTGTGGCCCGCGACATTCTCTATGAAGTCCAACGCAGCTACGCACCGGGACGCATCGGTTTCGGCGGCCAGAAGCTGCATCAGGACGTGATCATCCTGCAGATCCAGCACTGGCTCGAAGAGCATTTCGCCGACAAGTTCCGCTTCGAAGACGTGGCCCGCGAGCACGGCATGAGCATCCGCAACTTCATGCGCCGCTTCCAGACCGCCACCGGCGACAAACCGCTGCACTACCTGCAACGGCTGCGCATCGAGACCGCCAAGGGCTTGCTCTCCGGCAGTCGCAAGAGCATCAAGACCATCAGCTACGAAGTCGGCTACGACGATGCGAGCTTCTTCGCACGCCTGTTCCGCCAGCACACCGAACTGTCGCCGAACCAGTACCGGCAGCAGTTCCAGCAAGCTGCCTGACGATTCGACCAGACACAAAAAAGGGCCTGCATCTGCAGGCCCTTTTTGTTTGCCGAATCCGCTTAAGGCTTGTGCGCCCGGGACAGGAATTCGTGCGATTGCATCTCCAGCAGACGGCTGAGGGTACGCTGGAACTCGAACGTCAGACGCCCGCCGGTGTACAGGTCTTTCAATTCGACTTCGGCAGAAATGATCAGTTTGACGTTACGGTCATAGAACTCGTCGACCATGTTGATGAAGCGTCGGGCGATGTCGTCGGTGGTGACGCTCATCTGCTCCACGCCACTGAGCAGCACGGCGTGGAAGATCTTGCCCAGCTCGATGTAGTCGTTCTGGCTGCGCGGGCCGTCGCACAGTTCGCGGAAATCGAACCAGGCCACGTCGTCGCAAGTACGCAGGGCACGGATTTCGCGGTTCTCGATGATCAGCACATCGTTTTCCACCGCCGCCGTGCATTCAGGCGTCAGCGCGCGGAAGCTCTTGCGCAGGCTTTCGTGGGCGGCTTCGTCCAGCGGATAGTGGAACAGCTCCGCTTGTTCGAGGTGGCGCAGACGGTAGTCGACGCCGCTGTCGACGTTGACGATCTCGGTGTTCTGCTTGATCAGCGCGATGGCCGGCAGGAAGCGCGCACGTTGCAGGCCGTCCTTGTACAGGCCGTCCGGCACGATGTTCGACGTGGCGACCAGGGTCACGCCGTTCTTGAACAGCTCTTCCATCAGCGTGCCGAGGATCATGGCATCGGTGATGTCGGAAACGAAAAATTCATCGAAGCAGATGACTCGCGATTCAGTCGCAAAACGCTTGGCGATGATGGTCAGCGGGTTTTTCTCGCCGCCGAGGGTTTTCATCTCTTCGTGCACGCGCTTCATGAAGCGGTGGAAGTGAGTGCGAGTCTTTTCCTTGAATGGCAGCGCTTCGAAGAAAGTGTCCACCAGGTAAGTCTTTCCGCGACCCACGCCGCCCCAGAAATACAGGCCCTTGACCGGCGTCTGATCCTTTTTGCCAAACAGCTTGCCCAGCAAACCCGGCTTGTTCTGCTCGGCCGCGATCAGATCGTCATACAGGCGTTGCAGATGACGCACGGCAGTTTCCTGCGCCGCATCATGGAAGAAGTCCGGGCGTTTCAGATCAGCTTGATATCGTTCTAGGGGCGTCATAATTCGTTAGCAAGGCAACAAAAACGGGCCGTCACTGTAGCGATGGCCCGTGGGAATGGCAATCGGCCCTTGGTCGGGCCGGCCCGTTGATTATTCCTGAACCGGTGTCAGAGCGATCCGCAAGGCCTCGACAGCCGCATCCCGCGCAGCCACGTCGGCGAACGCCGGGCTGTCGCCGACACACTCGCCTTCCAGCCAGACGCTGAAGCTCAGGTCTTCGCTGCGCACATCCAGCGCTTGACCCGATTGCAGTTGCTTGGTCACCTGACCGGCGGTTTTACCGTCGGCGAAGTTGCGCGACAGCAACAGTTGCTCGCCATCGGCCGCCAGCAGACGGAAGCGGAAGCTGCCGTCGTCTTCACGGAAGCTGACGAAACGTGCGGCTTTCGCGGCTTTCTTCTTGGTGGTCGCGGCCACCTGAACCTGATTGACGAACGAACGCAGGCCGACCGCTTCGCGCAGCTCGTTGAGGAACGGCGTCGCCACCGCACGGGCCTTCTTGGCGCCGTGTTGCAGGATGTCTTCCAGATCTGCCGGACGCTCGATCAACTGGTGATAACGCTCGCGGGATTCGCCCAGCTCGTTGTCGAGCAACTGGAACAGACGGTTCTTCGCCTCGCCCCAACCCAGACCGCCCAGCAGCTCGCTGCGGAACTCGTCGGCCTGCGCCGGTGTGGCGAACGCCTGGAACAGGGTGAACAGGTGAGAGTTGTCCGGATCTTTCGCTTCGCCCGGCGCTTTGGAGTCGGTAACGATCCGCGAGATCGCGTCCTTCATGTCCTTGGCGCTGGTGAACAGCGGGATGGTGTTGTCGTAGCTCTTGGACATCTTGCGACCGTCCAGGCCCGGCAACGTGGCCACGCTCTCCTCGATCAGCGCTTCGGGCATGGTGAAGAACTCCTTGCCCTGGCCGAACAGGTGGTTGAAGCGCTGGCCAATGTCACGGGCCATTTCCACGTGCTGGATCTGATCGCGACCGACCGGCACCTTGTGCGCGTTGAACATCAGAATGTCCGCCGCCATCAGTACCGGATAGCTGTACAAACCCATGGTGATACCGGCATCCGGGTCTTCGCCGCTCTCGAGGTTCTTGTCCACCGAAGCCTTGTAAGCATGGGCGCGGTTGAGCAGGCCCTTGGCGGCCACGCAGGTCAGCAGCCAGGTCAGCTCGGGGATTTCCGGGATGTCGGACTGACGGTAGAAGGTCACTCGATCCACATCCAGGCCACCGGCCAGCCAGGTCGCGGCGATTTCCAGACGCGAGCGCTGGATGCGCAGCGGGTCATCGCACTTGATCAGGGCGTGATAGTCGGCCAGGAAGTAGAACGAATCGGCGTTGCTGTCGCGGCTGGCGAGAATCGCCGGGCGGATGGCGCCGGCGTAGTTGCCCAGGTGCGGGGTGCCGGTGGTGGTGATGCCGGTGAGGATGCGGGTACGGTTCGTCATGGGTAATCGCTTGTCAGACTGCAATCAATTCGAGAGACGCGGCAGGATCAGATCCTTGAGATCGGTCAGCTTGCCATGAAAAAAGTGTCCGCATTCTGCCACTTTCAGCAGCTCATGGGGGCGCGGGAGTTTTTCAGACCAGTCGTAGACCAGCTGCGGATCGATCACTTCATCGGTTTCCGGCTGGATCACCGTCAGCTCACCCTGCTGCGGCAATTGATCCTGATCACCCAGACGCATCACCGCCGGCGCGACCATGAACAGATGCTTGAGCGTGATGCCCCGAGATTCGAGACGACCGCCGAGACTTGCTGCAACAAATCCACCGAAGGAGAAACCGAACAGGGTCAGCGGCAGATCCGGGTGTTTTTCCAGCAGCCATGCAGCAGCGGCCTGGGCGTCATCGACTTCACCGGTGCCCATGTCATGGGAACCGTCGCTGGCACCGACGCCGCGATAGTTGAAGCGCAAGGTGATCAGGCCTGCGTCGCGCGCGGTGCGCTGCAGGGTCGAGACGACCTTGTTGAGCATGGTGCCGCCCTGCACCGGGTTCGGGTGGCAGATCAGCGCGATACCGCGAGGCTGCTCGTTGTCCAGATACAAAGACTCAAGTTGCCCCACAGGGCCATCAATCAATACAGGGGTTTCACGCATCAGCAAGGAAGGAACTCCGTGACCTCGAATCGGGTCGACTCGTCTAGCAAATTGTCTGTGCCAGTCTATTGCGAGTGAATCGCGGTATACAGCGCAGGTTCGAGCCGTTAACGTAAAGCAAAGCCGTTTATAGAGGAAGGACTCGTGGAACACTCGCTCTTAGTTTGGTTGTTACCGACTCTTGCCCTGGTTGTGGGTGTCGCCATTGGTTTCCTGATCGCTCGCGTTGCGCCGAACGCCGCGCCCAGCCGCACGCAGCGTCAACTGGACGATATTCAGGAACGTTTCGACAGTTATCAGAATGAAGTGGTGACCCACTTCAACAGCACCGCCAATCTGGTCAAGAAGCTGACCCAGAGCTATCAGGAAGTGCAGGATCACCTCGCCGAGGGTGCCAACCGCCTGGCCCTGGACGAGCAGACTCGTCAACGCCTGCTGGCCTCGCTGCATTCCGAAGCAGCACAGGCTCCACGGGAACGTCTGACGCCACCACGGGATCAGGAGCCGCCGCGTGACTACGCGCCGAAGACCCCGAACTCGCCGGGCATGCTCGACGAGCATTACGGTCTGAAGAAGTAATCAGCCTTCGCGCCAACAAAAAGCCCCCGGACAATCACTTGTCCGGGGGCTTTTTTGTACCTGACGGTTACGGGTACTGCTGAACCGTGCCCGGTTGTTGCTGACCACCGTACTGCTGGCCAGGGATGGCTTTGAGGTTGACCTCGACACGGCGGTTCTGCGCCCGGCCGTTGACGTCACCGTTGCTGGCAATCGGATTATCCGGACCGGCACCGCGGGCGCTCAGGTTGGCACCGCTGACGCCTTGCGAAGTCAGGTAGGTGGCAACGCTCTGCGCACGACGCTGGGACAGGTCCATGTTGTGCTGACGGCTGCCGGTGCTGTCGGTGTAGCCGACGATTTCGATCTGGTTCTGGTTGAACTCCTTGAGGGAGTTGGCCAGGTTGTTCAGCGGCTGATAGAAGCTGGAAGCGATGTTCGCCGAATCGGTGGCGAAGGTGATGTTGCCCGGCATGATCAGCTTGATCTGATCGCCCTGACGCTGCACTTCAACCCCGGTGTTGGCCATGCTGGCGCGCAGTTTTTTCTCCTGCTGGTCGGCGTAGTAGCCGTAACCGGCGGCCGAGGCACCGACGACGGCCGCGCCGATCAGCGCGCCCTTGCCGCGGTTGTTGTGGTCGATGGCGGCACCGGCCAGCGCGCCGGCCAGTGCACCGAGGCCACCGTACTTGGCGGTTTTGCTCATGCCCTGGGAGCCACCGTCGGCCTGACCCTGGTTGTCATACGGGTTGGGCGAGGCGCAGCCGGACAAAACGGCCACGGCAGTAGCGACAATAATCAAACGACGCGTGGTGAACATGGAGTGCTCCTACTTTTGCATTCTGTGGTGCAGCGGCCATTGGCAACTGGCCCGTGCGGGCGTTGGATCATGACAATGCACAAAAATTCCGCCGGGCACCCGTGACAAAATGTTTAGACACGCACAAACGGGTTCTCACGCATTTCATCCCCCAGACGCGTATCCGGACCATGCCCGGCCACAACGGTCGCGTCTTCATCCAGGGTGTACAGCCGCTGCTTGATCGATCGCACGATGGTCGCCTGATCGCCGCCCCACAAATCCGTGCGCCCTACTCCGCGACGAAACAACGTGTCGCCAGCTATCAACAGCTTAGCCTCGGAAAACCAGAAGCTCATGGAACCTGGCGTATGCCCCGGCGTGTGCAGTGCCACGCCACAGCCGCAAGCCAGTTCTTCATCGTCGCTCAACCAGCGATCCGGCGACGGCACCGGCGTATAGGGCACACCGAACATCTGGCATTGCATCTCGAGGTTGTCCCACAAAAACTGGTCTTCCTTGTGCAAATGCAGGGTCGCGCCGGTTTTTTCCTTCATTTGCCCGGAGGCAAGGAAATGATCGAGGTGCGCGTGGGTGTGAATGATGCTGACGACTTTCAGGCCCAGCGCATCGAGGCGCGCCATGATCAGATCGGGATTGCCGCCCGGGTCGACGACGATGGCTTTTTTGGTGATCGGGTCGCCGATGATCGTGCAGTTGCACTGGAGCGGGCCGACGGGGAAGGTTTCGCGAATCAAGGCAGTTGTCACAGCGGTCATTGAATAGTCCCGAATCGATGAGCAGGCGCCGAAACGTACGCAGCGCGAGTCTTCAGAATTCTACGTCAACTGCCGATACAGGTCGCCGGGGCAGTATTCTGACGCCACTAATCAAAATAGTGGCCAAATGATGTCAATTTGAAAATTCTCGTGCAAAATCGCTTTCTTTGTAGCGGTCGCAATACGGAAAGGCCGCAGAGCATTCAGGAACCAATATGCCTACTCCAACCGGATATTCCTACACCACGTTCACGACGATGACCGGCAACAAGGCACTCGACAGCCTTCTGGCTGGTGACTACTGGACAGGGACGCTGTTTCACAAAAGCGGCACCCCGACCCTGCTGACCTATAGCTTCGTCACCACCAACAACTCCTATTTCGCTCGCGACTACAGCCCTAATAATGAGTATCTGAACGGGTTCACCCTGTCCACGGCTCAGGAAAATGCGGTGACCAGCGCTCTGAGCATGTGGAGCTCCGTTGCCAATCTCCAGTTCACTCGTGTGCAGGAATCCATCTCCAGCGTAGGCGACCTGCGTTTTGGCGGTTATCTGGGCATGGACTCAAAATATGCGGCATGGGCATACTTCCCGGATGAAACCCCGGTAGCAGGCGATGTCTGGATAGGCCCGCAGACCAACGATCCGTCCCCGGTCAAAGGTTCATACGACTATCTGACTTTTGTGCATGAGATCGGCCATGCCCTGGGCCTCAAGCATCCGTTTGAAGCCAGCAGCGATAACCGCACCATCCTCACCCCGGCCCTGGACGATGTCCGGTACACGGTGATGAGCTACAACGACTCCTACTCCTACCAGCCGACCACTCCGATGCTGCTGGACATTCTGGCGATCCAGAAACTGTACGGTGCCAATACCCAATATCAGTCAGGCAACAACTTTTACAACTGGGCTCCAGACCAATCGGTTTTCGAAACCATCTGGGATACCGGCGGCGTCGATGCTATCGACGGCAGCAACCAGCTTCAGGCCGTACGTATCAACCTGAACGAAGGCGCATTCAGCCAGATCGGTAAGGCATTCCTGCAAACCGATACCATGACTTCGTTCAACGAAGGGCTGGCCATTGCCTACGGCACCAAAATCGAAAACGCCTACGGTTCGGCGTTCAATGACACCCTCATCGGCAATGACCTGAGCAACCTGCTCGACGGCATGGCAGGTGCCGACACGATGGACGGCGGCGCAGGCAACGACATCTATGTCGTCGACAACATCGGTGACGTGGTGATCGAGAACGGTACCTCGGCATCGGAAATCGACTCGGTGTACGCATCCATCAGCTACACCCTGACCAACAATGTCGAGAATCTGACTCTGCAAGGCAGCGCCGACCTCAATGGTACCGGCAACGCGCTTAACAACCAGATCTTCGGCAACTCGGGCAACAACATCCTTGATGGCGGCGCGGGTGCAGACATTCTGGTGGGCGGTACCGGCAACGACACCTACATCGTCGACAACGCCGGTGATGTCATCTTCGAAACCAGCACTCTGGCGAGCGAGATCGACAGTGTCCTGGCCTCGGTTTCCTACGTGCTGAGTGCCAATATTGAAAACATCACGCTGACCGGTACCGGCAACACCTTCGCGGTCGGCAACAGCCTGAACAACGTGCTGACCGGCAACGATGGCAACAACGTCCTCGACGGCGGCGCCGGCCTCGACACCATGATCGGTGGCAGAGGCAACGATACCTACAGCCTCGACCAGTTCGGCGAACTGGCACTGGTGCAGGAACTGGCCAATGAAGGTACCGACACCCTGTCCATCACTTTCAATGCCACGCCGCAGACCAGCACCATTGACTTGAATCAGAGCAATCTGAACAACATGGAGAATGTCGCAGTGCTGGGGGCCGGCGTGTTCAACGTGCTTGGCAACAGCCTCGACAACACTCTCATCGGTAATGGCGACAGCAACCTGCTCAACGGTGGCACCGGTGCCGACACCATGATTGGCGGCGCCGGCAACGATATCTATGTGGTGGACAACGTCGGCGACGTAATCATCGAAACCAGCACCCTGGCTTCGGAAATCGACTCAGTGTACTCGACGGTCAGTTACACCCTGGGCGCCAACGTTGAGTACCTCACCCTGCAGGGCAACGCCAACATCAATGGTACCGGCAACAGCCTGGCCAACCTGATCACCGGCAACTCCGGCGACAACATCCTCGATGGCGGCGTCGGTGGCGGCGACGTTCTGGTCGGTGGTGCCGGCAACGACACCTACATCGTCGACAGCATCAATGATGCAATCTTCGAAACCAGCACCGTGGTCGGCGAGATCGACACCGTTCAGTCCTCCGTGGACTGGACACTGGGCGCCAATCTCGAAAATCTTGTGCTCACCGGCATGGGCAACACGTCGGGTAACGGCAACGAGCAGGACAACGTGATCACCGGTAACGCCGGCAACAACATCGTCAATGGCGGCGCCGGGGCCGATACCATGAACGGTGGCGCCGGTAACGACATCTATGTGGTCGACAACATCGGCGACGTGGTCATCGAGAACGGTACCTCGGCATCGGAAATCGACTATGTGTATGCGTCGATCGACTACACCCTGACCAACAATGTCGAAAACCTGGTCCTGCAAGGCAACGCCAACCTCAATGGTACCGGCAACGCGCTGAACAACCAGATCACCGGCAACGCGGGCAACAACGTCCTCGACGGCGGTGCCGGGGCCGACATCATGATTGGCGGGACCGGCAACGACACCTACATCGTCGACAACGCCGGTGATGTCGTCGTCGAAACCAGCACCCTGGTGTCGGAAATCGACACCGTTCTCTCGTCGATCAGCTACACCCTGGGTGCCAATGTCGAGTACCTCACCCTGCAGGGCACCGCCAACATCAACGGTACCGGCAACAACCTGGGCAACCTGATTACCGGCAACTCCGGCGACAATATCCTCGACGGCGGCGTCGGCGGCGGCGACGTTCTGGTCGGCGGGGCCGGCAACGACACCTACATCGTCGACAGCATCAATGATGCAATCTTCGAAACCAGCACCGTGGTCGGCGAGATCGACACCGTCCAGTCATCCGTGGACTGGACGTTGGGCGCCAACCTCGAAAATCTCGTGCTCACCGGCACCGGCAACACTTCGGGCACCGGCAACGAGCGGGACAACATGATCACCGGTAACGCCGGCAACAACGTCATCAACGGCGGCGCCGGCGCCGACACCATGAACGGTGGTGCCGGCAATGACATCTATGTGGTCGACAACGTCGGTGACGTGGTCATCGAGAACGGCACTTCGGCATCGGAAATCGATTATGTGTACGCGTCGATCAACTACACCCTGACCAATAATGTCGAAAACCTGATCCTGCAAAGCAGCGCCAACCTCAACGGTACCGGCAACGCACTGAACAACCAGATCACCGGCAACTCGGGCAACAACGTCCTCGACGGCGGTGCCGGGGCCGACATCCTGATTGGCGGGACAGGCAACGACACCTACATCGTCGACAACGCCGGGGATGTCGTCGTCGAAACCAGCACCCTGGCGAGCGAGATCGACAGTGTCCTGGCCTCGGTTTCCTATGTGCTGGGCGCCAACATTGAAAACATCACGCTGACCGGTACCGGCAACACCTTCGCGGTCGGCAACAGCCTGAACAACGTGCTGACCGGCAACGATGGCAACAACGTTCTTGACGGCGGCGCCGGCCTCGACACCATGATCGGTGGCAAGGGCAACGATACCTACAGCCTCGACCAGTTCGACGAACTGGCACTGGTGCAGGAACTGGCCAATGAAGGTACCGACACCCTGTCCATCACCTTCAATGCCACGGCGCAGACTAATACCATTGACCTGAATCAGAGCAATCTGAACAACATGGAGAACGTCGCAGTGCTGGGGGCCGGCGTATTCACCGTGCTTGGCAACAGCCTCGACAACACCCTGATCGGCAACGCCGACAGCAACCTCCTCAACGGCGGCACCGGAGCCGACACAATGGTTGGCGGCGCCGGCAACGATATCTATGTGGTGGACAACGTCGGTGACGTGATCATCGAAACCAGCACCCTGGCTTCGGAAATCGACTCGGTCTACTCGACAGTCAGTTACACCCTGGGCGCCAACGTCGAGTACCTCACCCTGCAGGGCACCGCCAACATCAACGGTACCGGCAACAGCCTGGCCAACCTGATTACCGGCAACTCCGGCGACAATATCCTCGACGGCGGCGTCGGCGGCGGCGACGTTCTGGTCGGCGGGGCCGGCAACGACACCTACATCGTCGACAGCATCAATGATGCAATCTTCGAAACCAGCACCGTGGTCGGCGAGATCGACACCGTTCAGTCCTCCGTGGACTGGACACTGGGCGCCAATCTCGAAAATCTCGTGCTCACCGGCATGGGCAACACGTCGGGTAACGGCAACGAGCTGAACAACGTGATCACCGGTAACGCCGGCAACAACATCATCAATGGCGGCGCCGGCGCCGACACCATGAACGGTGGTGCCGGCAACGACATCTATGTGGTCGACAACGTCGGTGACGTGGTCATCGAGAACGGCACTTCGGCATCGGAAATCGATTATGTGTACGCGTCGGTCGATTACACCCTGACCAACAATGTCGAAAACCTGATCCTGCAAGGCAGCGCCAACTTGCACGGTACCGGCAACGCACTGAACAACCAGATCACCGGCAACTCGGGCAACAACGTCCTCGACGGCGGTGCCGGGGCCGACATCCTCACGGGTGGCGCGGGGGCCGACACGTTCGTGTTTGCGGCGGTCAATCAAATGGGCATCGGAGCCAACCGTGACGTCATCACTGACTTCAACAGCCTGCAGGGAGACAAGATCGACCTGACTCAGTTTGATGCCAACTTGCTGACTGCCGGTTTCAACGGGTTCAGCTTTATCGGTGCTGCCGATTTCACCGGAGCAGGTCAACTGCGCTTCATCGACCACGTACTATCGGGCAACGTCAGTGGCAACGCTGGTGCAGACTTTGAAATCCAGCTGGTGGGCGTAAACGACTTCAACACCAACGATCTGGTCGCCTGATACAACGTTTTCCCCCGGCCCGCTCGCGGGTCATACAACAAAAACGCCTCGATTGATTCGGGGCGTTTTTGTTTGCCTTGATCGAGCCCGAAGTCTCAGCTCAAAACTCCGAGTTCTTTGGCCCGCGCCACCGCCTGTGTCCGGCGCTCCACTCCCAGCTTGCTGTTGATATGGCTGGCATGGGTTTTAACCGTGTGCAGCGAGATGAACAACTGATCGCTGATTTCCTGATTCGAGCAACCCCGAGCAATCAACCGCAAAACGGCGAGCTCTCGACTGCTGAGCTGTTCAGTGACGGCCGACTCCGCAGTCGAGCGAGCCGGCGTCTGGGGAAAATGCTCGAGCAATTGCTGACCGACAGGTGTCGGTGCGGTCAGAGACAATTGCCCCCGCAGCCAGTCCGCATGTTCTTTGACCAGCGCATCGAAGGGTTGCAGGACCCCGCCGGCCGCCGCTTCCAGCGCCTGACTCAACGCCTTGCGGGCTTCGGGTTCGCGCCCATCCGCCAGCAGCAACGCCACTTTTTGCGTCAACGCCATCACGCTGAGCAGCTGTCGTCCGGTTTGCTGGCCGTTCTCCAGCAGCACGTTCAGCCGACCCTCAGCAAGCATCGGCTGCCCCTGAATGACATCCAGCAGCGCCTGCTGCAATTCGACATGCAACGGCAGCTGCGGATGAAACTCCGGCGGAGCCGCCGCGCGTTCGCCGGTGTAGGTCTGGCCCAGTCGCGCCAGCCAGGCTTCGGCCAGGTCAATCCGCCCCTGCGCCAGCCACAACTCGCATTTGACCAGAGTAATCATCGCCAGATAGTAGATCGGTGGCACATCCCAGATGTGCATCAGACGCTCGGCTTCTGCCAGTTCGGCGAAAGCCCGGGCGTAATCACCGCTGTTGCCGTCCAGGCGGGCGATCACGCAGTGACCGATCAGCACGCTGATGTCGCGACAGGCCCGCGCTTCAGTCAGGCCTGCCTGCAATCGCACCCTTGCCGCCTGCGGCTGCAACCGCATGGCCAGCAGAAAACCCTCGTACAGCGTCAGTCGCGCACGCACGGCGTACAACCGCTGTACGGACAAGCCGCGCAAGCGCTCCAGCCCTTGGCGCACTTCATCGAGCGCGCGCAGGATTTCGCCCCGTGCCTGCAGGACGCGGGCACGATCATAATGCGCCAGCGCCTCGAACAATGGATTGCCGACCCGCTGCGCCAGTTCAAGCGACTCGCGGTTCAGGCCCCGTGCACGCCACAGATCACCGTCGGCGATCGCGAGGTTGGACAAGGTCGACAGGCACATCAGGCGCTGGCCGTAGCGCTTGGCCGGCAGGCTTTCCAGTGCCTCGCTGCAATATTCGATGGTCTGCTCGCGATGGCCCCGCCCACGGGCGATGATGCCCTTGAGCGCCAGCCATTGGGCCAACATCGATTTCTGTGCAGTGGCAGAAGGTGCCGGCAGAAACCGGCTCAGGTGACTGGCGAGTTCTTCGGCCGCGTCGAGCTGACAGGCCAGTCCCAACGCCCAGCTGTACAACACGATCAGGCGCGGGGTGCTGATCAGCAGGCTGTCAGGCAAGTCCATTTTCCAGCGCAGCAGCATACCGACGTTCTGCTCGGCCAGCAGTTGTTCTTCGGACAGGTTCTGTACCAGATTCGCCGCAACGTCCAGATGCCCTGCACGCAATGCCTGTTCCACCGCTTCATCCAGCAGGCCCTGGGCATTGAACCAGCGGCAAGCGCGCAGGTGCAGCGTGGCCGCCGGTACCAGCGCCCCGGCGACGGGACGACTGCGCAGCAAATCCGAAAACAGATGGTGATAACGATACCAGTGCCCGTGCTCGTCCAACGGCACCAGGAATACCTGATGTGCCAGGAGAAAACGCAGGATCTCGGCACTGTCATGGGATTCGCGCACCGCGTCGCACAGCTCGCTGCAAAAGCGCTCCTGCGGTGCGGTGTCATAAAGGAACGCCTGCACCACGGCGGGCAGGCAGTCGATGACTTCCTCCAGCAGGTATTCACGGATCAGCCCTTCCCCGCCGCTCAACGCTTGAGGCAAGGCCGATTCGGTGCCGGCTTCAGAAATCGCCAGCAGCCAGAATCGCAACCCGGCCACCCAGCCTTCGCTGCGCTGGATCAGGTTTTCCAGCGCCTCGCCACGCAGTGAGCTGCTGTGACGATCGAGCAGTGCCAGGGCTTCGTCGTGGGTCAGGCGCAGATCCTGTTCGTGCAGTTCCAGCAACTGGCGCGACAGGCGCAGACGGGCCAGGTGCCAGTCCGGGCGCTGCCGACTGGTGACCATGACCAGCAGACCATCGGGCAAATGGTTGAGGAAAAACTGCAGGCAACGATCAAGCACCGGCCCTTGCGCGAGGTGGTAATCGTCGAGTACGAGCAGCAACGGCGAGGTCGGTAGCAGGTGCAGGGCCAGCTCATCGAGCAAGCCGTCGAGCCATTCCTCGAAGGCGAATGGCTGATGACGCTGGCGCATTTTCAATAAACCGAGTGCGCGGCTGCCGAGTTCGGGAAAGTAGTCTTGCAGGCCCTCGAGCAAGCGCTCGAGAAAGCGTCCCGGGTCACTGTCGCGAGCGCTCAGGCCCAGCCACAGACTTTGCCAGTGCGCCGGCAAACTCTGGCAGAACTCCACCGCCAGCGAACTCTTGCCAAAACCGGCCGGTGCGCTGACCAGCAACAGGCGCCCTCCGAGCCCCGCACTCAGGCGCTCGCACAAACGGGGTCGCAGCACGTAGCCATCGGGTAGCGGCGGGCGAAAAAAACGCCCGTCCAGTGCCGCGACGGCAACGCTTGCGGGACCCGGAAGTGGGGACAGATCAGTCATGGCCGGCTCTTGTTCGTATGGCTGTTGGCGGCGTAGCAGATGTCCGCAGACTAGCCTTAAACGGAGCGGTTATGAAGGTCGTTGCTACAAATGGCTACAAAAAGCCTACGGAAAAACTGATAGCAAAAAAAACGCCCCGAACCAGTCGGGGCGTATTCACGAGGATGCGGCCTCGGTTTACAGCTGCTTAGCGAACACCATCCTGACGCAGGGCGGCCGGGGTGAAGTCGCTGGTGTTGGCGCTGAAACCGAAGTCATACGCCTGCTTCTCTTCGTTCTTCATGCCCAGCGCCAGATAACGACCGGATTGCAGATCGTAGAGGGTTTCCAGGGCATACCACGGCACTTGCTTGTCGTAGTAGTTCTCGGCGTGCGCTTCGGCGACGCGCCACAGTTGGCCACGACCGTCGTAGTGGTCAATGACAGCGGCTTGCCAGGTGTCTTCGTCGATGAAGAAGTCACGCTTGGCGTAGATGTGACGCTGACCTTCCTTCAGGGTCGCGGTCACGTGCCAGACGCGACGCAGTTCATAACGCGCCAGATCCTGGTTGATGTGCCCGGCCTTGATGATGTCGGTGTACTTGAGTTTCGGATCGTCGAGCTTGTAGCTGTCGGAGGCGATGTACATCTCCTGCTTGCCGACCAGTTTCCAGTCGTAGCGATCCGGTGCGCCGTTGAACATGTCCAGGTTGTCGGAGGTACGCAGGCCGTCCGCCGCGGTACCCGGGCCGTCATAGGACACTTGCGGTGCGCGGCGCACACGACGCTGACCGGCGTTGTAGACCCACGCCGAACGCGGTTCCTTCACCTGGTCGAGGGTTTCGTGCACCAGCAGCACGCCACCGGCCAGACGTGCCGGCGCGGTCACTTTCTGCTTGAAGTAGAACAGGATGTTGCCCGGGTTCGCCGGATCGTAATCCTTCATCTTGTCGCGGAACACGAACTGGTCCTGGAAGTACACCAGGCTGAACGAGCCGTTCGGTTGCGGCGTGGCCTGGGTCACCAGACGCGTCACGCTGCCGCCGCGATAGCGGGTGATGTGGTTCCAGATCACTTCCACACCGGTTTTCGGAATCGGAAACGGCACGGCGGTATCGAAGTTTTCCAGACCGTTACCGCCCGACACCAGGGTCGTGGTGGTGGCGTTCTTCTTGATGGCTGCGAACACCGCATCCGGCACGGTGGCACCGCGATGGGACGGATAGACCGGCATCTTGAAGGTGTCAGGATAGCGCTGGAACATCGCGTATTGGCCCGGCGCGAGCTTGGCCTTGTACTGATCGACGTTCTGCTTGGTGATGGTGAACAGCGGTTTCTCACTGGCGTACGGATCGGACAGGAAACCTTTGCTGTCGACGGTGCCGGCATTTTTCGGCATCGGTTTCCAGGCCGGGATCGAGCCGTCGGCGTTACCGGCCATTTCGGCGCCCATCGGGGTCAGGCTCTTGCCCAGCTTGTCCGCTTCGGCGGCAGGCACCGCCGCCATGACGCCGGTCGCCAGCAGCGACAGGCTCAGAACACCGGCGTGGAACAGACTCTTTGTTATTTTCATAAATTCGTTCGTCCTGAAATGCAGTGCTTAGAAGTTCACGCCGAGGCTGAGCGCCACGAAATCGCGGTCATCCACGGTGGTGTACTTGCCGTCGAAGAAGTTGGTGTACGCCAGGCTCGCGGTGTAGGTGTTCTGATACTCGGCATCGACGCCCAGACTGACGGCCTTGCGACCTTCCTCGAAGTTGCCGCCAGGGCCTGGCGAGTAGCCGCTGACGTCGTGAGACCAGGCCACGTTCGGCTTGAGGTTCACACCGGCGAAGACATCGTTGTATTCCCAGATCGCACGGCCGCGGTAGCCCCAGGACATCGACGTGGTGAAACCGTCGTTGTCGCAATTGCGGCTGCGGTTGTTCTGCGGCGAACCTGGTCCGGCACCGTTGATGGTGCCGTTGTTGAGGATGTTGACGCAGGTGTTGGTGGTACCGGTGGCTGGCAGCTCGCCCGGGCCATAGACCGGATCGCGGCCATAGCGCTTGTCGGATCGGCTTTCGAGGCCGCCCACGTAAGTCATGCCCACTTCACCCACCAGGGTCAGACGGCTGGCGCCCATGACCTGATCGAAGAAGTGCGTGAAGGTGGTTTGCAGTTGAGTGATTTCCTTGCGCTCGTAGCCATGCAGATCCTGGCCCGGCACGCCATTGAGCAGCGATGCGTTGGCGTAAGGGCCACCCAGCGGACGCACACCGGCGAACAGGATGTCGGTGGAGTTAAGTTGCACGGGTGCATTCGGGCGATAGCTGATCTCACCGCTCCACGCCGTACCGGTAGGCAAGGTGGTGGAGAAGCTCAGACCGTAGAGGCGGATGTCTTCAGGGTACTCGACGAAGTACTTCGAATTGCCCGCGACCAGCAGCGGCCCGAGTGCCTGAAACGGACCTGGCAATGCGGCTACGCCGTTGTACACCGATTGCGGCGCGCCAGTGGCACTGAAGATCGGCGCACGGCTGTGGTAATTCATGAAGTAGGCACCGAATTCGGTGTCCAGCGGTTCGAACATGTACTTGAGGGACGCGCCCCACTGGCCGCTGTCGCGCGCATCGCGATCGGCGCCGCGCGGCACCAGCACGCCTTCTTCATTGACGTTGACACCGTTGGCCGCCAATGGCCCCAGGGCAATGGCCGGGATCTGCGAGCGCTTGTTGAGTACGCGCAAGTTGTCGGTGCAGCCGTCGGCAATGATGTCCGGCTGGGAGAAGAACGTACCGCAGTTGTCGACGACGGTCTGGTCCCATTCCAGCTGATAGAAGGCTTCGGCCGACAGGTTGTCGGTCAGGCTCTGGGACACGTAGAACATGTTGACCGGGATCAGGCCTTCCTTGATCTCGGCGCCTGGGCGACGGAACGCGGAAACGTCGATCGGGTTGATCGAGTTGATGCCGCCACCGATGAAGGTACTTTCACCCCAGCTCACCACCTGTTTGCCCAGACGCACGGAGCCCGGCTGATCGGCGATCGCGTAGTTGTGGTAGACGAAGGCATCGAGGATCTGGCCGCCGGCAGACTTGGCGCCTTCCTTGCGGTTGCTGTCGCTGATGTCCTTGAACTCGCGGCTCTCGTCCTTCAGTTCGAAGTCGTACCAGTACTTGCCACGGACGAACACGCCGGTGTCGCCGTATTTCAGTTCAAGGTCATGGATGCCCTTGAAGATCTTCGAGAAGGTTTCGCCGCTCTTGAAGTTGGCGTGGCCGTCGTCGGAAGTCTGGGACAGACCGTGACCGCCATTGTTGACGCCGATGAGGTTCTTGTTCGGGCTCTGGGTGGACCAACTGGCACCGATCGACAGGGAGGAGTCGAACTGGCCTTCGATTTCACCGACGTTGAAACTGACGCCGAATGCGGGCCCGGCGAGCGAAGAAGCAAGACTGACGGCCAGAGGCAGCTTTGCCCGGCGCCAGAACTGGTTTACTGAGGTCATCGACGCTACTCCATGTGCATTATTGTTATGGCAGTGAGTACTTTTAAAAACGCCTGAAGGACCGGGTGCCAGAGGCTTCCCGAAATCGCTTCAATGTTGCATCGCCCCGTTTGTGCGTGTGCCCCGTTCTTAAAAATCCTTGAGCGGACTATAGCCAGCAGGTGGTACTGCTTGATCCCTCTAAAGTGTGATTTGCAGCTGCCGGCCACTCTGGAACAGTCCTTTCGCCAGTCCGACACATGTCGGCACGGCAAGGATGGCTGAAAATTCGGATTTCACAAGCCAAGCGCTTGCTTGGTGGGTCTGGCGCGCCGTTTTCGGCGCGCCAGCGGACGCTCAAAGCGTCGAGAGGAAGGTGCTGTTGTTGGCCTGCCATTCGGTGATGTCGAGGCGGATGCGCTTCTTGTCGAGCTTGCCGACACTGGTCTTGGGAATTTCAGTAACAAGCGCGATCTGACTCGGAATCGCCCACTTGCTCAAGTGCCCCAGTTCTACGAACGGCTTGAGGTGTTCCTTGAGCTCGCGCGCCCCGATAACGTGCCCTTCGCGCACCACCAGCAAGGCAAACGGGCGCTCGCCCCACTGCGGATCGGCGATCCCCACCACTGCTACTTCACGTACCGCGACGTGCCGGCTGATCAGGTCTTCGAGGTCCAGAGAAGAGATCCACTCGCCGCCGGTCTTGATCACGTCCTTGATCCGGTCGCGGATGTCGATCACGCCCATGGCGTCGAGCGTCGCCACGTCGCCGGTGTGCAGCCAGCCGCCGGCCCACAGCTCGGCGCCCTTCTGCGGTTCGTTGAAGTAGCCCTCGGTCAGCCACGGTGCGCGCAGCACCAGTTCGCCCTGGGTCTCGCCGTCCGCCGGGAGGAAATTGCCCTCGGTGTCGACGATGGCTGCTTCGACCAATGGCCCCGGCACGCCGGCCTTGATCCGGTAAGTGGTGCGCTCGTCTTCGGTGCCTGCCATCAATTCGTCGTTCAGATGCGCGCACGAAACCAGTGGCCCGGTTTCCGACATGCCGTAAGCGGCCGTCAGTTGAATGCCCTTGCTCTTGGCTGTTTCATAGAGTGTGCGATTGAGGGCACTGCCGCCGATGACGATTTTCCAGCCGCCGAAATCGGTGCCCTGCGCGCCTTTAGCATTGAGCACCATCTGCAGGATGGTCGGCACGCAATGTGAGAACGTGACCTTTTCCTTGCGCCACAGCTCGACCAGGAACTCCGGGTCGTAACGCCCCGGATAGACCTGCTTGAGCCCGAGCATGGTCGCCACATACGGCAAGCCCCACGCATGCACATGGAACATCGGGGTGATCGGCATGTACACGTCGTTGGTACCCAGCAGCCGCACACTGTCGATGGCGCCCATGATGGTCGACACGCCCATGGTGTGCAGCACCAGTTGCCGATGGGTGAAATACACACCTTTCGGATTGCCGGTGGTGCCCGTGGTGTAGAACGTGGTGGCGACCGAGTTCTCGTCGAAATCCTGGAAGTCGTACTGGGGACTGGCGGCCGCCAGCAATTGCTCGTATTCGCCGACCAGATTCGGCAGATCGGCGGTTTTTTCCGGAAGATCGGTCAGCAGCAGGGTTTTCTCCACCGTGGTCAGGTGCGGCGCGATGGCCTGATACAGCCCGACGAACTCGCTGTTGACCAGCACGAAGCGGTCCTCGGCGTGGTTCATGGTGTAGAGGATCTGTTCCGGCGACAGACGCACGTTGATGGTGTGAATCACCGCGCCGATCATCGGGATCGCAAACATGCACTCCAGGTAGCGATGGCTGTCCCAGTCCATTACCGCCACGGTGTCACCCGCCTTTACGCCGGCCGCCGTCAGCACGTTGGCCAGCCGCGCGACGCGCTCGATCAGGGTCGGGTAGCTGTAGCGCAGCTGGTCACGGTAGATGATCTCGCGGGTTTTCTCGTAACGGGCGCCCGACATCAGCAGCCGTTTGATCAGCAGTGGATACTGGTACGCCCCTTCGGCGGGCGGAATAACGCGAGTCTGCAACATAAGAATCCCTTTTCTGACTGCACGGTGTTGGCGTTGGAGTTTCGTACTCTAGAACCGTTATACGTCAGCCAAATCAGCCAAAGGAATGATTTGCAGAGCCGTACAAATGCTAGCTTTGCGCCAGCATTTGCCGGAATCCGTTACGTCACCGCAGGATCAATGCATTTCGGTGAACGCGAGTTTCACGCCGATGGCGATCAGCACCGCGCCCATGGTGCGGTCGAACCAGTGGCCCATACGGGCGAAACCGGCGCGCACGCGCTGCTGGCTGAACAACATGGCCACCAGGCAGAACCAGGTGGCGGTCGCGACAGCCAGATAGATCCCGTAACCGGCCTGCACCGTCAGCGGTGTGTGCGGGTTGATCACCACAGTGAACAAAGACAGGAAGAACAGCGTGGCTTTCGGGTTCAGACCGTTGGTCACAAAGCCCGAGGTGAACGCGCCACGTGCGGTGCGCTCGCCGGCCTCTTTGTGCAGATCATCGGCGACGGTTTTCGCCGGTTGCGCGCGCAGGGCCTTGAAGCCGATGTACAGCAGGTACGCGGCGGCTGCCCATTTCAAGGCGTTGAACAGCACGATCGATTGGGAAACGATCAACCCGATCCCCAGCAACGAATAACCGACGTGCAGAAAAATCGCCGTGCCCACGCCCAACGCCGTCCAGGTTCCGGCACGACGCCCGTGAGTCACGCTTTCGCGCACCACCACGGCGAAATCAGGACCGGGACTGGCGACGGCCAGCAGGTGGATCAGGGCAACGGTCAAGAATTCGGTCCAGTACATGGGGGCTCCTTTCGGCCAAGCGTAACGAGTTGTTTCATCTGGTAGGCTCGGCAGATTACGCCTTCCCTTCAAAGCACGACAGGTACAGTTGATGACGAACGCCCACCGCGCCGTATTCCTCGATCACCCTTCGCTGGATCTTGGCGATCTCGATCTGAGCCCTTTGCGTGACTGCTTCAGCGATCTGCAACTGTTCGCCCAGACGTTGCCTGCGCAGGTTGCCGAACGCCTGCAAGGTGCGACCGTGGCGATCAGCAACAAGGTCCTGATCGACGCCGCCGCCATGGCCGCCAACCCACAGCTGAAGCTGATCCTGATCACCGCCACCGGTACCAACAACGTCGATCTGGCCGCCGCCCGCGCCCACGGCATCACCGTGTGCAACTGTCAGGGTTACGGCACGCCGTCGGTGGCGCAGCACACGATCATGCTGTTGCTCAACCTCGCCACGCGTCTGGCCGATTATCAAAAAGCCGTCAGCCAAGGCCGCTGGCAGCAAGCAAAACAGTTCTGCCTGCTGGATTACCCGATCGTCGAGCTGGAAGGTAAAACCCTTGGCTTGCTCGGTCATGGCGAACTCGGCGGCGCGGTCGCGCGACTGGCCGAAGCCTTCGGCATGCGCGTGTTGCTGGGGCAGATTCCGGGGCGCCCGGCCCGTCCGGATCGCCTGCCACTGGAAGAATTGCTGCCGCAAATCGACGCCCTCACCCTGCACTGCCCGCTCAACGAACACACCCGGCACTTCATCGGCGCCCGCGAACTCGCTTCGATGAAACCCGGCGCCTTCGTGGTCAACACCGCCCGTGGCGGGTTGATCGATGAACAGGCCCTGGCCGATGCTCTGCGCAGTGGTCATCTGGGCGGCGCGGCCACCGATGTGTTGAGCGTCGAACCACCGACCAACGGCAATCCGCTGCTGGCCGCCGACATCCCGCGCCTGATTGTCACCCCGCACAATGCCTGGGGCAGTCGCGAAGCGCGGCAGCGAATCGTCGGCCAACTGGTTGAAAACACCCAGGCGTTCTACAGCGGTAAGGCGCTGCGGGTCGTCAGTTGATAAACTGCGGCACTTTTTTTCACAGGAGCAGTTATGGATCCGCGCAGTGAAGTACTGCTTCGTCAGGCCGAGTTATTCCAGGGTTCGGTGTTGTTGGCCGGTTTGCCTGCCGATGATCTTTTGGGGCGCCTGCCCGAGGCGTTTGGCTGGTGCTGGCATGCCGGCGATCAGGCTGCGCTCGAAGCGCGCTTCGAAGGGCGTAGCCATTTTGGCGTGAACGTGCCGGAGCGCGAATTCACCAACGCCGTGGTGTTCCTGCCCAAGGCCAAGGACCTGACCGATTACATCCTCAATGCCGTGGCTTCGCGTCTGGCCGGGCGTGAGGTGTATCTGGTCGGGGAGAAACGCAGCGGTATCGAAGGCGCCTCCAAACAGCTCAACCCGTTCGGCAAACCGCGCAAGCTCGACAGCGCACGACACTGTCAGCTGTGGCAAGTGACGGTGGCCAACGCACCTGAAGCCAAACCGCTGGAAAGCCTGGCGCAAACCTACGAACTGCCGCTGGCCGAAGGCCCGTTGACAGTCATCAGCCTGCCGGGCGTGTTCAGCCATGGCCGACTGGATCGCGGCAGCGCCCTGCTGCTGGAACACCTGGACAAACTGCCGAGCGGTCATTTGCTGGACTTCGGTTGCGGTGCCGGCGTGCTTGGCGCGGCGGTCAAGCGCCGTTACCCGCACAATCAGGTCACGTTGCTCGACGTTGATGCCTTCGCTGCCGCCAGCAGCCGGCTGACCCTGGCCGCCAATGGTCTGGAAGCCGAGGTGCTGACCGGTGACGGCATCGACGCCGCGCCGATGGGTTTGAACGCGATTCTGAGCAATCCACCGTTCCATGTCGGCGTCCACACCGATTATTTCGCCACCGAGAATTTGCTGCGAAAAGCGGCCAAACATCTGAAAAACGGCGGCGAACTTCGTCTGGTTGCCAACAGCTTCCTGAAATACCAGCCGCTGATCGAGGAGCATCTCGGAGTCTGCGCGATCAAGGCCGAAGGCAATGGTTTCCGGATTTACCGGGCCAAGCGCGGCTGAAAATTAGCACTTGCCGAATGGATTGCGCCTAGGCAGAATCCGCTCCGTCCTAGGGGAGTAGTCTCCCACGAGCGCCAAGCTCGTCCGGCATACGTCAACATACTTGATCCTCAGATCATGGCGTATGCGACCCAAGCGTCCGCACCAGACGGATCGCAGGGTTTGACAAGACCTATGACACGCACACCTTACCCGGGGCGGGAAGGCTGTACGTGTCATAGCCGTGTCGACCCGCCCCTTAGGAAATCCTGATGCTGGACTCGTTACTCGTTCCCACCGCAATCGTTGCCTTGGCCGAAATCGGCGACAAGACGCAACTGCTCGCGCTGATTCTCGCCGCTCGCTTCCGCAAACCCTGGCCGATCATCGCCGGTATCGTGGCTGCGACCCTGGCCAACCACGCGGCAGCCGGTGCGGTCGGCGCCTGGTTCGGCAGCTTCTTCTCCGATTCCGTCCTGCACTGGATTCTCGCCGCAAGTTTCGCCGCCACCGCCCTGTGGACGCTGGTGCCGGACAAGATGGATGACGATGAAGCCAGCACCGCCCGCAAGTTCGGGCCATTCCTGACCACGCTGATTGCGTTCTTCCTCGCGGAAATCGGTGACAAGACCCAGATCGCTACCGTGATGCTGGCGGCGCAATACCCGGAGCTGTGGCTGGTGATCATCGGCACCACGGCGGGCATGCTGATCGCCAACGTGCCGGTGGTACTGGCGGGTAATTTTGCAGCGGAGAAACTGCCACTGACCCTGATCCGTCGACTGGCCGCCTCGGCGTTCCTGATCCTGGCAATCGTCGCGGTCTACAAGGCAATGCAGAGCAGCGGCTGGGTTTGATCCGGCAGATCGCTCCCCCACTCAGTGTGGGAGCGATCATGGTTTCAGGACTTGGGCGCTTTCTCGTAAAGCGGCATGACCTTCGGAATCGCCGCCTGCAACGCAGCCGTGCGGCTGCTGGAAGACGGGTGAGTGCTCATGAACTCCGGCGGCGCGCCTTCAGAGGCCTTGCTCATCTTGTTCCACAGGGTAATGGCGGCATTCGGGTTGTACCCGGCACGCGCGGCCAGTTCCAGACCGATCAGGTCGGCCTCGTTCTCGTTGGCGCGGCTGTTGGGCAGCGTCATGCCGTAGTTGGCCACGGTGTCGGCCAGCGCCAGGCTGTCCTGACCCAGGCCGAGCAACGCACCGGCGCCCTGCTTGGCCATTTCGATGCCATAAGCCTTGGACATGGCTTCACGACCATGCTCGCGCAGGGCGTGGGCGATTTCATGGCCCATGACCGCGGCGATTTCATCGTCGGTGAGTTTCAGGCTGTCGATCAGACCGGTGTAGAAAATGATCTTGCCGCCAGGCCCGCAGTTGGCGTTGAGCTCGTCGCTCTTGATCAGGTTCACTTCCCACTGCCATTGCGCCGCATCCGGACGGAAGTTCGGCGCCTGAGCGATCAAGCGGTTGGCAATCGCCTGAACACGTTTGGCATCGTTGCTGGTCTTGTCCAGCACGCCTTTGCTGGACGCTTCGCCCACGGTCTTCTGATAGGACTGGGCATACATCTGGTCGACCTCTTGCGAGGACAGCATGCTGAACATGTACTGCTTGCGCTCGACGCCCACGGCACCGCCGCTGGTGGTGTTGACCGACTGACAACCGGCCAGCAACAGCGCTGCGCTCAGTGCACTTACAACCAATGTCTTGTTCATTCAAAAGCTCCCTGAAAACCTGCCGCGTATCCTAGGCGGGTAATGGTATCGACGCCAGATACAACGGACGTGTTGCACCTGATTTCAGAAGACCTCCTTCTGACCTGTAGGAAAACATTCATATCCACCGACAAGCCCGCTGCAACTGCGTCGCTCACTGATCCATTTGCGACATTGCGCTGCAATTACTCTCTCTATACCTCATGGCTCAATAGTGGCTGCCGATACAACAGCGCAGACGTCCTCTCGCGTGCGGAGCTCCCATGAAGTTCAAGTCGATCCAGTTTTCCGTGGCTGCCCTGGCCGGCGCCATCGTGCTCAGCGTAGTCGCCGCGTTGGTGCTGTACGCGCTGTTCTCCGGTGCCCGCACCCAGGAAATGGTCCAGCAACGGACCCAGGCCCAGTTCGAGCAAGTCATCGAACAGCGCCTGACGTCGCTGGCGCAGACCCAGGTCAGCCAGATCCAGCGCGAACTGGAAGCGCCACTGTTGATCGCCGGCGGACTGGTACGCGTCAACGCCCTGCTCGGCACGCCGGGCGCCGACGGCCAGCCACGCCTGAACGTCAGCCGCGAGCAACTGATCAGCCTGATCAAGGAAAACGTCGAGAAGAATCCGAAGATTCTCGGCACCTACATCGGCTGGGAAAAGAACGCACTGGACCACAATGACGCGGCCTACGTCGGCACTCAGGTTGTCGGGATCGATCCCGCCAACGGGCGCTTCCTGCCGTGGTGGTTCCGCAACGACGATGGCACCCTGGGCCTGGACAAACTGGTGGACGTCGACGACCAGAAAGTCCTGTCCACCGGCGTGCGCGCCAGCGAGTATTACCTGTGCTCGAAAGAAACCAGGAAATCCTGCGTGATCGATCCGGCCCCGTACAAGGTCGGTGACAAGATCGTCATGCTCGCCTCCTTCATCGAACCGATCATGCTCAACGGCGCGTTCCAGGGCATCGTCGGGGCCGACCTGTCGGTGAACTTCATTCAGGAAATGCTCCTGGGCGCGAACCAGAAACTCTACAGCGGCGCCGGGCAAATGGCCCTGATCGGCAGCAACGGCCGGATCGTCGCCTATACCAAGGACCCGAGCAAATTCGGCGAGAAGGTCAGCGACATCCTCGACGCCCAGCAGATTGCCAACATGGCCAATCTCAAGCGCGGCGAAGTGACTTACACCGTCAATAAAGAGCAAGGCCGGATCGAGTTGTATCTGCCGTTCGGCATCGGCCAGACCGACGCGCGCTGGACACTGATGCTGCAACTGCCGCTCGACGCGGTGATGGCTGATCTGCAAAAGCTGCAAGGCGACCTCGATGCCCAGCGCAAATCCGACACCTTCGGCATGGCCATGGTCGGCCTGATCATTGCCGGCCTCGGCCTGCTGGTGATCTGGCTGGTGGGCCACGGCATCGCCCGTCCCCTGAAGCAAATGGTCACCATGCTCGACGACATTGCCCAGGGCGAGGGCGACCTGACCCGTCGCCTGACCAGTGATCGCAACGACGAACTCGGCTCCATCGCCAAAGGCTTCAATACCTTCCTCGCCAAGTTGCAGGGGATGATCACGCAGGTGGTGTCGTCGGTGCAGAGCGTCAGCGATTCCTCGGAGCACACGGCGGACATCGCGATCCGTACCAATATCGGCATACAGAAACAGATGGCCGAGATCGATCAGGTGGCCACCGCCGTGCAGGAAATGACCGCCACCGCGCAGGATGTGGCGCGCAATGCGACCCAGGCCGCACAAGCCGCCAGCCATGCCGATCAGGCCGCCAGTCAGGGCATGCAGATCGTGCGTGACACCTCCGACTCGATTGGCGTGCTGGCCGTGGAAATCGGCAAGGCCGTGGAAGTGGTGCAGACGCTGGCCAAGGACAGCGAAAACATCAACGCGATCCTGATCGCCATTCGCGGAATCGCCGAGCAGACCAACCTGCTGGCCCTCAACGCGGCGATTGAAGCAGCCCGCGCGGGTGAACAAGGACGCGGCTTCGCGGTGGTGGCCGATGAAGTGCGCAACCTGGCGCAGAAAACCCAGAAGGCCACCGAAGAAATCCAGAGCATGATCCAGCAACTGCAACAGGGTACTCGCGATGTAGTGCGGGTCATGGAAGACAGCCAGAACCGCACCGACGAAAGCGTGCAACACGCGGCCAAGGCAGCCGAAGCGCTGGAAACCATCACCCAGGCAGTGTCGGTGATCAACGACATGAACACCCAGATCGCCAGTGCTGCCGAAGAACAGAGCGCGGTGGCCGACGACATCAACCGCAACGTGATCAATATCGGTCAGGTGGCCAATGAAGTGGCGGGTGGTGCGGATGAGTCGAGTTCGGCGAGTGCGGATCTGACCAAACTGGCGGAGCAGCAGCGGCGGTTGATCAATCAGTTCAAGGTGTAAAGACGCCGGAAGGTCCTTCGGACCTTATCGCGAGCAAGCACGCTCCCACAGGGGAGCATGTAATCAGAACGTGTGTGAGTCCCGAAAATGCAGTGTGGAAGCGAGCTTGCTCGCGAATGGGCCGCGAGCAGCGACACATCAGGCCGGAGTCAGACACTCCGGCCCGTTGAGCTTCGGATCATTGACCAGATTCGCCAGCACCCGCTCGCGCAAGGCAGCGGGTTCGCTGGCGAGCAGGCCTTGCAGGACATGCAGCGGCGTCTCAAGATCGAGCCACGCCGCCTGCCCCGCCTCATCGAGAATCAACGGTCGGCGCTGACTGGCCGCCGGCTGGGTGATCACCGCCGTGCTCAGCCACACCTGCTCCTGCACCGGATACGCCTCCCAGATCGCCGCAAAAAACAACGAAGCCCCCTCCCCCGGTGTCAGCCAGTACGGCCGTTTGCGCACATTGCCGCGCCATTCGTAGAAACCGTTGGCCGGCAGCAGACAGCGCCGCAGCCGCAGGGCTTCACGGAACATCGGCTGTTCGGCGACGGTTTCGGCCCGAGCGTGGGCCGGCGTGCGTGACAGGTCGGTCAGCCACGGCGGCGTCAGGCCCCAACGGGCACGGGCCAGCGTGCGCTGGCCGTCAAGTTCGGCGCGCAGCATCAACACCGAATCGTTGGGGGAAATGTTCCACTGCGCCTGCTGATCGGCAGGAAAACCTGGCAGGCTCGCGAAATCGCGGTTCCAGCGAAACAGGGCATAACGTCCACACATGGGGCAGCACGACTCACAAACAAAACGAACGCCAGCCTAACAGACCAGCGTCCCGGGATAACTGTCCGGTTCATCGCCGGGCAGCGGCAGCGCGGCATTGTACGCACGGATCAGCTCGCGGGCGTATTCGGCCTGGTCGTTATCGACCGACAGGCCCAGCAAACCGAAGATCGGCAACTCCCCCGTGCCGCCCAGCAGATCGCGCCCGACCAGATGCGCCTCGATACCCTCGCTGGCGAGCATGCCCTTGAGCATCTCGCCTTCCATCAGGTTTTCCGGCTCGTAGATTCGCTGCATGGGCGCGCCTCACTCGTTTTCGCTGAAGACTTCCAGAAACCAGTCCTCTCCATGGACCTGCAATACAAAGGTGATCGGCCGACAACACACCTGACAGTCTTCAATATAGGTCTGGTCGCCAGCGGAGAGATCCACGGTCGTCTCGACCTCTTCACCACAATACGGACATTCATATACTGCGCTTTCCAGCATCGCGGTCTCCCGGGTGACTTGTGCGTATAATCGCCGGTCTATTTGCAGGGCTATTTTTGTCTGGCTACTTTTTCAGACCGTGCCCCGTTGGTTTTCGATCAAAACCTTTACTTACCCTAGCCGTTTCCAACAAGAGAGCATGATGGGCGAATTCGATGCCATCCGACCTTACGACGACAGCGAAGTACCTGCGGTACTGGCGCGACTGCTCGGCGACAAGGCGTTTCTAGATATCCTCACCCACTTCCGCTTCCCGCGTTTTGCCGGTGCCTTCGGCTGGATGCTCAAACCACTTATAGCCCATCGGCTGCGTCGTGAGTTCGCCGATGTGACCTCCGTGGCCACTTTGCAGGACAAGGTCGAGTTCTACGTCGACCACACCATCGAGCGCGCCACCGATGGCGTGACTTACACCGGTGTCGAGCAATTCAAGTCCGGCAGCGCTTATCTGTTCATCGCCAACCACCGCGACATCGTCATGGACCCGGCCTTCGTCAACTACGCCGTGTACCACGCCGGCCTGCCGACCCCACGCATTGCAATTGGCGACAACCTGCTGCAAAAGCCGTTCGTCAGCGATCTGATGCGTCTGAACAAGAGCTTCATCGTGCACCGTTCGATCACCGGGCGCCGCGAGAAAATGGCGGCGTATCAACTGCTGTCGGCGTACATCAACCACTCGATCCGCAACGATTGCGCCTCGATCTGGATCGCCCAGGCCGAAGGCCGCGCGAAGGACGGCGACGACCGTACCGAATCGGCGATCCTCAAGATGTTCCACATGAGCCGCAAGGACGAGCCGTTCGGCGAAGTCATTCAGTCGCTGAACCTGACCCCGGTGTCGATCAGCTACGAATACGACCCGTGCGACCAGGCCAAGGCCCGCGAGCTGTACATCCGCGCCACCACCGGCACCTACAGCAAGGCGCCGGGCGAGGATGACGTGAGCATTGCCAAGGGCATCACCGGCTACAAGGGCCGGGTGCACGTGAACTTCGCCGCGCCGATCACCGAGCTGTTCGAGGACACCAAGCAATTGGCAGTCGAAATGGACAAGCAGATTCTCGGCGGCTACCGGTTGTTCCCGGTGCATTACCTGGCATACGCGCAGTGGGCTGATGCCGATCCGCAACTGAACGTGCCGAAGGCTGCCGAAGTGTTCGGTGCCGAGGAACTGGCCAAGGCCCAGGAAGAATGGCAAAGCCGTCTGGACGCTTGCCCGCAAGAGCATCGTCCGTATCTGGTGCTGCAATATGCGACGCCGGTGCGCAATCAGTACCGGGTCAAGGCTGGCCTGCCGCTGTAAGCGGTGTCGGCTGGATACAAGAACGGCGCCTTCGGGCGCCGTTTTTCGTTCAGAAGCGGGTACTGATCCAGGACACCAGCAACGCCAGGCCCAGGCAGGCAAAACCGAAGCGATAGAAGAAGCGGTTCATGCGCAGGGTCGCCCAATCGAGCACCGGTTCCTGATCCGGCTGACTCTGACGCTGGGCCGCGATACTGGCCATGGCCCGTTGTTCACGGCGGCGGGTCGCGTGCAGCAGCCAACTGCCGGGAAAGGCCAGCAGCAGGGCCAACAGGTTGATCAGCTTGGCGGGATGGGCGGTAAACAGCGTCATCAAGTGCAGCGACATCACAGACCTCAATCTAGACCGGTATGGCGAGCGCCAGACCGACGACCGCGGCGCGGATTCTACCGAAACCCTCCCCGACTGCCCTACCCTTTACGACAAATAACCCGCCAATCGACCGATGGCTGTCCTGTGTCACGGCATCGTCATTTGTTTCAGTCACCCTGCGCGCCTCGAAACCGACACGGAACGCGACATGCTTCACGCTGAAAACCAGGATCGCCTGTACCTCATCTCCCCGTCCGACGAGCAGCAAACCTTCGTCGGCAGCCTGGCCTTCAATGTCCAGGATCGCCACTGGCTGGTGTATTGCGCCCTCGGCGGGCACCAGCATGCGGACTTGCCCGAGACCGACCTGCTGACCGGCGTCAGCGTTCTCGACTTCTATTCACAAGCCGCCTGAACGAAAAAGCCCGGAGCCATCACTGGCCCCGGGCTTTTTCACATCAACCGAACACTTACTCGGCGAGGACCTGACCCACGGTCGGGTCCTTGAACAGACGGGTCAGCGCATCGCTCAGCACGTCGCTGACCAGTTTGGTGTTGGTTTCCTGGTTCGGCGCCATGCCGAAACGCTGGTCCAGCGAGGCACCGTAACGGCCGCTGTAGCGACGGTTGGCGTTCTGCACGTCGGAGCGGAAGGTCGCGCCGATGGTGGCCTCGGTCACGTACATGCCTTCTTTCGGCGACTGGTATTTCAGTTCCGACAAGGTCACGGTCAGTTGCGGTGCATTGGGCGCGTTGTTGGTCGGAGTGAACCCGAGCAGACGCACGGCCGCCTCAGCCTGGGCCTGCAACTTCGGCAGGATCTGCTCGCGCTGAACAGTGATGGCGCTGGTTTCCGGGTACAGGCCGCCACGGGTGCCGAGGGTTGGCGACGGACGACCGTCGACCACACGAACCACGACAGGCTGGCCGTGGCCGACCGGTGCCAGCTGAGTGGTCAGCTTCGGTTCCGGGCTCAGTTGTTGCGGGCTGTGGGCGCAGCCAACCAGAGTCAAACTGGTCACAGTGATCAAACCGAACAACAGGCGTTGCAACATGCTCTTCTCTCCAGAATCAGGCACAGACAGGCCGGCAGTATAGCGGTGGGCCACTGTGGGTCACCAGCACTGAAATCTCAGACAAAACCCGCTGCCAGCGGTTCCTGTCACAGATTCTTCACCCCCCATACACGTGCGCGTCACGGCCCTTTGCCAATCTTCCTCACAGATCCCCAAAAGGAACACTGCCATGCGCTATCTGATCTCGTTGTTCGCCCCACGCCCGCTGCACCGCAGCTTTGCCCTGCTCGACCGCAACGGCCATTGCCAGGCTTTCAAGCAATGCAGCCTGCAACCGATGGGTGACGGCTGGGTGGAAATCGAGGAAATCCGTCTCAACTGGCTGCACCAGCCACTGCCCGCCAGCGCCCGGGTCGAACAGCAGCGCCCACGCGCACGGGCTCAGGCGATGTTGAGCATCTGACCGGATGCCTAATAAAAGTCATTAAACTCGACCAACTCCACGCATTTCTTCGATACAATCTCCCCCCGATTATAAGGACGTCTCCTGATCGGGCCCCGCAACAGCGTCAATGCGCTTGCATTGGCATCCAAATCGCCCACAGAGAGCCGCCCACACAGATCGAGTGAAGCTGGCGTGCTTGCTGTTTCCCTGGCAAATCCCGCTTTTCGCGAATCTGCAGAGCTGTCATGACGCTCGGCCACTGAGTAGTTTGCCCCTCCGGGCACGGTGCCAGCCCCGGACAGCCCTTTTTGAGGTTCACGTCTTCAAAAGAGCGTGAAAAAAACGGGTTTTCACAACTTCACAAGAGTGTGGCGAGCAAATGAATAGTTTTGCGTCTGAACATGCACCATTAGCGTCTGAAACAGCCCAACGACACAGGAACGGGAACGCCTCGACTACCGGAGCCTGAAGCCTGTCCGCTACGGATTTGGTTGCACAAACGGATGTCTCGACCATAAGTCGAATTGCCAGCCCCGTGCCGAAATGAGTTCATGGGACTCTTTAAGCCAGGCCGCACGCATCCGTCGAAGTTGCGAAAAATTGCGAAGATTCGGACATGGCACACCTGACCAAGGATACCCGGGGCTCAACTGACCTGCCCTGGACGCCTGGCAGCCATGCCGACAATTTGGTGCTGCAGATTTTGGAGACGCGTTAAATGGCGCATAACGAAGCAGTCGACGTAGTTCTGGTTGGGGCCGGCATCATGAGTGCCACCCTCGCAGTACTGCTCAAAGAGCTCGACCCGGCGATCAAGCTGGAAGTCGTCGAGTTGATGGATTCCGGTGCCGCGGAGAGTTCCAACCCCTGGAACAACGCCGGTACCGGCCACGCCGGCCTGTGCGAGCTGAACTACACGCCGCAGGCTGCCGACGGCACCGTCGACATCAAGAAGGCCGTGCACATCAACACCCAGTTCGAGGTGTCGAAGCAGTTCTGGTCGTACCTGACCAGGAAAGGCACGTTCGGCTCGTGCAAATCCTTCATCAGCCCGGTGCCGCACCTGAGTTACGTCGAGGGTGAGAAAGGCGTGTCGTTCCTCAAGGAACGTTTCAATACGCTGCGCAAGCACCACGCCTTCGCCGACATGGAATACACCGAAGACAAGGCGAAGATGACCGAGTGGATGCCGCTGATGATGCCGGGTCGTCCGAAAGACCAGGTGCTCGCCGCCACCCGCGTGATCAACGGCACCGACGTCAACTTCGGCGCCCTGACCAATCAGCTGCTCAAGCACCTGACCAGCGCACCCGATGCCCAGGTCAAGTACTGCAAGCGCGTGACCGGCCTCAAGCGTAACGCCAACGGCTGGACCGTCAGCATCAAGGACGTCAACAGCGGCAGCAGCCGTGAAGTCGACGCCAAATTCGTGTTCCTCGGCGCCGGTGGCGCGGCCCTGCCGCTGCTGCAAGCCTCGGGCATCGAAGAGAGCAAAGGCTTCGGCGGTTTCCCGATCAGCGGCCAGTGGCTGCGTTGCGACAACCCGGAAGTGGTCAAGCATCACCAGGCCAAGGTTTACAGCCAGGCCGCCGTGGGTTCGCCACCGATGTCCGTGCCGCACCTGGACACCCGCGTGGTCGATGGCAAGAAAT